>JARRJQ010000400.1:0-7674 GCA_037388985.1 Desulfobacterales bacterium | reverse complement strand
GCCTGCAGATTGTCAGGATTTTCAATTAAGCATTTATCTACCAGCCCTATCGCTTCCGTATATCGTCCCTCAATCCGGTAAGCAATTCCCAGAACTGTATAATAGAAATGAGGTGGAATTGGATTGAGACGTAATGCCCTTTTAGCCAATTCAATGGCCAATTCAGTATTATCTGCGAAACAATGTATAAATGCTAAAGAAGCGTAGATATCAGCCCCGTTCGGATTAAGTTCAATGGCCCGTTCTGCTTCTTTAATGGCTTCCTCATATTGTCTCTTTGCCATGCAAGTCCATGCCAATAAAAGGTGTGCGTGATCATAAGAATCATTCAGTGCCAGCGCCTTTTCTGCACACATTTCAGCTTGCTCAAGGGATTTTATTGGGGATTTACTCCACCCATAAAATATATCGCTAGTGTGAGCAAAGCCTAACCAGGCGTATGCCATAGCGTAAGATTTATCGGTGTTGATAGCTTGCTCAAAAAATTGCTGTGATTGTTTATTAGCTTTTTCGTTGGTTTGCCAGAAGGTATCTAATCCACGCATCAGCATATCAAAAGCCTGAATATTTGTTGTCATGCCCGCCCATAGACGCGCCTGTTCTCCCATGGTCAGTTTTATTTGCATCGTTTCAATGATTCTTAATGTTATTTCATCCTGCAAGGCAAAAATATCCGAAAGATCACGATCGAAGTTTTCAGACCATAAATGATATCCTGTGGTCAAATCTATAAGTTGGGCTGTTATCCTCACACGATCTCCCGCCCTTTGCACACTTCCTTCAAGGACATATCGTACACCCAATTCTTTCCCAATCTGCAGCACATTGACTGATTTACCTTTATAAGCAAAACTGGAGTTCCGGGCGATTACAAACAAGTTTGAAACCTTGCAAAGTCCATTGATAATTTGTTCAGTCAACCCATCACTGAAATATTCCTGTCCGGGATCACCGCTCATATTATCGAAAGGCAAGACTGCAATGGAAGGCTTTTCGGGTTGCTCAAGCCTTTCGGTCACCAGCTGCTTTAGTGAATCTGAGCCCAGAAGAACCTTGTAAACCCTCACTGGTTCTTTAATGTTCTTTGCCTCTTGTTCACCAACGTACTCAAAGATAAAGTCAAGTTTATCCTTGACCTGATCATATGTACTGCGAGATACACATATCCCTCCGGGGTCGGAAATACCCTCGATCCTTGCAGCAACATTCACACCGCTTCCGTATATACGATCTCCGTCTTGAACTACATCTCCGATATTGATACCCATACGGAACTCCAGACGCTTGCCCTCAACAAATCGATCGTTTTCTTTCTTTAACCTTTTCTGAATTGCCACAGCACATTCAACAGCATCAACCGCACTTGGGAACTCAGCCAACAAGTTATCGCCGGGTGAATCGACGACACGACCCGAATACTGTGTAATGAGATTCGACATTAAATGCTGATGGGCTTGGAGTGTCTGAATCGTGAAGGCCTCATCATCTGCTATGAGGAGACTATACCCCTTAACATCTGCGCTCAGTATCGCCCTTAGTTTGCGTGTGGCTTTTTGTTCAGCGGACATAGGCTCACCTTCTGGCTATAGGGTTTGAAACTGATCCGTAATAAAAAGATTGTGGTTCAAGGGGATTTATCTATTCTGGCAGACCTGCTTTGCGAAGGGCATTGACATACTTATCCGACTTTTCCTTATTTTTAAAGGTGGGGTAGAGGGGGACGTCCATTAATATATAAATAAGTTGCCGCAGCAAAGATGGGAAAGACAATTTATGCCTCGTAAAGCCCGCCTATATGCCAGCCCGCCTTGCCTGAGCCCGCCCGGCATTGCCTGAGGCGCAGCCGATGGCGGACGTGGCGGCTCGCGATGGCTGGCAGGCCCAAGGAGCGCTTCACCACATTATCATCAGAGGAATTGAGCAACGCAATATCTTTAAAGACGACAAGGATCGCAACCGATCTGGCCAAGCGCTTAGACCTCAACCAGCCAGCTATTAGCGTTGCGGTGCGGCGGGGAAAAAATTGCCAGCGAAAATCAGTATCAGTTGCTAAACGGTAAGTTATTTATATATTAATGGACATCCTTATATTTATATTTTATGTGCTCTCTGTGTGAGAGACAAATCAGCGTAGAGGAGCCCTCTTGGCGAATCAAACCGGCCCGCGCGTGATGGCCGTATTATCATCGACCACATTGAATTGCTTGAATGAAATTTCGATGACCGGCGGCTTGGACTTCAAATCGGCCACTATTGGCCCTGCCAGGTAGGCTTCCACTGAAGCCTGGTCGTCAAATAGATAAAGCCCGCCGGCCTCACTGGTTTCCTCATTCACAATCCAGATCTTCCAGCGAAGTCCCGGCACATTCGCGACATCGTTGGCAATCTGCAGGGCCTCTTTCTGAAATTCCTCGGCGGATACATTAGTCTTAAAATTAATCTGCAATACTCTACCAGGCATGATGATTCCTCCTTTCGTGTGGTGGATTTTCCCGGATAAGGTTTTCTTATCGAATAAGGCTTATTGAATCAAGATACAAGCCTTTTTATTTTGGCTGTTCAAAGGCACAAGGCTCAAGGCGCAAGGCGCAAGGTCCAAAAATTTAGGACTGAGTGCTGAGGACCCGTCTTCGTCACGCTATGAGCGTGACTACGCCGCGGCAGGCCCGTCTTCGCTCTTGCAAGCTTCTCCGCGGCAGGCCCATCGTCGCTTTAGCGAGCTTTGCCGCGGCAAGCCCGTCTTCGTCACGCTATAGGAGTGACTACGCTGCGGCATGCCCTTTTGTCTTTCCGCTCAATACTAAGAAAAATTGTCGTTGGACGGATATGAATTTACAATCATCATAATAAAATTTACTTGACTTGAAAAAGGATATCATTTGTATTCTGATCAAATTGATCAAACAGTAAGTTTCTGAGTTCAATTCGATTTTCTGAACCCATAAATAATTTTATTTGGGAGAACTGATCATGGATTCGGATATCAAACAAATTGAATTTATAATTGTAGGATCCGGACCTGGCGGCGCCACAGTTGCAAAGGCGCTAACGAAAAGAAAGAAAAAAGTACTTATTCTGGAATGGGGCGATAATGCTCCATTAACAGGGAGTCTATGGCAAGGAGCCAAAACACTTTTGTTTCCGGGCCGAAGTTTGCTCATCACTCCACAGCTGCTTGGGGTTGTCAGGGGCATCACAACCGGAGGAAGTACAATCCATTATTATGCCACTGCGTTTCCTGTCCCTTTCGATATGCTAAAGACTTACGGAATAGATATCAGCACCGAGGTAAATGAGCTGAGAGAAGAGCTTCCAGTTGCTCCTCTTAAAGATGAAATGGTTGGTCCAATGTCGAATCGAATCATGCAGAGTGCTAATGAGCTTGGATACAATTGGAAAAAACTGGATAAATTCATGTATCAAGACAGGTGGAAGCCTGGATATGAATTCGGTCATTATGGAGATCCGCATGGAGTGAAGTGGAATGCTAGAATGTATGTTGAGGAGGCTTTAGCGAACGGTGCGAAACTCATAAACGGAGCAAAGGTAAAAAAAGTCTTGTTTGATGATGGGACGGCAATTGGAGTGGAATATGAAAAGGGCTCTAAGAGATTTAAAGCCATGGCGCCGACAGTAATTATTTCCGCAGGCGGCATAGGGACGCCGGTTATACTTCGAGCAAGTGGTATTAAAAGAGCCGGTTATGATTATTTTTTTGACCCACTCATTGGGGTCAGGGGCACGGTAAAAGATATTAAAGTTCCCGATAGTGAAATTCCAATGACCGCAGGTGTCCATCTGGAAGATGAGGGTTATATGATGACAGATATGGCGCATCCGTTCGGTACTACTGCGCTTTTAGCAGCCGGGGTTTTAAGATTTGATAAGATGTTTTCAAGAAGAAACACTCTCAGATAATGGTAAAATCAAAAGACGAACTGGGTGGTAAGCTTACCGACAAAGGAGGTGTGCGTAAAATTTTAGATAAGCAGGAAAGACAGAAGCTAAAAAGAGGATATGCACGCGCAAAAGCGATCTTAAAAAATGCCGGGGCCAAAGGAATATTTAAGACACCTTATCTTGCGTCCCATCCCGGCGGTACCGTAAAGGTCGGGGACCTCTTAGACTCAAATCTCATGACAAAATATCAAAACCTTTTTGTCTGTGATTGTTCGGTTATTCCCGAAGCCTGGGGCCTACCGCCAACAATAGTTCACAATTCTGGAAAATAATTACAGCTCAATTTCAATATTTGGGAGTATAGATGCATGCTTAACCCGCAGCCTTTTAAAACGGTTGTTTTATTCTTATCGCTCATTGCTTTGGTGATTATTTTGTCAATGATTTCCAATCGGCTTTGGGGTGGAAAACCTGAAACCCTACCGGAACCCGGGAAATGGACAATCAGTGAAGACATGACGCTGAAGGATTTCGGTCAAGCCAATGGCTTGCCAAATCCCGCGCTGAAAAAAATATTTGGGCTACAGACCAAATCAGACCTTGAAAGAAAACTATTCGAATATGGCACGGCCGAACAAATCAAATCTCTGGTTATAAAAAAACTTGCTTTGGCTGCAGAGCATGAAAGTAAGAACTGGTTGAAAATTATCATTAAATTTTGTCTGTGGTTCGCTTTTCTTACAGCGGTCTTTATATTTTTAAGAGGGCGAAAGGCTAACTCAAACATTAGGAAAACGGCCCTTTTTATCTCGGTTTTAATTTTCGGTGTTATAATGGGTTCTGACCCAAGCCCCATGGGAACGGTTAAGGATGCCATTCACCTCTATGGCTCAACTGGCGCTATCTTTCCACCCCGCATGATAGCCCTCACAATCTTTTTGGTGATTGTCTTTATTGCCAATAAATTCATTTGTGCGTGGGGCTGCCAGGTGGGCGTTCTACAAGACCTGATATTCAGGATAAATCAAACTGCCCGGAAAAAAGCTATCATAGGCCAGCAAATTAAGGTGCCATTTGCCATTTCCAACGGAATACGTGCCGTTTTTCTGTTTCTATTTATAGTTGTCGCTTTTGCATGGGGTGCTGATATTATTGATCCGCTCGACCCCTTTAAGATATATAAACCGGCTTATCTCTCTCTGACAGGTGTTATTTTTGTCGGGATACTCCTTATATTGAGCCTCTTTATCTATAGGCCGTGGTGCCATTTTTTCTGTCCCTTCGGACTAGTGGGTTGGCTTATTGAAAAGGCCAGCCGAATCAGGATAAGCGTTGATTATGAAACCTGCATCGCTTGCGAGCAGTGCGTAACAGCTTGTCCGTCCACTGTCATGGGAGCAATTTTAAAACAAGACAAGAAAACCATCCCGGACTGTTTTGCTTGCTATACCTGCAGGGACGTCTGCCCGACTGATTCGATCAGTTTTTCAACCAGGAAAAGGACTTTTCCTCCACCTGGACATTTTGAGCAAAAGAAGAAATCGAAAACAGACAAGCCGATGCAGGGCAAAGCTTGAAAATGGATTAATCTTTCCGGGGTCTGGCCATGCTAACTCTTTGTAATTAAATAAAAAGAATTGAAAAATTGCCCCTTTTTTGCCTTTAACACCATGTTTTTAATGCCAAAATGATTGCTTTTAGTTATCTTGATCCGACCCCGGGATCAGGATCCACAGTTGGGATATGAATTTAGATGGATATGGCAAACACCTGAATTCTACACGATCTTATCAAAATTTCTAATCAGTGTGATGGTCCACTTCCGGTATAAAGTAAATAGGAATAAGGGAGAATATTGGGATGCAAACCAAAACCATGAGCACGCTCTGGATGTTAAAGATATCTCCCAGTTTACCGACGACGGGAGACAGGACTCCACCGGTTCCAAAGGCCAGTCCCATCATGAGACTGGCCACCATCGAGCGGCCCTTGGGAGCGATTTTCTGGGCCATCACCACACCGATGGGCAGGGAAGCCATATTAAAGCCGCCGGCCAATATCGTGGCCGGATAGATCCATTTGCCGGGAACCAACAAAAACATGAGCAGCGCAGGGGTCATGAGGCCATGCGTAATCCATAATATGCCTTTGTATCCCATGCGATCCGAAAGATGGCCGCAGAGAATGCCGGCCAACGTCCCTGAAATGGTAAAGATGGAAAAGAGGATGCCGGCAGAGACGATGCTGTATCCTTTCTGCACCCAGAGCACCGGCATAAAGGTCATCAGCGATTGACCCACCAGCGCTCGCATAACCATCACGATCCAGATCAACAGGATGGGTTGCCAGACACCACCCAGGGTTTGCCTCAGCGTCTCAAAAAAGCCGTATTGGGCCATGCCTTCCCCCTGGGGTTTGGGGATGACAAAATAGAAATACATCCAGATCAAAAGCCCGAGGACCATTGTCACTGGCATTGCCCTGGGACCGAACCGGGCAACATACCAGGTGATGAATATGGGCCCCACCCCGAAGGCCAGGGTACCGGAGGTGTTAAAGATAGACATGGCCAGACCGAGCTTGCTGCCGGCATACTGTGGAACCATACCCGTTGCCGGTGGATGAAACAGGGAAGACCCCGTAGAGCCGATGATAATGCACAACAGCAACCCGTAAAAGCCGGTTGTTATTCCCGTCAAAGGGATGAAAAAAATGGGCATAAGCAAACCGATCAGAATAAAACTGCGCGAAGGATGGCGATCGGCCCAATAGCCGGACAAGGGCTGTACGATGAACATCAAAAAACGGGAGACTCCCGAAAGAAAGCCCACCTGGGCCAGGGTCAGCCCCAGTTTTTCCATAAATACGGGATACAGCGGGTTGATATAAGAGCTGTAGAAATCACCGCTGAAGTGCACAAGGCTGATGCCGATGAGAATTTTCCAATGGGTTTTTGAAGTGGAATCGAGCATAGGGGCTTTTGGCACTTACCCTGGTTTGAGTCAATAGAAAAGGTGGATATGTTTTAGGTGAAAAATCCGGTGGTCTATTTATGAACCTGAAGGGGGAAGGGGCTCGGGCCGCAGTAAGTCATAGATAATTTGGTAAAAAAGGT
Organism: Desulfobacterales bacterium; assembly: GCA_037388985.1. Classification (GTDB taxonomy): domain Bacteria; phylum Desulfobacterota; class Desulfobacteria; order Desulfobacterales; family JAHEIW01; genus JAHEIW01. Next base: position 659 of record JARRJQ010000400.1, on the reverse strand, counting down.
AAAAATAAGGTCGATTTTTAGGTTTAGCCCTGCCATTTTAGGCCTAAAACGGGCCATCTAAGAAAGACGGGGACCTGCGGGTTTGTGGTCGGCAGGCTATTTTTCAGCCGATGGTGTCCGATATAATTCCAAGGAGTTCTTCGGGTGATATGGGCTTGGATAGAAACAGGTTGGCTCCGGCCTCCAAGCCTTTTACCCTGTCCTCTTCTCGGCTTTTGGCCGTTAGGAATACGATCGGTGTCTTTTTATAGTCGTCTTTTTCCCGGATCCTTTTGCAGAGTTTGAAACCATCCATCTCCGGCATGATAATATCGAGCACCAACAGATCGTAGCCGTTCTGATCCAGCCTCTCAAGTGCCTCTGCCGCGCTTAAAACCGTGTGGACCTCATAACCCGCAGGACGGAGGAGTTCCTCTAAAGCCATCAGAACCATTTCATCATCATCTACAACGAGGATACGTTTTGGCATTCCGCTACTCCTTTCCTGACGCTTCAATTGGAAGGATAACCTTTAGTTCTGTACCCTTGCCAGGTTGACTGCTGATCTCCAGCCTCCCTCCATGGGCCTCTATGATGCTGAAACAGAGGGAAAGGCCCAATCCGGTGCCCTTGCCCACCGGTTTGGTACTGAAGAAAGGCTCGAAGACTTTATCCAGATT
>JARRJQ010000399.1:0-3469 GCA_037388985.1 Desulfobacterales bacterium | reverse complement strand
CGAAAAGTCCCGGTCACGCAAGCACGGCGGCGCCGGCATCGGCATGGCGATCGTCAAGGAGCTGATTGAGGCCCACGGCGGTCAAGTCGGTGCCCAGATTTCCGAGGGCCGGACGCATATCTGGTTTTCTTTACCCGCCTCCAATCCGCAGGTTTAAATCTTTATCAAATCTTTACAAATTCTTTACCGCTTTTGCCCGTAACATGCTTATGTTTAACATCAAAAAAGCATTGTGTTTGTATTTTAAAATGCAACTTGGATAGGGCGAAACATAAGAGAATAAATTAATCACGAAAGCACGAAAGGACAAAACCACGAAAAAAATAATAGATAAATTTCGTGATTCTAAAATTTCGTGTTTTCGTGGTGGGATTTTTTTCATTAAATGCAAAGAAATTACAATTATGACTCTAAAACGGTCACGGGACCGATTCAGCCGGGTCATTTCAACTGATTGCGCTGAGGCTTTTTTGCCATAGCGGCCTGCGGTGCCTATATTATTTCAACGGAGGAAATAAAATGAAATCCATATATTTGATTGCATTTGTTATCCTGATAGGTTTAATCCTTTTGGGCTTTCAAAAATCCAATGATAAACCATCTAAACAAAGTGAGAAGAGTCCCCTTATGAAAACAGAATCCAAAAATTTAAAGAAAGCGACATTTGCCGGCGGCTGTTTCTGGTGTGTGGAATCTGATTTTGAAAAAGTGAACGGGGTGGTTGAAGCTGTCTCGGGTTATACCGGCGGCCAAAAGCAGAATCCGACCTATGAGGAGGTTTCCGCCGGCGGAACCGGGCATGCCGAAGCGGTGCAGGTGCTCTACGATCCGGCCAAAATCACCTATAAAGAACTGCTGGAAGTTTTCTGGCGGCACGTGAATCCAACCGATGCCGGAGGGCAATTTGTGGATCGCGGGTCCCAGTATCGAACCGCGATCTTTTACCATGACCAGGAGCAAAAGCGCATCGCCGAAGAATCCAAGGAACAGCTGGAAAAATCAGGCCGGTTTTCGGCGCCGATTGTCACCGAAATCGTTCCGCTGACCGAATTTTATCCAGCCGAGGACTATCATCAGGATTATTACCGCCATAACCCCCTGCGGTACAGATTTTATCGCTTGGGATCGGGGCGCGATCGGTTTCTCAAGAGCACCTGGGGCGCTGAGGCTACCGCCTCCTCAGGGGGCATGATGTCAGAGAACAATTCCAAATATTCAAAGCCCTCAGACGAGGTCCTCAAAAAGAGATTAACCGCCATGCAGTATAAGGTCACCCGGCAGGACGGCACCGAGCCGCCTTTCAACAACGAATATTACGACAATCACGAGGAAGGCATTTATGTGGACATCGTTTCCGGAGAGCCGCTGTTTTCTTCGAAGGACAAGTTTGATTCCGGCACCGGCTGGCCCAGTTTCACCAAACCGCTCGTGCCCGAAAATATCGTCGAACATGAAGACCATAAGTTTTTCATGGTGCGCACCGAGGTGCGCAGCAAACACGGCGACTCTCATCTGGGGCATGTTTTTCCGGACGGACCGCCGCCCACCGGGCTCAGGTACTGCATCAATTCCGCCGCCCTTAAGTTTATTGCCCGTGAAGATCTGGTAAAAGAAGGGTATGGTGAATATGTCAAGCTGTTCGAATCCGCTCAAGAAGTGAATTGACCAACGGATACAACGGTGGCCGGCCTGCAACTTGTGTTTACCGCCTATGTTCGATCAAAGCTGCACCCTTACCGGTTCAGAATCATCCTCCTTGATTTGAGCTTAAACCATAATTATTTAATTAGATAAAGCTTCATAAAAGGAGGTGGTAAAAATGGCACAAAACGAAAAACGGATTAAGGTTCCCTTAATCAACGTCAATCACAACGATAGTGATTCGGGCCTGGTAATTACGGTGGATTTGGCCGGAGCCGCCAAAGAAAGCGTGGACCTTGATATGGGTGACAGGGGTTTTTGTATAAAAGCCGAGGCCGAGGATTTCCGATATGACAATTGTTATATGCTGGCCCATGAAGTCCGGCCCAAAGAAAGCAGGGCCAAATTTAATTCGGGACTCCTGACCGTCAATGTTCCCTTCAAGGAAACCAGCCGCGGGCATAAGGTGAAAATCGAATAATACCTTTAAGCGATGATTCGAAACCATGACCCAAAATAGCCGAACATCAATTCTATGCGGCTATTTTGGGTTTAAATTCAGCTTTGGCGGCCACCGTCTTTAAATACGTCATCGAGTTCCACCTGAAATCCTTCCACCAGCGCATTGGTCTGGTTGGCCTCTTCGTATTCGATTAATTTAACGGTCGCCATCACGATACTCCTTTCTTTTTCTATAAAAGCGGCTGGCCTTGGCGCGGTTGCCGCAATCGCGCATATCGCACCAGCGCCGGCTGAGGTTGCGACTGATATCCAGAAACAGGTAGCCGCAGGCCGGATCGCTGCATTTTTTAACTCTTTTGCGCTCGGCGGAAACCAGTAAATCGGCTGCCGAACGAACCAGGGGGTTGAGCAGGCAATCCAGATTTTGCGGATCGCCCTTGGTGGTCCAGACAAAGTCTTGTTTTTGTTGGATAATCTGCGATGATCGCATGGTTTTGCAAAGATATCGATTAAATATTGCCAGATCTTTTTCGGCAACGGGCAGGCCCCCGGCGATCGACGCAAAAATTCGATAAATCACCTCCCGCAACTCAATCGCGTCTTGCAGCACCGCGGCTTCCCGCGAAATATTTATTTTCGATTTTTGTAATAATCGCTTTGCCTCTTGACCGGAAATCGTGCCCACATGTCGGCTCCAAACAACCAGATCATGATAGGTATGCAGAAATTCAACCGGCTGATCGGTACCGCGCCAGTCCAGCGTATTGACAAAATCCAGGCATGGCCGACCCCCCAGAAGACTTAAATTACCGGCATGTTTTTTGGTTTTGTGCACCGGTTATCCTTAAATTAGCAAGATCAGCTGCGAAATCCCGCCATAATTGCGGGGCTTTCAAGCATGATCTGAGGTTTTTAAACCATCTCAATTTAACCAGTAAAAATGTATTGACAGGTTATAAATACCGGACTATTAATATAACCTGTTAAATGGTAATTGATGGTTAGATATTTGTCAAGTAATTTATAAGGAGCTAAAAAGATGCAGAGTCTTGAATTGACCAAAAGGTTTGAAAACCGATTAAGAGCAAAGGATTTTCGGGGCAAAATTGTATCCATCACACACGTCAGGGAGCTTCAACAAGAAATCGACACTCTGCACAAAAACGATCTGCTGGACAAAGACCTATACGACGCTTATCTGGCTTCTTTTGATTTCCAATGTCAACAAAAGCTGGCAGATGCTCGATCACTGATCATTGTATCGGTCCCCCAGCCCCAGGTTCGGGTAGTGTTTGACCGGGAAGATCAATCTTACCCGGTCATTATTCCGCCGACCTATTCCTTTTCAACCGATCATCAGGTGGCG
>JARRJQ010000398.1:0-3488 GCA_037388985.1 Desulfobacterales bacterium | reverse complement strand
ATTTGGGATCCGACATATAACCCCCTCCGGGGCTGAAAATGCCGCCTTCAAGCAGCGTGTCGCGTGGTTCGAAAAAGCGCTTATCTTCCTCCGGCCGGGTTACCGGCCAGTAGCTGTGAAGATCAAAAATCGGCATTCGCTCGCGAATCCGGTCAAGATCCCATTCCTCGTATGCGACACCCACGGCAGGTGTCACAGAAAAAAACAGAATCAAAACCAGAGCGTTGCGCCATGAAGTCGCCTATGTCCCTTGCCCGGAAGGAATTGATTTCGAACACAACGGATTTCAAGTCGGTGACGGGGATAACGGTATCTACCTGCGCCCGGAACTGGGCAATTCCATTTTGGTGGGCAGCGAGGATCCCGAATGTGACCCCAAGAACTGGGTGGAAGATCCGGATCACTTTCATCGGCAGGTCACCGATCTGCAATGGAACGCCCAAGTATACCGCTGTGCGCGCCGTATTCCCACCTTACCGATTCCAAACCAAAAACGGGGCCTTGTTGACCTTTACGACGTATCGGATGACTGGATTCCGATCTATGACCGGTCCGATCTTGATGGTTTTTATATGGCCATCGGCACATCCGGCAATCAGTATAAAAACGGACCGGTTGCCGGTATGATCATGGCCGAGTTGATCGATAAGATTGAAAATCATAATTTGGATCATGACCGCATGCCCTTGCAGTTTAAACTGCCCAAAATCGGTTTTACGATCGATGCCGGATTTTATTCCCGCAACCGCGAAATCAATCCGGACAGCAGTTTTTCGGTGAACGGCTGAAGTGCAATTGAAACCACTTCTAAGTGGTTTAAGGGCCGCGAACCCGACAACAATGTCCGCCCATAATCTTTGGAGGTTGACATGGCAGGTAAAATGGACGCCCTGGTAAAGGCCAAGCCTGAACCGGGACTATGGCTGGAAAAAGTGCCCATTCCGAAGATCGGCATCAACGATGTGCTGATTAAGATACACAAGACGGCGATCTGCGGCACCGATGTTCACATTTACAACTGGAATGAGTGGGCCCAGAAAACCATACCCGTGCCCATGGTTGTCGGCCATGAGTTTGTCGGCCGAGTGGCGGAGATTGGCAGCAATGTTCATGATTTCAAGCCCGGCGACCTGGTCTCCGGCGAGGGGCACCTGGTGTGCGGCCGTTGCCGCAACTGTCTGGCCGGCCGCCGTCACCTGTGCATGCGCACCAGCGGCGTGGGGGTTAACCGACCCGGTGCCTATGCCCAGTATTTAAGCATCCCGGTGACCAATATCTGGTATTGCGACGCCAGTATCCCGATGGATATTCTCACCTGCTTTGATCCGCTGGGCAACGCCACCCACACCGCGCTTTCATTTGATGTGCTGGGTGAAGATGTGCTGATCACCGGCGCCGGCCCAATCGGCTGCATGGCAGCGGCAATCGCCAGACACGCCGGTGCCCGCTTTGTGGTGGTTACCGATGTGATTCCCTACCGCTTGAAACTGGCCAAAAAAATGGGGGCTACCCTGACGCTGGATGTGCGCACCGAGAAAATCGAAGATGCCCAGAAAAAACTGCGTATGAAAGAAGGCTTTGATGTGGGCTTAGAAATGTCGGGCAATCCGGATGCGCTGCGCTCGATGCTGGCCAACATGTGCCATGGGGGCAAAATCGCCCTTTTGGGGATCTTGCCGCAGAAAACGGCAATTGACTGGGACCTGGTGGTTTTTAACGGTCTGACCATCAAGGGGATTTACGGGCGCGAGATGTATGAAACCTGGTATAAAATGACGGTCATGATTCAGAGCGGCTTGGATATCAGCCCGCTGATTACCCACCGCTTCTATTATTCTGAATATGAAAAAGCCTTTGAGATTATGCGATCGGGAAAGTCGGGGAAGGTTATTCTCAACTGGGCAGAATAGGTTAGCCCGTTAAGCCGGTTGAGCCCCTTGAGCCGGTTAAAAAAGGAATGCGATCTAATTTAAGTCAAAACCGGCTAACGGGCCAACGGGTTAAACCGGTTTAAAATCTTGCACCCATTTAGAATTCAAGGTTTTAAAATCGGTTATACCTACTAAGATTATCAAGGAGAAAGAACATGTACGGTAAAATGAAAGATCATCTGATCAAGGAACTGGCGCAGATTCGCGATAGCGGCCTATACAAAGACGAGCGAATACTCGCCGGCCGTCAGGGAGCGCGTGTAAAACTCGCCGATGGAAAAGAAGTGATCAACCTGTGTGCCAATAACTACCTGGGTTTGTCCGGCACACAGGATCTGGTGGAGGCGTCAAAGGAGGGACTGGAGCAGTGGGGATACGGTCTGTCTTCGGTGCGCTTTATTTGCGGTACCCAGCAACTGCACAAGCAGCTTGAGCAAAAAGTGTCCCGGTTTCTTGGCACCGACGATACGATTCTTTATTCTTCCTGCTTTGATGCCAACACGGGCCTTTTTGAAACCTTGCTCGGTTCCGAGGATGCGGTTATCTCCGATGAGCTGAATCATGCCAGCATCATTGATGGTATTCGGTTGTGCAAAGCCGGCCGATTTCGTTACAAAAACAACGACATGGCCGACCTGGAGGTTAGGCTTAAAGAGGCCCGGGATGCCCGCTTCCGATTGATCGCCACCGACGGCGCCTTTTCCATGGATGGCGTCATCGCAAACCTTAAAGGCATCTGCGATCTTGCAGATCGCTATGACGCACTGGTCATGGTCGACGACTCTCATGCCACCGGCTTCATCGGACCCACCGGCCGTGGCACGCCGGAATACCACGGGGTCATGGACCGGGTGGATATCATTACTTCCACCTTCGGCAAAGCACTCGGCGGGGCATCCGGCGGATTCACCAGCGGACGCAAAGAAATTATTGATATCCTGCGGCAGCGCTCACGCCCTTACCTCTTTTCAAATACGCTGGCTCCCGGCGTTGCCGCCGCTGTATTCAAAGCCCTGGAGACCCTCACTGCTTCCACTGAACTCCGCGACCGTTTGGAGCGTAACACCGCTTATTTCCGGGATAGCATGACCAAAGCCGGCTTCAAGCTGAATCCGGGAGATCATCCGATTGTGCCGATTATGCTGGGAGATGCCAGATCGGCGGTAGAGATGGCCGATGCCATGCTGGCCGAAGGCGTCTATGTGATCGCTTTTTCTTATCCGGTGGTGCCCAAAGACAAGGCCCGGATCCGGGTTCAGGTTTCAGCCGCCCTGACCACGGCTGAGCTTGATACGGCCATTGCGGCTTTTACAAAAGTGGGGAAGGAAATCGGGGTTATCTGAATAGAACCTATCTCAAAAATGCATCTAACGCTCAATAGCTGCGTTACCGACCTCTTTTATGGCTCATCCCGCCTGCGGCGGGACTGCGCTTTTTCACTTGTCCCGCCATAGCCCGGCGTTCGTCAGAGGGCGACGGCGGATCGGCCGGTGCTTGCTGAGCACTTGAATTTTAATAAATCAGATGCGAAGTCCCGCCGGTTAGCGGGGCTCTTGA
>JARRJQ010000397.1:0-3496 GCA_037388985.1 Desulfobacterales bacterium | reverse complement strand
CTTATTATCAAACTCAGCGCCTCGATATATACAACGACTACCTGCAACGTCTGATCAGCTCCGATCAAGCCTATTATTGCACGTGTTTACCCGAAGATCTTGAAGCCATGCGCCGAAAAGCGATGGCCAGCGGCGGGAAGCCAAAGTACGACGGTACATGCCGCAATAAAGGGCTGCCGAAGACTGAAGGGGCTGTGGTTCGGTTTAAAGCCCCTTTAAGCGGAACGACGGTTGTGAAAGATGTGATCAAAGGCAATATCGTATTTCAAAATGAAGAGCTGGATGATTTTATTTTGTGCCGCAGCGACGGCATTCCCACCTATAACTTTGCGGTCGTCATTGATGATATAACGATGCGGGTTAATACCGTCATCCGCGGCGACGATCACGTCATGAACACGCCCAAGCAAATCCTCATCTATCATGCGCTGGAATACCCGCTGCCCACATTTGGCCATGTTCCCATGGTTCTTGGCAAAGATAAAAGCCGCTTCAGCAAGCGTCATGGTGCGGTGTCTGTTTCGGCATACAGAGATAAAGGTTACCTTCCGGAAGCCATGCTCAACTACCTGGTCAGGCTGGGCTGGTCCCATGGCGATCAGGAGTTTTTTACGCGACAGGAACTCATTGAAGTGTTTGATTTGGCGCACATCGGACGCTCGGCCGGGGTCTTTGATCCGGAAAAACTCCTGGCCCTGAATGGCGAGCATATCCGGGCAATGCCGCCGGACAAACTGGTGGAACCGCTAAAGCCCTTTTTAAAGCATCACAGTGTGGAGATCAAAGACACCGCCCTGTTGCAAAAGATCATCGAAACGCTTCACGCCCGTAGTAAAACGCTGGAAGAAATGGCTCAAAACGCCCTTTTTTATTTCGTCGACAAAATCGATTATGAGCAAAAAGCGGTTAAAAAATTTTTTAATCCGGCTGCGGCTGAATCCCTGCAATTGATGATCGAACAGTTTGAAAAACTGCAAGAATTTTCTGAAGAAAACCTGGAAAATGCCTTCAAAGCCGTTGTGGATCATACCGGACTGAAGCTGGGTCAAATTGCCCAACCCGTGCGCGTGGCCCTGACCGGTAAAACCGCCAGCCCCGGCATTTTTGAAGTCAGCGCCATTCTCGGCAAAGACAAGGTGATTTCAAGGCTGCAAAAAGCTATCCGCTACATCAAGGCAAAGCCTTAATCAAAGTTTTCAGCGTTCAGGTGTCAGGGTCAATAGATATGCCATGAGTGCTGAGGACTGAGGACTGAGCAATAAATCATCCCTTAGCGCGGGCAATCTCAGTCCTCAGCACTCAGTCCTCAGTCCTATGTTTGTAGACCTGACACCCGTAACCTGACACCAAGTAAGCCCTCCGGGCCAAAAACTGAAACCTGAAACCTTGGTTAAGAATTGACTTGACTGCGCTCATACCTGTATGTATTAATTATAATTACAAAATGCTGAGGGATCGTCTAGCGGCAGGACGACGGGTTCTGGCCCCGTTAACCCAGGTTCGAATCCTGGTCCCTCAGCCATTCCGACACTTTCAGGGGTACCCAGAATATCGGGTACCCCTTTCTCTAATTCTGAGGGCTTCAAAGGTCTTATTTTCGCTTTCTTCATTATCATACCGAACGGAGATTTCCGGTTAACTTCAGCGGTTTTCAAATCCTGCGTTGTTTTTCAATTCATGGATTGATTTTTTTAAAAATGCATTCTAATTTAGGTTCGGATGCATGTTATGGTCATCCGCAGAGGAATGTGAATTATGAAGTCATCGGAAACCAAGGCCACAAAAGCGGTAGGCGAGCATGTGCCTGCGCCGAACTTTATCAAGCATATTATTGATCAAGACATCAAGGCCGGTAAAAACGATGGGCGCGTCCACACGCGCTTTCCGCCTGAACCCAATGGTTATCTGCACATCGGACACGCGAAATCCATCTGCTTAAACTTTGGGCTTGCTGAGGAATATGAAGGCCGCTGTAACCTGCGCTTTGATGATACTGACCCGTCCAAAGAAAAAGTGGAATATGTAGAATCCATTAAGCAGGATGTGCGCTGGTTGGGATTTGATTGGGAAGATCGCGAATACTATGCCTCCGATTATTTTGAGCAACTGTTTGAATATGCTGTCCAACTGATCAAAAAAGGCAAAGCGTATGTTGACAGCTTGAGCGCGGATGAAGTCCAGGAATATCGCGGCACATTGACCAAATCCGGGAAAAACAGTCCCTATCGTGAACGCTCGATAGAAGAAAACCTGGATCTGTTTGAGCGCATGCGGATCGGTGAATTCGAAGAAGGCGAGCAGGTGCTGCGCGCCAAAATCGACATGTCGTCACCCAATATGCTGATGCGCGATCCCACTTTGTATCGAATCAAAAAAGTACCCCATTATCGTACCGCCGGCATGTGGGTGATTTATCCCATGTACGACTTTACCCACTGTCTATCAGATTCTATTGAAAAGATTACCCATTCAATTTGTACCTTGGAATTTGAAATCAATCGTGAGCTTTATGACTGGGTCCTCAACGAACTGGAAGCCTACCATCCGCAGCAAATCGAATTTGCACGCCTTAACCTCAGTCACACGGTGCTCAGCAAGCGAAAGCTCATCCGTCTGGTGGAAGAGGGCTATGTTGACGGCTGGAACGATCCGCGCATGCCGACGATATCCGGTTTGCGCCGCAGGGGCTATACCCCGGGATCGATTCGCAATTTTTGCGACCGAATTGGCGTGGCAAAGGCCGACAGCATGGTGGACATCGCCTTGCTGGAATATTGCATCCGGGAAGTTTTGAACAAGCAGGCGCCACGCGTCATGGGGGTGTTACGACCGCTTAAGGTTATCATCGACAATTACCCTGAAGATCAGGTGGAGGAACTCGATGCCATTAACAATCCGGAAGATCCGGATAAAGGCACCCGCAAAATACCATTTTCCCGGGAGCTTTACATTGAGCAAGATGATTTTATGGAAAATCCGCCAAAAAAATTTTTCCGCCTGGCTCCGGGCCGCGAAGTCAGGCTGCGCTATGCTTACTTTATTACCTGCGTTGAAGTGGTCAAAGACCCCAAAACAGGTAACGTAATCGAATTGCATTGTACTTACGACTCTCAAACTCGAGGCGGTGATGCGCCCGATGGACGCAGGGTTAAAGGCACTCTTCATTGGGTTTCAGCGGCGCAGGCGGTATCGGCCGAAGTCCGCCTTTACGACCATCTTTTTGTCAAGGAAAATCCCAACGAGGCCGAAGAAGGCAAAGATTTCAGCGATTATATTAATCCTAACTCAATTGAAATTTTGAAAAATTGTCCGGTAGAGCCCAGCCTGTCTAAAGCAGAACCCGGAAGTCGTTACCAGTTTGAACGGCTGGGATATTTTTGTGTGGACGCAAAAGACTCCAAAAAAGACCGCCTGGTGTTCAACCGCACGGTCACCTTGCGGGATACCTGGGCAAAGATACTTAAAGCCCAGCAAAATAAGACCTAAAGGTATTGAA
>JARRJQ010000396.1:714-5079 GCA_037388985.1 Desulfobacterales bacterium | reverse complement strand
GCTCGAAAGTGCTACCTTACGTGAGAGGGGTTTGTCAAGAAATATCTTAAATTTAAGCAAATATTTATAAAATAATTGCGAAAAGCATGCCAGGTGGAAAATAATTTTAATAAATTTTGACTTAAAAACCGCCAAATTTTTATAAATTACAAATTAATTTCTTACCAATTGAATTATTCAACTTCAATACGTTCTTTATTGGCTTCAAATGTTTTCATTCCAATTCCAGGCACTTTCATGAGATCTTCCGGGGATTTAAAAGGACCCTGCTTTTCGCGAAATTCGATGATCGATGCAGCCTTTTTTTCACCGATTCCTTTCAGCTGTAATAGTTCCTCTGCTGAGGCGGTGTTGATGTTGATTTTATGTGAATCCTCGGCTCCTGATACCGGCATCCATGTCATGATAACCACAATTAGGGCGACCCATGAAATCCAGGGGTGTAATCTCCGCATACAGTACCTCCTTTGGGATGAAGGGTTAATAAAATCCTATTGATTAAAAACAAACCAGCCACCCGGATAACGCGGTGGCTGGTTTTCTAAATGCTTACATGATGGATATCGATCGTTTATTGAGCACTTATTTGATCTTTAATTCGTTCATACGTATGGGGCCCGATTCCCGGGACTTCCATGAGTTCTTCGGTGAGCTTGAACAGACCGTATTTCTGACGATGCTCGATGATTCTAACAGCGCACTTCGGACCGACCTCTTGCAATTGGGCTAATTCCTGAACCGTCGCTTCATTGATGTTTAACTGCTCAATTTCCTGCCCCAGAACCGGGCTATTGAATGCGGCTATCATAATTAGGACAGAAAATACGGCTATAATTAGCTTATAAGGTATCATTTTCAATCTCCTATAACTTTAATCGTTATCAAAGGAGGAAAATATTAATACCGACAAATGGGTACTAGCCTTTTCTAATGAGAAAGTATTATTTCTCCAAAAATAGATAGATAAGAGCTTTGGGGTTCAAAAGGTTCAGCGCCGCCGCTGGCCGCAAAAGCTGCCAATTTGATCGAAAAAGAAACTGTCAACTATGCGGGGTTTGTAAAATACGAATATCAAACACCGAACAGGGAATTTCGAATGCCGAAGGAATGTAATCTGTCTATTTTTATAAAACCTTCGAAATTCTGCGGTTCTGCGGTTGGCTGTCCGACCTCTTGGAGTCGCATACTGGGGTTAAAGCAAATATAAGCCTTCTATAACCCTAAACCTAAGACCCTGAATCTTTGAAGTTGATGACTGACTGTGAACGGTTAAGATATGAGAGGGACGTGATACTTGCTGGGCTATAGGGGTACAGCCGCCTTATAGCAGATCCCCTGCCCCCTGATTGCATAGCGTTTGACGGCCGCCGGAACAACAGCCGAAGCTCCTTGCGGCAGCTGCGTTTCGATCTGATTGCCCAGATCGGTGATGGTAAGCGTGCCGCCGGTGCATATTAAAATCTCAACACTGCGATCCGCCGGACTCTGATACAGCGCTCCTGTCTTCAGCGTGATTACTGACAGCACAAATTCCTTGGCCGGACAGGAGTAGACAAATTCGTTTGCGATCGATTCACGTGGCGCTAACAGTTTGATATCGTTACCTTCAAATTTCAAAATCCGCAATAGCTCTGGAACATCCACATGCTTTGAGGTTAGGCCCCCTCGCAACACATTGTCTGAGTTGGCCATCAACTCAACGCCCAACCCGTGCAGATAAGCGTGAAGCTCGCCGGCATCCAGATATATCGCCTGACCCGGTTCCAGACAGATTAAATTCAAAAAGATGGGTGAAAGTACGCCAATGTCATTGGGGTAATCGTCGGCAAGTTTCAGCACCCAATTAAAGACCGGGTCCCCTTCGGCAAAACGCCGGGTGCGTCTCAGGGCTTCATCGATCACCTCTTTTTGACGACCAGGAGTCCGTGACATCAGCGCAGTGTAAAACCGCTTCAATCCATCCGAATTCGGTTGCTGGCCGAATTCAGTGAATTCCGCCCTCAATTGCCGGAGATTGAGCTTCTCCAGATAAAGCAAAATAGCAGGAATCTTCCGAAAACGGCTCAGAATCCAAAATTGGGTTAATGCACAGATGCATTCCGGTTTATGGTTGTCATCCAAATAATTACGATTGGAGGCGTCCAGCGGGATTTTCCTTGCATTTTCCCTTTTAAAGCCTTTTCGGGCCTGCTGCAAGTCAGGGTGTGCCTGAATGGAAAGCGGCTTGGCTGCAGCCAGCACCTTAAATAGATAAGGAAGCTGGTCATTAAAATTTTCAGCAATGTTCTCTCCAAGGATGGCTTTGGGATTCTTCTTTATTAGATCCTGTAAAGACACCCAATTGCCATTGTGCTGAACCAGTGAAGGCGCTTTCCAATGTGCACCCATCCAAAGTTCAGCCTGGGGTTTATTTCCATGATTTTTTAGACCTAACAGATCCGCTATGGCGCTGGCCGATCCCCATGCATATTCTTGGATCGTATTTTTCAAAAGACCGATTGTTTCCATTTGCGTGCTTCTCAGATCTTCCCCTGCTCCAATTTTTTTGATCAATAAGCCGGTCTGCGAATAATTTGCCTCTACTATGCACTTAGCATAAAGATATGTCAAAGGTCTGTTGAATGAGCCATAAGCGTCTTTAAATATCATGAGTTTGACGGGTGTTTAGGCAACTCATTGATTATTAAACATAAACATTCAAAGGCTTGACCCAAATCCATTTTTATAATATAAATAATAATAATGGTCAGTTAGTAGAAATAAAAGAGCAGCTTTCCTTTTTGGCACTTAAAATCATCAAATCATCAGCACTTCAACCGGATTGCGATAAATCTGAATAATGGTTAAAATCGAATCGGCGGGCATCTCTGACATCGGCAAAAGAAGAAAACAAAATGAAGATTCCCTGTTCCTTGATGACCGTATGGGGCTTTACGTGGTCGCTGACGGAATGGGTGGGCACAAGGCCGGCGAAGTCGCAAGCAAACTGGTGGTTGAAACCATCCGGGATTATATCAGACAAGGACAATTAGATGAGCCAGTTGAAGAACTGACCGATGTCGACGCAAACCTTTCAAAAGAAGCCAGATTATTGCTTGCTGGCATCCAGCTTTCCAACCGCATCGTCCATCAAACCGCTCTAAACAACGAAGCTTACAAGGGTATGGGATCCACCGTTTCAGCCGTGTATTTTACCGAAAAAACGTTTATTGTGGCCAATGTGGGAGACAGCTTGATTTATCTGATTCGAGACGGTGAAATCGAACAACTTGCGGTACCCCACACCCTTGTCGCCGAACAAGCGGAGCGTGATCCTGATAATGCAGAACTGCTCTGGAGCGATTTTAAGCACGTACTGACACGGGCTATGGGGGTTGATAAAGAGGTGAAAGCAGACATCAACGAGGTGCCTTTTTTTAAAAACGATATCATTGTAATCAGCTCCGACGGATTAACCGATAAAACCAATGCCGATGAAATTCTGGAATTGGTCTACAATCGGCGTTCGGACAAGGCTTGCAAAGGCCTCGTTGATCTGGCCAATGCACGTGGGGGTGATGACAATATCACTGCGATTGTGCTCAAGGTCACATCCATGGGAAATGAAACCCGCGGACTTGCGGCATGGATAAAAAGAATCATGAAACCGTTTGCTGTTGCAGACTCTACAAAGAACATTTAAGCAAACCGAATATATTCATATGCCCAAAATTTCACTTAAATTTAAAGGCAACGTACTGGCGGATTATCACTTGCCCCAGGGGTGTTCGTTGAAAATCGGCCGTAAAAGCGATAATGATGTTATTATCGAAAATCGGGCGGTTTCGGCACACCACGCCAAAATCGATTCAGTCGGCGATGGATTTGTGTTTATCGACCTGAAAAGCAAAAACGGCTCTTTTGTCAACTCGGAATTGGTTACCTCTCATTGGCTGCATGACGGCGATACGATTAATATCGGCAAGCACTCGCTTATTTTTTCTTACTTTGAAAGCGAAACCAAACCTGAAGATACCCGCAGCGAAATGGACAAGACCATGGTCATGGACACAAATGAATACCGATCCATGGTGGAAAAAAGTGAGCCGAAAGCTGCAGGTGTTGCGGAGCCTGCCGAAAAAGAGGTTGTCAATAATAAGCAAAAGCCGGTTCGGGGCTATCTAACTTACCTTGTCGGTGGTGAAGGCACGCTACCCCTCAAACATCGATTAACCAAAATCGGACGATCTTCTTCCTCCGATATCGTGATCAAGGGTTGGACAATCGGGAAAACAGCCGCCACCATCAGCCGAACCCGTGAAGGCTATTTTTTCAATTATGTCGACGGATTTACGAAACCCAAAATAAATGATAAAAAAGTTTCCA
>JARRJQ010000396.1:0-674 GCA_037388985.1 Desulfobacterales bacterium | reverse complement strand
TCTTGTGCGATCTTGTGCCCATGCAAAAGGTGCCTGTGAGTTTTACTTCTGATCCGATTCAATCATTGAATGGTAGCAAATGAAAATCTGCTTCTTGCATTATCATCTGAAACCCGGCGGTGTAACGACCTGTTTGAAGCAGCAGATTCACGCATTGAAGGACCATTGCGATGTGCTGGTCATCACCGGCGAGAAGCCTGATGAGGCCTTTCCAGCCGATACGGTTATTATCCCGGAGCTCGCCTATTCCAGCCTTTACCCCAAACCTTTCCACGTCCAGGATGTTGCTGCAGGGATTATTGACGCCATTCAGACTCGATTCAAAGGGCCCTGTGACATCCTGCATGTACACAACCCGATGTTGGCAAAAAATAAAAAATTGCTGCAAATTCTCAAAGCTTTGCAGAAAAGGGGCGTCTGTTTACTGCTGCAGGTACATGATTTTGCCGAAGATGGTCGCCCGCTGTCTTATTATAAAGAAGATTATCCGGAAGATTGTCATTACAGCGTTGTCAATTCCCGCGATTACAATATTCTTTTAAAAAGTGGATTAAAAAAAGATGGACTGCATCTGATTTTTAACACGATAAAGCTTCCGGATATTGACGCTGAAGTTGCAGCAAAAGATACTGACGTTGTCTATCCGATCCGCGCGATTCGGCGCAAAAATATTG
>JARRJQ010000395.1:0-4247 GCA_037388985.1 Desulfobacterales bacterium | reverse complement strand
CTTGATAAACGGACTGTAGCGCGAAAGTTTGTTTTTAATGCGTCGGTGAAAAGCCTCTAAATCCACGTAGTCGAAATCTTCGATGTCACCATAGTATTTGTTGTAGATTTTCTCGAATTTGCCGCTTTTGATTATCAAGCTTAAAAACGCATTAATTTGCTCGAGCAATTTTTTTGATTTTGGATATACCGCCCAGGCCAACCGTATACCGTCATTGATCGATCCGGTACTGATCGCTCCCGGGAAGTTGCGACGGTTGATTGAAATAATGTTGCTGTTGGCAATTGTGAAATCGATTTCGCCATCAGCCACTTTCTGGATGAGTTCTTCAACAGGCAGATCCTCATGCAGCCGAATCGCCAGATCGATTCCCTGATTCTTTAGTTCAATCAGGCGCTGTTGATAAGCAGTTCCTTTCCTGACGTCAATAGTTTTGCCGGAAAGATCTGCTGCTTGTTTTATGCTGCTATTTTTGCGATGCGTTACGATGCGCTGGGCGACTTCCATGTATCCATCTGAAAAAGAAACTTGAGTTTGCCGTTTCGGCATAATCGGCATGCCGGCGGCGATAAAAGCAGCTGAACCCTTGGTTAAAGCGCCGACCATATCTGACCATTGATCAACAACCTTAACTTGCAAGCGAACGCCCAGATAATCGGCAAAAGCCCGGGCCAGTTCGTATTCGAAACCCATCGGCTGGTCCCGGTAGAGATAGTAACAATGGGCGGAATTACGGAGCATGCGTCCTTTGATGTGAAGTTCCTCAGAAAGCGCCCAGCTGGCAGCGCTTTATTTTGATTTTAAGCTGCTCGCAAACCGCACAGACAGACATTTTAGGCATATCGAAGGTGCGGGCAATCTCCCAAGCCTTTGCGCAGGAAAGGGCGCCTTCAACCAGCGAATCCTCAATGGCACGTTTAAGTTTTGGATTTTGGGCTGCTTTGGGTTTTACGATCTTCTTATTC
This sequence comes from Desulfobacterales bacterium, assembly GCA_037388985.1. Lineage (GTDB taxonomy): Bacteria > Desulfobacterota > Desulfobacteria > Desulfobacterales > JAHEIW01 > JAHEIW01. The sequence goes on along the minus strand of JARRJQ010000395.1, from coordinate 3,282 downwards.
GGCGCATAACCAAACAGTCCCAGCTGACACTTCACAAGCCTCATATCAAGCAAATCGGCTGTCTTTCCCACTTCAGCCGCAGAAACGTTCAGTTCGTCAGCGATTTTAAATGCCTTGGCACAGGCCAGCTCATTATTTTTGGTTTGACGGATGACCTGTTCTTTGATCAATTCATTGATGCGAGCGTCGGTTCCATACTTGTCGGAAAATTTTTGTACATTTTTAAGCTGCATATTTTACAACTCCTGTTGGGTAAAAATGTGTCATCATCCTCAATGGCGACCTGGAGGGACCGATTCAATCGGAATTGTGGTAAATAGTCATCACCATGGTAGCCTTTAACTGCTTTATTTTACTTGAGTTATTTCAATTCATTTGATAGTTTAAAGTATCTTGACCCTACGCTCTCACTTTTCTGGCAGATAGCGGCCGTCCGGTGGGTGCAAGGGCGTTGGTATTTTTTTCCTCAATTTTCGGATTCTAATGATTACATTACAAATATGAAGCCGTGTTATAGTAAGGTTCGGAGTGCACCGGTTTCGTCGTTAAAGGACGGTCCGCGGCTTAAGCGCAGCGATCGCATATCAGAAAACTATAGCATAAATTAGGCTCAGGTTGCAATCGGACGCAGCTAAAAGCACCTTGCGGGAACGACTCGCCCGTCCGTCATACGCAGGGAAATCTTTTGGTTATTGCACTTTAGCCTCAATGACTCTATTTTCAAAAAGAGGCGCTAAATGATCAGAACGCCGGTAAATCGAGATCAGATTTTTTCAAACCTGCAATTTGGCGCGAAGCTTTATTAAGTATATATTCTTTTGACTATAAACACGCTTATGGCAGTTTCAAAGATCAAACGTAAAAAAACACGTCAGATATCTGTGGGAAAGGTCAAAATCGGCGGTGGGGCACCCATAGCGGTGCAATCGATGACCAACACGCCCACCCAGGATATCGCCGCCACAGTTGCGCAGATCAAACGATTGCAAGAAGCCGGCTGTGAAATTGTACGAGTCGCCGTACCGGATCAAGAAGCGGCCGCAGCCGTAGCGGCAATCAAGGCCCAGATCAATATTCCCCTGGTTGCAGACATCCATTTTAACTACCGCCTGGCGATTGCCGCTGCAAAGTCCGGAGCCGATGGGCTTCGGTTGAATCCCGGCAACATTGGCGGCGCGCAAAAGGTTAAAGCGGTGGTTGAATGTGCGAAAGACCTCAATATTCCGATCCGGATCGGCGTTAATTCCGGTTCACTTGAAAAAGACATTGTTAAAAAATATAATGGCGTCACGCCGGGCGGCATGGTGGAAAGCGGTCTGCGCCATGTGGATATTTTGAGATCATTGGACTTTCACCAGATAAAAATTTCGCTCAAAGCTTCCGATGTCCGGCGAACCGTTGAGGCTTACCGGTTGCTGTCCGCCAAAACCGACCTGCCGCTGCATGTCGGCGTAACTGAAGCCGGAGCGCTTTATCCGGGAATCGTCAAATCGGCTCTGGGAATCGGCATGCTGTTAACCGAAGGCATCGGCGATACCATCAGGGTTTCTTTGACGCGCGATCCGGTTGAAGAGGTGCGGGTTGGATTCGAAATCCTCAGGGCGCTCGGAATTCGCCAGCGCGGACCGGAAATTATCGCCTGCCCCACTTGCGGGCGTTGCAACATCGACCTGTTCGACATTGTTGAGCGGGTTGAAAGGGAGCTGATGACCACCGCCGAACCGCTGAAAATCGCCATTATGGGCTGCGTGGTTAACGGGCCCGGTGAAGCCAAAGAGGTCGACATCGGCATCGCCGGCGGAGAGGGCACCGGCGTATTGTTTCGAAAGGGCAAAGTGGTGAAAAAGTTTAAGCAGGATAAGCTGGTGGATGTCCTATTGCATGAAGTGCATGAATATGTAAAGGATCTCAATAGCGGCAAGCGCGGCAAATGAGATTGGGAATCTGCGTTGATTGTCCAGATGTATGGTGCGAGCGAAACCAGCAATATTGCGTAAATTGGATTTGATTTCAAGATAGGGAAGAAAATGGTAAAGCAAGTCAAAACAGCGATTTCACCGACGCGGGATGAGGACTATCCGGAATGGTATCAACAGGTTATTAAAGCTTCCGATCTGGCGGAACGGTCGCCGGTAAGGGGCTGTATGGTGATCAAACCCTGGGGCTACGCCCTTTGGGAAAATATTATGCAGGCAATGGATAATTTGTTTAAGGCCACCGGAGTTAAGAACGCCTATTTTCCGCTCTTCATTCCTCTCAGTTTTCTTGAAAAAGAAGCCGAGCATGTCGAGGGTTTCGCCAAAGAATGTGCAGTGGTCACCCATCATCGCCTGGAAAAAGGAGCCGATGGCAGATTAGAGCCCGCCGGAGCATTGACGGAACCATTGGTGGTGCGCCCGACCTCGGAGACCATTATCGGGGATTCATTTGCCAAATGGGTGAGCAGTTATCGTGATTTGCCGGTCCTGATCAATCAGTGGGGCAATGTTGTGCGCTGGGAAATGCGGACCCGTATATTTTTAAGAACCAGCGAATTTTTATGGCAAGAAGGACATACCGTCCACGCCACCGCTGCAGAAGCCCGTGAGCGTACCCGGATGATGTTGGAAGTCTATACCACCTGTGTCCAGGATTACTTGGCCATGCCTGTTATTCAGGGATACAAGTCGCGCTCTGAGAGGTTTCCCGGGGCAGTGGATACCTTAAGCATTGAAGCCATGATGCAGGATCGAAAAGCGCTGCAGGCCGGGACTTCGCATTTTCTGGGCCAAAATTTTGCCAGAGCTTCGGAGATTAAATTTCAAACAGCCGCCGAAACCGAAGAATATGCTTGGACCACTTCATGGGGTTCATCCACCCGAATGATCGGCGGGCTCATCATGACCCATGGGGACGATGACGGTATAATTTTGCCGCCAAAAGTTGCCTCAGCCCATGTGGTGCTTTTACCCATCCTCCGCAAACCTGAGGATCGCCAGGTGGTAATGGATTTCACCGAAAAACTGGCCATGGAGCTAAAGGCAAAAACCTATCATCATCGGAAAATAGGCGTGGAAATTGATGACCGCGATATCGGCGGTGCGCGTGGCTGGGATTGGATTAAAAAGGGGATTCCATTGCGGGTGGAAATCGGTGTCCGGGATATTGCGCAAAACTCGGTTTACGTCGGGAGACGGGATCAGGCGCCCGATGAAAAACGTTCTTTTAACCGGGATCAATTTGCAGCCGAAATAACTGCTGTGCTCGATGAGATTCAACAAAATTTGTTCCAGCGGGCCCTGG
>JARRJQ010000394.1:0-3511 GCA_037388985.1 Desulfobacterales bacterium | reverse complement strand
CTTTAAAGCCTTTTCCAGTTCCGCCCGGGCTTTTTCATGCTCGCCTTTTTTGTAATACGCCATGCCCAGGTGGTAGATCACGGTCGGATTGTCCGGCATCTTCTCCAGGCAATCTGCAAATTCACCGATGGCGCTGTCATACAAGGCCTTTTTGTAATAAACCCACCCGAGGGTATCCATCACATTGGGGTCATCGGGAAGCTTTTCCTTTGCGAGGCGCGCAAAGTTCAACGCTTCATTTATATCTTTGTCCTGATCGGCAAGGATGTATGCCAGATTGTTGGCTGCCGCCACAAAGTCGGGATTAATCTCCAGTGCTGCCCGGTAATGCTTCTCCGACAGCTCGAACCGATTTTGCAAAGCGTAAATGGTTGCCAGCAGCATGTGTGCGGTGGCCTGTTTTGGATTCACATCCAGCAGGGCTTTATATTGCGCAATGGCCTGATCCTGCTTGTTTTTTGAAAGATACAATCCGGCCAGTGCGTAATAGGCTTTCAGATTATTGGGATTGAGCTCGACAGCCTTTTCGAAAGATTCCTGCGCCAGGGTTGTTTGATCGGAAGCCAAATGGACGCCGCCTTTTAAATTATAAACAAGCGAGGCAATCTTCGGTCTGTCGGCCATCCGCTCCAGTTGTCGCTGGCATTCTCCGATGGCCGCATCAAATTGCTTTCTGGCTACATGCACCATGACGACATTGGTAAACGCATCCATTAAATTCGGATTGATCGCCAGGGCCTTTTCAAAATTCTGCAAGGCGGCATCATATTGGCCGCGAATGCGCTGCAAATAGCCCAGCCTGAAATAACCGACAGGACTTTCCGGTGAAGTTTCGATAATCGATTCGTACTGTTTCTGAGCCAGCTCAAACTTTTGCTGATACAGATAGGAATTGCCCAGGATCAACTTGGCCTGGTTGTTTTCCGGAGAAAGCTCAAGAATTTCCCTGCTTTCCCTCCGGGCCAGCTCAAAATCCCGATCGCGAAAATAAATATTGGCCGTCAAAAGCCTGGCCCGAATATCATCCGGTTTCAGTTCAAGTGCTTTGGCCAGTGCGGTTTTAGCGAAATGGGTTTCACCCTTGCCCAGATGCGCCACCCCTTTGAAGTAATAGATGGAAGCCGAGTTGGGCTCCTCTTTGAGCAGTTGATCAAAGATTTCAATGGCCGAAGCAAATTGACCTCCGGTGACAAGCAGTTCGCCTTTGAGCATGCGGGCCGGAAAATATCGGGGGCGATTTTCCAGGATTTTGGCGACCTGGTTTTCGGCTTCATCCAGTTCCTTGTATTTGAAGTGGTGTCTGGCAATCGCCAGCTTAATTTCGATATCCTGCGGTTCAAGGGCCAACGCTTTTTTGTACATGGACAGCGTATCGTTCCGGCGGCCGATTTCATCATAAAAAGCAGCGGCAACCATATAGGATTTTCTGCTGTTAGGATCGGCTTCAATTGCTTTCAGATAAGCTGTTTCGGCCGCTTGGAGGTTTTGCTGCTTAAAATAGAAATTTCCTAACAGCTCGCGGAGTTTTGCGTTTTGAGGATGATATTCAATAGCTGCTTTAATTTCAGCCTCAGCTTCGTCAAATCTTTGCTGATCCGCATAGAATCTGAACAAAAAAATACGGGAATTCAAGGCCTCCTGATCAACAGCAACCGCCTGCTTGAGTGCTTTTTCTGTCTCAGAGGGCATTTCCCGGGCGGAGAAAATACTTGCCAACCCCAAATATGCGCGAACTTCCTGACTGTTGATTTCAAGGACCTTTCTAAAAATCGATTCAGCCTCATCCTCGTTTTTATCCTGCGCAGCCAGGCCCCCGAGCATTAAAAGCGCGTCTATGTTTTGCGGGTCTTTATCTAAAACGGCCTCCACCCGTTTTCTGGATTCTTCGTATTTCCGGCCAACCATGAGAAACATTGCCAGCTTGAGCTGGGCTTCCGTATTTTCCGGATCGAGCTCTGAAACATTTAGATAGGCGTTATAGGCTTCCCGGGCGTTGCCAAGCTTAAGTTCGGTTTCAGCAAGTTTCAGATGCGCATTTACAAATTTCGGATCAATCTGGATCGCATTTTTAAATTCCAGCCGGGCACCTTGATAGTCGTCTTTTTCAAAAAGGGCTTTGCCTTTTTCAAAATGAATCTGTTTTTTCTCTTCGTCCGATGCACAGCCGGAAAAAATCAATGCCGCAATCAAAACCATAAAGCCAAAATATTTCAAAACCCTCATCTAAAAGCTCCTTAGATTCAATTTAGCTCGTAGCTCATAGCTTCTGAGCGCATCTTGTAGAGCAGAGCTTTTTTTAAAGTTTTACTTTTTTTATCTGTGAGCATCTGTGTTAATCTGCGTCCCAATTTTCTGATTATCTGTATTTCACCCCATCGGCTTTTGACTATCAGCTATGAGCTGTGAGCTATGAGCTAACCGAGTTTATACTCCTTGATCTTGTTCAGCAGCGATTTGTAGCTGATGTCCAGCAAAGCGGCGGTGCGTTTGCGATTCCAGTTGGTGCTTTCCAGCGCTTTTTTCAAAACCTTTTTCTCCGCGCGCTCCATGAAGATGTTGCTGATCTTTTTTAATGAGATTTTGTCCAGATCCTTTATGTGCTTTTTGACATCACCGAGCCCGGCAAGAGCATGGATGTCCCTGTAATAATCGGTGATCGCTTGATATTTTTTATGGATCCTCAGTTTTCGTGTGACACGGTCTTCGTTGCCATCATTAACAATAAGCCTGATCAGGTCTTGCAACTCCTGGACATTTCCGGGCCAGTGATAGCAGGTTAACAGGCTCTTGATTTTAGGCGACAGCTCGAAATGGCTCTTGCCCGATTCGATGCAGAACTTGTCGGCGAAAAGATCAGCCAGCGCAGAAATGTCCTCCAGCCGACTGCGCAGCGGCGGAAGATCGATCCGGATCACATTGAGCCGGTAAAAAAGACCTTTGTTGAATTGCCCGCTTTCAACGAGGGCAGCCAGATCCCGGCCGGACGTGGCTATAATTCGAACATCGATTGGTTCATCGGCGGCTTTAAAAAGTCCGGCTTCATCGATGATTTTCAGCAAGGTGGACTGCGGTTCTGCCGGCATCCTGCCGATTTCTTCCAGCAGCAGTGTTCCCTGATGGGCGGCGGTAAAAATGCCTTCCTCTTCGGCTTGCGGATCTTCCAGCATCAATAGCTGCTTTTCAAAAAAGTCGACCGGCAGCTGGGGCATACTCAGTTTGATAAACGGTCTGTTGCAGCGCTTCGATTTAAGGTGAATAAAGCGGGTGATCAGCTCTTTGCCGGTTCCGGATTCACCCTGAATCAAAACCGCCTCATTGAGGTTGGCCAGATCGGAAATCTTTTTCTTTATTTTGACCATTGCCGGGCTGCTGCCGATGATCAGCGGAAAGTAGGCTCTCTTTTCTGCGTTCTCGCAACTTTCCTTTATAGCCTGGTTGACAACCGCCTGGATTTCCGCCGGATTTGAATTGACGTTGAGCACCGACACGTCGCTGAACCCATTACTGTCGC
>JARRJQ010000393.1:0-3516 GCA_037388985.1 Desulfobacterales bacterium | reverse complement strand
AACTTCTTCAAATCCGTAATCTTATCCAGCCTTGAGATCAATTTGGGGCGGGGTTCCAGATCCAACTCGATGCTTTCCCGTAAATCTGAAGGAAACATTTTTGAAAGATCGGCATCTTTGGCTAAACCCTGTGTTCGCCATGCCTTCAGGACATCCTTGCGGATGCCTTCTTCAAAGTATGGGACGCGATCCGGCTTGCCGTAACCCATGGTTTTCCTGAAGCGCTCGCGGCTGGACATTTTTTCGCTTATTGACGATGGATTCATTTAATGCGGAAAACCAATGTTTTTCTCTTGTTAAGGATGCATGGCGGAAAAATTGAAAACAGCAGTTCAAATATAGAAGGTTGGCATTATCGTGTCAATTCATAAGAATCCTTTTTGACGGGCGATCACTTTACTTCTTTCTCATACCACTCCATTTTGGCCGACACCTCAAACCCCACCGACTCATAAAGGGCGCACGCGGCCGGATTTTCGCTGTCCACCGTCAGATCGACGATATCGACACCTTTGGCCTTAAGGTCTTGCAATCCGTCTAATAATATGGCTTTACCGATTTCCTGATGGCGATAGCCCGGATCCACTCCCAGCATATGGATCAAACCCCTGTTTCTTTTTCTCTTTGAATTTGCTTCAGCGTCTATGATTGTCCAGCAATAACCCACCGGCAAATCGTCAAGGTAGGTTAAAATAACATCATCCGGGGAACGGCCGTGCATATGGAGACGGTAGGCGATTTCTTTTTCTGTGTTAGGGTTAAATCCCCAGGTGTCGGCAAAGCAGCGGTTTTGGATTTCGGTTAGAAGCTTTTCTTCACCTGTCTTTAGTTTCCGGCTTTTATGGACATGTGTTTTGGTCGTCGGCAGCCGGATGCCGTTCAAATCCAACCGCATTTCAAGGAAGTAACGAATGAATTTAAATCCGAGTTGGTTCAGAAAATCCTTGGCGGAAGTGCTGGTTTCTGAGACGTTGATCTGAGCTGACTTTATGCCGGATTCTTTGACGTGCTGCAGACCGCCTGAGAAAAGTTCAGTTGCGATTCCTTTGCGGCGATGCAGGGGATGGACCAGGACATCGAGCAAAGCCCGCTGAATTTCGGGCTCCAGCGTAACGCTAAGGTAGCCGACCAGAGTTTCCTTAAACTCGGCTACAAATAGATCCTTTTGCGGCTCAAAGTTCGGTCGTCCCAGATTGTCCCGCAAGTCCCGTACGGTTATAAAACGCTCGCAAGGATCGAGCTGAATGGATTCAACCTGCAGGCGCAGGTATTTATCAAAATCATCGGGACAATAGTTACGAATGGTATATGATCCGCCGATCATGTGTTTAATCCCGTCGAGACGGTCTGATTATATCGAATTTGAAACGCTTACTATAGTTGAAGCTTAATCCATTGACTTGCGAAATTGCAAAACCGGTTTTATTTTCCTGATTTAAGGAGCTGATGCCCATTTAACATCTAAAGGTAACCTTTTAAATCGATAAATCAATTTGATCGCCGGACAAAGTTTGTTACTTTAAAAATAATGACGTATCGTAATAAAAGAAATCAGTTACCGGTAAAATCGAACAAGGAGGATGACAGTGACCCAACCAGCGGATGTCTTGGTGGTAACCCCCCATCCGGATGATGCAGAATTCGGGGTTGCCGGAACAGTGGCGAAATGGACGCAGAAGGGAAAGCAGGTTGTCTATGTCGTTTGCACCAACGGCAACAAAGGAACCAGCAACCCGGATGTAAAACCTCATGAGCTGGCCAAAATTCGGCAGAACGAGCAACGGGCCGCCGCAGAAGTTCTGGGTGTGCGTGAGGTGGTATTTCTGGAGAACCAGGATCAGGAGCTTGAAGACACACCCGAATTTAGAAAACAGATTGTGCGGGTGATCCGGCGCTATCGGCCGGAGACGGTGGTTACCGCAGATCCTTACCGCCGATATATCTGGCACCGGGATCATCGTATCGCCGGCCAAGTAACCATTGATTCGGTTTTTCCTTATGCCCGGGATCATCTGGCGTATCCGGATTTGCTCGAAGAAGGCCTGCAGCCTCACAAAGTCAAACAGATGCTGTTCTGGGCTTCAGAAAACATCAACTATCTTTCCGACATCACCGCCACATTCGATCTTAAGCTGGCCGCCCTGCGATGTCATGAAAGCCAGGTGCAGATGATGGACGTTTCGGATCTGGAGGATTGGTTAAGAAAGCGTTGCAAAGATCTGGCTGAAGGAGAAGATTTTGAGCTGGCCGAAGCCTTCCACCGCGAAGAGATCATCTGGTAAAATCAAAGGTTTCAGGTGTCAGGTTTCGGGTGTCAGGCATACAGCTCATAGCTCATAGGTAGGAAGGCAAGAAGCTGGGAAGCCAGGAGGCTTGGAAGCTTGCGGGCCTGGTCGCTTTCGAACTTTCCGGTTTTCAGGCCTTCAGGCTTCCCAGCCTTAAGCCTTCAAGCCTCTCTCTATGAGCTATTGGCCGGACACCTGACACCTGAACACTGAAACCTTTTATGACCTCGACCACAGCACGTCGCCGCAAAGATTCGGATCGTGCGGACGGGCGGAAAATACCTCGAATGCCTGCTTTTCTTTGCCCAGCACAGTGTGATTGCCGTGCCCCGGAAATACCCGGGTATCCTCGGGCAGAGTAAAAATCTTATGCTTCAGCGATTCAACGATTTGTCTGAAGTCGGCCGGCGATCCGGTTTTACCGGGTCCGTCCGGAAACAGCGTATCACCGGATATCAGATACCCCTTGGTATAGAAACAGAGGCTGCCCGGGGTATGCCCCGGGGTATGCATGACCGTGAGCCGGATATTGCCGAGCGTTATTGCCTGGCCATCGGCCAGCAGCGTATCCGGCGCAACCGGCATTCTATCGGCATCGGCGGCGTGAGCGGCAATCGGGACATTCAAGGCAGATTTTAATTGCGCCAGGGCACCGGTATGATCCATGTGACTGTGGGTCATCAGAATATACCTGGGATTTGTCTGTTTTAATTGGCCCAGTATTTTTGGCGCATCGCCTGGGGCATCAAAGACCGCGCTGTCGCCGGTTTTTAAACAGGTCAGGATATATGAATTGGTTCCAAAGGGTCCCAATTCGTAGCGTTCGATCTGGATGGACTCATTTTTTGCCACCGTAGCCATGGGTTCCTCCTTTATCCGTTTAGATAAGGTAACCGCCAACTAATCGGACGGGTTTAAATCATAAAAAAGGGGAGATGGGCAACCAATTCGTTTTTTATCCATCTCCCCGTAATTTTGTTCGTTTTTTAATCTTTATTTTGCTTCCCGACCCATATCTGATGCTCAAATCCAAGACCGAATACCCAATACCGAATCCTATCTAACCAGCCGCTTCACATTGGGCACCTCCAGATTTGCGGCATCGATCTGCCATTCTCCCTTTTCATCCTGCTGGCCTTTGAGCTTCCCTTCTTTGAGCCATCGCATGACACCATATTCAGTTAGATAGGTCATATCGGCGAATTCAGCAACCGTGAAAAATTTTGCTGCC
>JARRJQ010000392.1:0-3530 GCA_037388985.1 Desulfobacterales bacterium | reverse complement strand
ATTAATAAGTTTTCTTCCGGTATGCCGACGCCGGTGTCTTTAAAATCAACCAATAATTTTCCTTCCCCCAACGAATGGCGGGTTTCAATGCGCAGCAGGCCGCCCTTGGCTTCCATGGCCTCGGCGGCATTTGAAATTAGATTCATAAAGACCTGTTGCAGCTGATCTTCGGAGCCGATCATTTCGGGCAGGGTGGGATCGAGAGTTGTTTCCACCTTGATCCCGTCAATTTTCAGCAAATTCGAGTTTAAAAACAAGGTATGTTCAATCAGCCGGTTCAAATCAATGCGTCTGAGTTCCATTTTGGATTGACGGGAGAACGCCAGAAGGTTTGACACAATTTTGCTGGTTCGCCGCGTTTCTGTTTCCATCAGATTGAGATACCGATTAAATTGATCTATTTCTTGGGGACTGATGCTGTCTTCTTCAACCATCCGCTTCATTAATATAATCAAATTCAAAATGCCGGCGATGGGGTTGTTGATTTCATGAACCACCGATGCGGAAAGTTTTCCCAATGAAGCCATCTTGTCCTGGTGGATCAATTTTGCGTGGGTTTCCTTGAGTTGCCGGGTGCGTTCTTCGACCATTCGTTCCAGGCGGCGGGTAATTTCCTCTTCTTCCTTCTTGTGTTGCGTGATGTCCCGACTGATGTGAATAAACTTTGAGACCTTGCCGCCTTTTTCCCAGATCGGATAGATGTTGACTTCGTAATATCGCATTTGACCATCAGGCATGACTCGCGTCTGGATCTGACGGACATGACGCTGGTTGCGAACAACTTCGCGCAGCGGGCAATCGATTTTGCCGTGATTACATGGATGATCGATTTTGTGATAGACCTGATGACATTTCTTTCCGATAACCTCTTCGGCAGTGTATCCCATTTTAGTTAAAAACGCTTCATTGGCCTCCAGAACTTCCATATCCGGAGTTATCACCAGAATAAAGTCCTGAATGCCGTTCAGGATGGTTTCCATTTCTTTTGTTCGTTCCCGCAATTTCTGTTCTTCCAGACCGATGGCTTTCCAGAAGATGCGAAACACGTGATAAGAAAGAATGCGGATACGAGAGGGTCGCGTCTTTAAGATATTATCTAAAATCTCCGGAGCCGGGGTTAGAATAATAATTAGGTGGATGCTGTACCGCCGCTCATAAAGCTGCTTGTAATCATCAAAAGTCAACAGGCCAAGCTTGCTGGCAAGTTTTCTGCCCGGACTTTCGGGGTCCGGATCGGCAACGGCTAATATGGGGGCCACCATCTCGGCCTGTTCATAAACAGCGGTTGTTTTTTCAAGGATCTCTTTGCAAAAATCTCCCCCGCCGACCAGGCCGATGTTAATGATGGAAGGTGTTTTTTCAATCAAGAGTAGCTCCTTTCGCAAAACATTGATTGGCCCTAATTCGGTTATTTTAGTTGGCTGCCGAATGACACGTTATCACGGGGACTGGCCGGTTTCAAGCTCCTTTTGCCCGGCTCTTGAGGGTTTAGTCCACGCGAGGGCACACGGGCTGCTTGAGGAGCAATCGATATTCACTTGCAATTTTAAGGTTTGTGCCGTATTTTTAAGATCCGAGGGACAATGCGCTAAATATCGCTGTGTTGGCCTCAATACTTTTAGAGGATGAATTCGTGAACTCGACTGACCCAAAACAAATCATTATGCGCGCTATTGATGCCTTCAACCGAAGGATGCTTGTCGTCTCACCAAAATTTGACATACTGGTCATCAGGGGGCTTGATGAAAGTCTGAAAGAAGCCGAAGCTGTCGGTCAGAAGTGTTACAAGTACCTTTACTCTCGCAATTCTCCCTGTGCAGCATGCCCTACCGTGGAGGTCGGTCAGAAGCGCGGGCCGGCATTAAGTCCCGGCTACCATCCCACTTCCAGCCCCGGCAAAATACCGTGTCTATATTCATATCCCATTTTTTCCGGCAAGAACATCGAAGCCTTCGCCCTGTTGGATTTTGATTTTCCTGCACTGGATGCTCTCGAAGAAAAATTGCGTCGGACCAACGCCTTTTTGAACAACCTGATTAACAGCGCGGTAGACTGTGTGATTGCCGCGGATAAGACAGGTAAAATTCTCATTTTCAACGACTCTGCGGCTGAGATTTTTGGTTACAGCGTGGAGGAAGCTTTAAACAATCTGAACATTCGGGATTTGTATCCCGATGATGGTGCGCGGGAGGTCATGCGTAAACTGCGCAGCGAGGAATACGGCGGAAAGGGAAAATTAAAAATGTATCACACAGATGTGTTGGCAAAAAACGGTGAACGCATCCCCATCAGCCTTTACGCCACCATCATCTATGAAGATGATCGTGAAGTCGCCACCTTCGGTTTTTTTCATGACTTGCGCGACAGACTTCGGATTAAGTCCCAGTTGGAAAAAACCCAGTTGCAGCTGTTGCAGGCTGAAAAGATGGCCTCCTTAGGAGAGCTGGCAGCCGGTGTTGCTCATCAGCTTAACAATCCTCTTGGCGGAATTACGCTGTTTGCCAAGTTGATCCTGGAAGAATACGATTTGGAAGAAGCCGTACGCAATGATTTAGTGCGGATTCTCAATGATGCCGAAAGATGCCGCGATACCGTCAAAGAGCTATTGGAGTTTACTCGGCAGACCCGTCACCTCATGCAGCCCCATGACGTCAACCAGGCGATTTCACGCACTTTATTTCTTCTTGAAAATCAGAGTCTATTTCATAATATCGAGATCGAAAAGCGATTCGGGGATAACCTTCCACCGGTGCAGGCGGACATCCAGCAACTCAACCACGTATTTATGAATATCATTCTCAACGCCGCTCAGGCCATGGAAGGCAAGGGTAAGTTGACGATAAACACATTTCAGGTTTCCAACAAACAGAATATCTGCATTGAGATAGCGGATTCCGGTCCCGGAATTCCGCCGGATATTTTGCCGCGCATTTTCGAGCCGTTTTTCACAACCAAAGAGGAAGGTAAGGGAACCGGTCTGGGACTCAGCCTTGCATACGGAATCGTTGAAAACCACAGAGGGCAGATTACGGCGCGCAACAAACCCGATGGCGGAGCCGTATTTACGATTACATTTCCCGCCTCTGCGCGGGGCAATGATGGAGATCAAGGTGGCGAAAACGGATAAGGATATCCAGGTATTGGTCGTCGATGACGAGCTCAATATACGGGAGGGATCGCAACGTATTCTGAGCCGGGTCGGATTCGAGGTGCTGAAAGCATCTACGGGAATGGAGGCCCTTGATCTGCTTGGAAAACAAACCATCCCAATTATTCTGCTGGACCTGAAAATGCCCGGAATGGACGGGATGGAAGTTTTAAAGCGAATCCGGCAGCTGGATGAAGCAATCCTGGTCATCGTCATCACAGGTTTTGCCACGGTGGAGACTGCTATTGAAGCGATGAAGCAGGGCGCCTACGATTTTATTCCAAAACCTTTCGAACCCGAACAGTTACGGATCGTTGTCAACCGGGCCGCCGAGAAACTGAAACTCACCCGTGAAGCAAAAATTTTGGAGCTTGAACGCAAC
>JARRJQ010000391.1:0-3530 GCA_037388985.1 Desulfobacterales bacterium | reverse complement strand
CGGTGAATTATTGGCGGTTATCACCACTAGCGCACTGGAGCTGGGCATCGACATTGGTGATCTGGATCTTTTTCTGTTGATGTGCTATCCCGGATCGGTGATAGCAACCTGGCAACGGGGAGGCCGGGTCGGGCGAAGCGGGCAGGAGTCGGTCCTCGTTCTCATCGCCGGTCAGGACGCCCTGGACCAATATTTTATGCACAATCCGCAAGATTTTATGGACCGGGAGCCGGAATCAGCCGTGGTGAATCCGTTTAATCTACAAATCATGATTCCGCATCTCGAGTGCGCAGCAGCCGAGCTACCCATACACGCAGATGAAACCCTGTTCAATGAAGAAAATGTCTCTGCTGCGCTGGCGGAACTGGAAAAAGAAGGTCGCTTGCTGAAAAGCGCCTGCGGCAATGAATTTTACGCGCGACGCAAAGCCCCCCATCGGGATATTGACCTGCGAGGGGCTGGCAAGCGATTTCAGATTGTGGAGCGCCGAACCGGCAATCTGATCGGCGAAATCGATGACTATCGCGCATATCGTGAGACCCATCCCGGAGCCGTTTATCTGCATAAAGGCGACTCTTTTGTGGTGGATAAACTCGATATCAACAGACGCTTGATAAGCGTTTCTATCGCCCGGGTGAATTACTACACCCGGGTGAGGGCACATAAGCTGACTGAAATCTTAAATATTGATAATGAAATATCTCTATTCGATACAAAATTCTATAGCGGTAAAATTAAAGTAACAGATCAGGTAACCGAATATGAACGGTGGGAGATTAAAACAAAACAAATCATCGATCGAATTTCGTTGAGCCTTCCTCCTCAGATTTTTGAAACCGAAGGGCTGTGGTTTCAAATTCCGGAGCCGATCCAGCACGAATGCGACTGCGGTCATTATGACCTGCTGGGCGCTCTGCATGCCATTGAACATGCCGCCATCGGTATTTTTCCGCTGCTGGTAATGGCGGACCACAATGACATAGGGGGCATGTCCACCGACTATCACCCCCAGATCGGCAAGGCGGTTATTTTTATATATGACGGAATTCCCGGCGGAGCCGGGTTGACGCGCCAGGCGTTTGCAAACATGCAGCGGCTGCTGAAGTATACGCTGAAAGCGATAAGCGCCTGCCCCTGTGAATCAGGCTGCCCCTCCTGCATCCATTCTCCGCAATGCGGCTCCGGCAACCGACCCATGGATAAAAACGGTGCCATCTTCATTCTGGAACGCATGCGGGCCCGCGAGAAATCCGATATTCAACAGCCCGGCTCTCGAAGACCGCCAGTTACAAAGCGCAGCGCAGCCCAAAATATCCGGCGCAATTTCAAGATTGAGCCATCCAGGGAGTTGCACTTTGGCGTATTTGATCTTGTAACTCAGCGATCAGCAGCAGAAGTCGGCGGCTGGCACCGGGCAGATCGCATGCGGATCAGCTGCGGCGTGCTGTATGATTCGCAAAAAAATACGTTCATCGAATATTTTGAAAATCAAATAGACCGCTTAATTGAAGATCTGCAAGGAGTAAAGTTAGTTGTTGGCTTCAACATCAAGCGCTTTGACTATCTGGTTTTGAAAGGTTACTCTGACTTTGATTTTTCGACTTTAAATACTTTGGATATTCTTGAAACCGTTCACAACCACTTGGGTTTCAGGCTCTCGCTGGCACACCTGGCCCAGGCAACCCTGGGCGCAACCAAGCTGGGCGACGGGCTGCAGGCGCTTCAATGGTGGAGAGAAGGGCGGATCAATGAAATTGTTAATTACTGCAAAATAGATGTAAAACTCACCCGTGATCTTTTTATTTTCGGCAGGCAAAACGGATATCTGATTTTCATCAACCGAGATCAAAAAAAGGTGAGAATTCCCGTTCAGTGGCAGACCGCGTTGTAAGGAGATATTGGACTTATAAATTTACATCAGATAGCCGAGTATCTGGGCGAGATCGGTCAGAATGATATCTGCCGACAAATCGATGCAGCGAGGATCTTCAGGTCTCAACCGCAGGGATCGCGCATCCCCTGCAAACAGAGCGGTCTGGAAACCCAACTGATGGGCCGGGTAAATGTCATTGAGCATATCATTGCCCACGTAAAGTGCTGATGAGGTTTTGAGACCCAGCGCGGTAATTGCGGCAGCGGCTAGTTCAAAAGGCTTTGTCGATGGTTTGGCGTGCCGAATCTGATAGGAGAGGAAAATAAGGTCTGAATGAAACCCGAGGCCTTCCGGCTCGGCACCTAAAAACCACTCAAACAGAAGCGGTGTGAAAAACTGGGCGTTGGATATGATGCCCATTGGCACGTGTTTCTGCCTGCTGGCAGCAAGAGTCGTTTTGAGATTGGGCATCGGGTATATCGGATTTACGATCAGCTCATATTGAATCGCAAAGCGCCGCACCAAAGGCAGATCGTCTATTTTAAGAATTTGTTTCCATATCTGGTCAATTTCGATTTCGGGATAATCGATGCCGGTGTCGCGCAGCCGGCGGTGCTCGTCGTCAATGGCCCGGGATAATTCTTGGATAATTTCCCGGGATTTTTTGCGGAGATTGAATTGCTGCAGCAGACGGTCCAGTTTTTGTAGCTGAGGCAAAGCCTTTTTCGAAACGCCGATGTCTCCCGAACCGCTAATAAATAATGTGCCGTAAATATCAAACAAGACACACCGAATCCTTTCCTTCAATCGGCCGCCCGGGGTCATGGATGTCGGTTGCGGCAGCATGGGAGAAAGGTAATCGACAACCCGCTCAGAGGGCTTCATAATCACCCCATTTCAGCAGACTAAATTGCTTCAAATCAAAAAATTCGGCCAACAGTTTCTTTTTGTCTATTCGCTGTTTAACGGCAGTCGTTGCTGTTTGCTTGTAAGTGCTTAGCAACTTGTGTCGGCAAAGTTCCATACTGTAATTGCGAAGTACGGCGCTGCGATTGGACATGATAATATCTTCCGCGTTCGACACTTGGCCGATTCTTGAAAGAGGCGGATTCAAGAAACACATTTGTTTTCGATTGGCGTTTTCCGACAGCAGAAGCCGGATGACCTTTTTTTGGAACATTTCATCCAGCAGCCCGAAATCAATTGTCCCGCCGGCAGTCATGGTGTTGTAAGCGCTTTGAATCCGGTCTTGATGAATCTGAAAATCAAACAGCCTGCAGATATTCAGTATTGTGCGGTTCCATTTTTGAAAAAAGCCATCCGATCCAACCCAATCCATCGGAACGTTCAGTTCATTATACATGTGGTTAAGAAAGATACCATTGGCTTCGAAATCCGTGCAAATATCGTAAAGCTTTCTGCCCCAGACCAATTTATTAAAAAGCCAGGGTTCCAAAAAAGTAAAGCCGAAACCTTCCGTGATACTGGTGGTCAATAAATAGAATGCCGATTGCATAATAGCTTCAAAGGGTTGGTTTAAGCCACGCTCAAATTCGACATTGAGCTGATGATCGGCCACAAATGCCTTCCAACCCTCATAACTTTCTATGTCCGCAGGACTGTTCGGCGGCAGCGTGATCACCAGATTGGTGTCCTT
>JARRJQ010000390.1:0-3542 GCA_037388985.1 Desulfobacterales bacterium | reverse complement strand
GGCCAAACGCGACATCCATACTCGGGTCAGCGTCACCCGGCGTCTGGCCTAGATATATTCGCTATTCTTTACGCGGGCTCTTCCACTGCCCGCAAATAAGCAGCGCTCCGACATCTTTTACTCGAGGGCTGTGTTGCACTCCGATCCAAAATGCTCACGTACTGCCGTGTACGCTCCGCTTTCGAATCGCATTGCGCCTTGCCCTCAAATAAAATCTGGGATTTTTAAACCAGTTTTTATACTGAGACTTTTGTAAAAATAATCCGCGGCGGCTATTGGAGCCGCCGCGGATTATTTTTGGGAGCAGAAAAAGGAGGCTGCCGCAGCATAAATGAATTTTAAAGTACCGCTGTCAATGGTAATTTCGTTAATTGCTTTCTTCTCGATGGTAACTCCCGCTGATGTTGTTGCAGACGATAAATATCAAAAGATGATTAACTGCGATCTGCATAAAAGCTCCTGCAGCCAGACTCTGTCAGAAAATACGGTTACCCTCGAGGTCACCCCGAGGCCGGTAAAAGCCATGCAGGATTTATCGTTTAAAATATCCTTAACTGCAAACCTGCCATCGGGAACAAAGCCGCCTTACATCGATCTGGGGATGCCGGGCATGAAGATGGGCCCTAACCGCGTGCATCTTAAATCCACCGGAAATAATACGTATGAAGGCCGGGGCGTTATCGTCAAGTGCCCCAGCGGCCGCCGGATCTGGCGGGCCACCGTAATTATACCCGGAATGGGCCAGACTGACTTTATTTTCGATGTTATTTACTGATACCCTCTACCTGCTTTATCTGTCCACCGGGTTTACCGTCGGCTTCGGGCACTGCGTCGGCATGTGCGGACCAATCGTGCTTAGCTTTAGTCTCAACCTCAAAGGAAAAAGCATCCTTGTCCCCCAGTTGCTGTATCATCTTGGAAGAATCACCACCTATGCCATCCTGGGTGGCGTGGTGGCGGCTATGGGTTCCTTTACCATGGTGGCCGCGCATATAGAGCGTTTCCAGAAGGGCGTGATGGTTTTTGCAGGTGCCTTAATTGTGTTCATGGGGCTGGCGATGGCCGGATGGTTGCCCGTTGGCCGAATCTTTGGCGATCATTCCAGCCCGGGCAGATGGATCTCAAAGGCGTTTGGCAAACTGCTGAAGGCAAAATCCACCATCGTCTATCTGCCCCTGGGGCTGTTGCTTGGGCTGCTTCCCTGCGGTCCGGTATATACGGCGTTACTGGGCTCCGCCCGGGCCGGCATGGATGCGGACTCCCTCCTTTACGGCTGGCTGCCCGGCATGGGCCTGATGGGGGCCTTTGGAGTGGGTACCGTTCCTGCGCTGTTCTTGGTCGCCAAGCTCGCCGACATGGGCTGGCTAAAATCGCGAGCAATCATTTATAAAGGCGGCGCTGTTTTAATGATCGGTGTTGGTATCATCTTTATCCTCAGGGCCGTTCGCTTTTAAGGGATGCCGATAATTTGACCATCCTTACATGAACTAAAATTATCGCCGTAAGTACGATCACCGGAGGACAATCTATAATCATAGCTGACCTGGCCCGTTTGGCTGGTATATTGCTTTTGCTCATCTCTTTTAACCCATCCTTCCCACGTGACGACTTCTCTGGTTTCACCGGGGTCGACTTTCTCCCGAATAGTCAGATACACATCATCAGAGCCGGTGGGTTCAAATTGACAGGATTTATCCTGGGCAAGTGCTTTAGCCGGTGAGATGAGCCCTATTAAAAGCATCGCCAAGCTTGTCAAAAGGGCTATGTTTTTCATTTTATTTCTCCTGGCATCATGAAATTTAATATACCTCGTCGCTTTCAATTGTGAAAATCGCAACTATTTATTCTACAGCCTTCCTTTTTTAATAATCGCCACCAGCAGCCAGATTCCCATAACGGCGGCAACCAGATATCCGATGATTCCGATCAAAGAGATGCCGAAAACAAGCGGCGGAATTTCGGATACGACAATCAGCGCCGAGCCGATGATCAGCGCCGCAATGATGATGGCAAAAGACATGCGGTTGCTGGTCTGGTCCTGGGTGGCCAGCAAAGTCTCAAGCCCTTTGTGCTCAAGCTGCAACTTGAGTTTTTGCTGCCGGATCATGCCGGTCAGATCGAGCAGGTCTTTTGGGAACTGCTGTAAAAATTGAAACAACCGCGACAGCATCTCAAATACGTCGGAACGGATCCGCTGGGGGCCAAAGCGTTCAAGCTTAACCCGCTTGATAAACGGGGCGGCATGGGCAATCAGGTCAAACTCCGGATCCAGCATTCGGCCGACGTCTTCCACCGTGCTGAGGGCCTTGATCATTAAAAATATATTGGGCGGAATGCGTAAACGAAAACGGGCCGTCAACTGAATCAAGTCCTGCAAAAGTTTGCCGATTTCCATATCCTTCAGCGGTTTGTAGAGGTGGCGCCCCATAAAGTCGGCCACTTCCCTTTCAAGCGCGCGGATATCGGGCTGCTCATTCCAGTCGGTTAAATTAAGCAGCGCCTGCGTGGCTTTATCCTCATGGTGCTGGACCAGGCTGTCGATCAGGTCGACAAATTCTTCCCGCGTGCGACGATCGACGATGCCCATCATTCCAAAGTCCACCAGACAGATGACATTATCCGCTAAAACAAAAATATTTCCGGGATGAGGGTCGGCATGGAAAAACCCGTTGTCAAAAGCCTGTTTGAGCACAAGTTCCACCGTTCTGGCGGCAATCAGTTTTTTATCAAGCCCGGCTGCTTCCAGCTTTTCGATTTTGGAGATTTTAATGCCGTCAATAAGCTCCGATGTCAGCACCCGCGTTGTGGTCATCTCTCTGAAGACAGCTGGAATGTAAATATAAGGCACATCCAGAAATTGGCGTGCGATGCGCTCCATGTTGGTGGCTTCGATATGATAGTCGATTTCCTTTTCGAGAGTGCGGGCGAATTCTTCGACAATTTTCACCGGCCGGTGGAATTCGAGCTCCTTGATGTGGTGCTCGGCCAGGGTGGCCAGATGCAGCATAATTTCAAGGTCAACTTCAATGATTTTCCGGATACCGGGTCGCTGAAACTTGACGGCCACGGCCTCGCCGTCTTTTAAGCGCGCTTTGTGGACCTGCCCGATGGAAGCCGACGCCAGCGGTTGTTCTTCCAGCTCATCAAACAACGCTTCATAGGGCAAGCCGAATTCGGCTTGAATGACCTCCTTGACTTCGCTAAACGGGAAAGCAGGGACTTCATCCTGAAGCTTGGCCAGTTCGGTGACGAACTCTATCGGCACCAGATCCGGCCGGGTGGATAGCACCTGACCGAGTTTAATGTAGGTGGGACCCAGTTCTTCGAAAGCCATCCTGAGCCGCTGGGGTCGGCTCAGTTTTTCATGGGGCGATGTTGGCTTTTTGGAAATTGCCTGTAGCCCGGCCGCAATATATTGATCGACCTTCAGCCTTTCCAGCAGATCATCAAATCCATGTTTAAACAATATCGCCAGAATCTGCCGGTAGCGATTCAAATGTCGATAGGTGCGCCCGATGACGCCGATTTTTCTGATGCTTAAC
>JARRJQ010000389.1:0-10696 GCA_037388985.1 Desulfobacterales bacterium | reverse complement strand
GGCTATAACAAGTTCATGTCCCGCCAGGTTCTGAAATCGCTTATTATCTTTGAGCATTACCAGGGTCGGTTGGAAGTCCACGACCCATTGGAACAAGGTTTCTAGCTCTTGCTTTATAGCCGGATATTCCGCCGCCGCTTGCCGACCGGTGGGTTCGAGTCCCGAATCATAAACAACTATAAGGTCCTGCGTATCCAGTATGGATTGCTCAACAGCAAGCGCTTCGGAGCTCATAATTAAAATAGCTAAAACGAATAAAAATATACGCATGCCGAATTTGTTGTAAAATTTAAAAGCCATGATACCTTCAAACAACACCACTAGTTCTAAAAAAAGCGCAGGCCGATCGAGAAAGCGCGGCATTCATGCAAACAGATGCGAAATCCCGCTTTATTAAGCGGGGAGATGGGATTTTTAAACCACTTCTAAAGCCGAACGCGCGGGTTGGTTTGACAAATGTAAAAAGTGTGCTAAAAGCTAATGCGTCTGATCGTCTGAAACCCTGCGATAAAAGTGCAATATCCTTTAATAAGTGGTTTAAAATTTCAGATTTAAACTATAACCGATTTTCAACAATAGATATAACCGGTTTTCACAATTCATTCGCACCGAATCCAGCAGATTTTGATCCTACGATCGAGGAGCGGTCATGTCGAAAATTCGCGAAAAAACAATCCAAGGTTTGAGGGTTGGGGATACCTTCAGCGTATCACGACGATTTAGCGAAGAAGACATGACAGCCTTTGCACATATCACCCGGGACTATAACCCAGTCCATTTTGATTCGCGGTTTTCAGGCGCCAAAGATCTTAAAGCCCGAATATGCCACGGTCTGCTGGTGGGCAGCATTTTGACTGAAATCGGCGGACAGATCGGTTGGCTTGCATCCGTTATGAACTTTCGATTCAAGCAGCCGGTCTATTTCGATGAGACGATCACCTGCCGCTTTACTATCACCGAGATTGATGAGCGCCGACGCGCAAGGGCAGAAGCGGTTTATTTTAGCTCCGAAGGCAATGTTGTTCTGGAAGCCGAACTCGAAGGCATCCTGCCGGATGAAGCGGAACGTCGGATCTTGGGTGCAATGGTGGCTGAAGGAGACCCGACTAACAAAGTAAAGTAATTCCTTTACTGCTTGGGGTGTTTCGGGATTTGCCCCTGGGAAATCGCCGCAGAGGCGCTTGAACCGGCAGGTGATCCCGTGGATTTGATCATATTCGAACGTCCTTCAAATACGGCGCCTTCTTTGATATCGATGGACGCCGCACTGCAATCGCCGATGAGTTTACCGGTTGGATGAATTTCCAATTGTTGATGGGCTAAAACATTGCCGGTTACCTCTCCCTGGATTACAATGTTTTTGGCTTCAACATCCGCTTCTACGATTCCGGTGTTGCCTACAAAAATGTCTCCGGATAGTTTGATGGAACCTTTAATATAGCCTTCGACGTGGAGATTTTCGGGGCCCTGAATTTCACCTTCGATTTTTACATTTTTGCTCAGCAAAGATGTGGAATCTGCAGCCTTGTCTTTTTCCATCAATTTAGCTCCTTGTTGACGTCAAGTCGCTGACGCACGTGTCTACCTTTGAAAGTTTGCCATTGTCCGCATCGCGATGTTGTTTATGCTGGCGGTGATTTAGTCGTATTTTGAGCAGATGCAACAGGGACTGCATTATCAGTTGAATTGGACGCTTTGGGTGATCGGTTGCCCATCTTAATTTCACCATCGAAAAAAGCGCCCTCCTCTATGGATAGCTTAGGGGTAATGATCTGTCCTTCGATTCGAGCCGTTTGATCCAGATGCATCCGTTGTTGGGCGTGCAGCTTTCCTTTCACGCTGCCGTTTACCGATATGACATCGGCTTTAATCTCGCCTTTGATATTGGCCGGTTGGGCAATTTTTATTTGGCCTTTTAAATTAAACTCCCCATCGAGGCCGCCCAAAATGATGATATTGCCGTTTCCTGATACCCGGCCTTTAATCATCAGGTTCTTGCCAATATAGGTGGTCTCTTTAGGTGCCAATTCAGTCCGCATTTGTTTTGATTTGTTTTCTTTTTTCTGCTTGCCAAATAATCCCATCAAGTCGCTCCTTCACCGGTTACTTTTGTTAGGGGTCGGATATAGAAGTGGTTTCAAAGCGTCAGATCGCGTTCGAGAGCCCCGCCATTATCGGCGGGATTTCGCATCTGATCTTGCTAAGTTAAGGTGCTCCGCAAGCGCAGGCCGATGAAAGAGCGCAGTCCCGCCGCAGGCGGGATGAGCCATCCAAAAAGGTCTGCAACGCGGCTATCGGACGATAGATGGAGTTTTGAAACCACTTCTAAGCTTAAGTCTTTATTATATATTAAAAAGCAAAAAATCAACAGCTAGTCTTCATCAAAAATCGGATTTTCTGAATCGGTTGCAGGCTGACATCGACCATTTTTTGTGCTATAGAAGATCTGTCATCTGCGGGAGGGCCCATGAAAAAAACCATCCTCGCTTTCGTGCTTCTGATTGCTTCGGCCTTGCCGAATTATGCGGAGATCGTTTCTGATTCTCCCGAGTTCATCAAAGCCCGCCATCACATGGTCCAAACAACCATCGAAGAGCGGGGCATATCGGATCCCAAGGTTCTATCAGCCATGCAGGCTGTCCCGCGGCACTGCTTTGTACCGCAAGATCTTGTGTCGGCTGCCTACTCCGACAGACCGCTCCCCATCGGAGAAGGACAGACTATCTCCCAGCCATATGTCGTTGCCTTGATGACCGAAATCCTCCATCTTGAAAAAGGACAGCGGGTTCTTGAAATCGGAACCGGTTCAGGTTACCAGGCTGCTGTACTTGCTCAGATAACCACACAGGTTTACTCGATCGAAATTAAACAAAAACTTTATAAACAAGCAGTCAAGACATTAAAAACACTTGGATATGATACGATTCAATTACGGCATGGGGATGGTTATTTTGGATGGCCCGAGGCCGCTCCTTTTGATGCCATTATGATAACCGCTGCGGTGGATCATATTCCGCCACCTTTGCTTAAACAGCTTAAAGAAGGCGGCAGGCTCGCTTTGCCGTTAGGCAACCCGTTTAGCTTCCAAAATCTGGTTCTGGTTACTAAACTGAATAATGATCTGATCGTCAAGCAAATTACAGGTGTTCTTTTCGTGCCCATGACCGGTTATGCGCAGAAAGAATCTTCACCTTAATCGCCTATGATCTCGATTTCCGTTTTTCTCATCGGATTTTCAACCCTCGCCTTTGAAGTCCTGCTCACCCGGATCTTTTCGATCAGCCAGTTCAATCACCTTTCCTTTATGGTAATCAGCATCGCTCTGTTTGGCTTTGCCGCCAGCGGGACGTTTCTAAGCATTGTACCTAGCGGGCAGATGAGGCGGCCCCATTATCTGGCCACCTGGAAATCAGCTGCTGCAATGATTATGCTGTATAGCGCAACAACGATTGGTTCCTTTTTGGTTTTAAACAACCTTCCGCTTGATTATTTCAGACTGCCGGTTGAGCCGATCCAAATTTTATATATATTAGCGGTTTTTGCGGGCTTTATTGTCACCCTGGCCTACACTCAAAGACCGGAACATACCGGATTGACTTATTTTGCAACCATGTGCGGTTCGGCTCTCGGAGCAATTTTTCCGGGTTTGCTGCTTCCTTTTTGCAGTGAAGACCGGCTGGTTATCTTTTCAGCGCTTGTTCCGCTTTTCTGTATTCCGCTGATTCTGAGCAAAACAGATAAAAATCAAACACCGTCTAAACCCCGCAAACCAAAACCGATCCGCTGGGCGTCAGCCGGCCTGATTATACTTTTCGGGGCCATCTATACCTTGACGCCTTATGGAAATTGGTTGATCCGGGTGAAGCCTTCGCCTTACAAGGCCCTTTCCCAGATGCTGCAATTTCCGGATACGCGTATCGATCAAACATTTAACACCATCCGAGGGCGAATAGACCGGATCACAAGCCCCTATATCCGTTTCGCTCCGGGTTTGAGCTTACGCTACATGCAAAATATTACGCAACACGAGGCCGCGTTCAGCGATGGTGATAATCAACTGGTATTCTATTCGCCGGATGCTCAGAACCAACCCCCCTTTTCAACCTTTACCCTCTCTTATAGCGGATATGATCTTCGTCCCGAGGCCAAAAGCGTCCTGGTGGTTTTGCAGGGAGGCGGAACCGCCATCCCGTGTGTTCGGGCTTCGAAAATTAAGGACGTCACAATTGTGGCCGAAAATCCGCCGCTGGCCGCCATGATCAGTCAATATTACGGCCTATCAGTCATTTCGCAGCCGCCAAGAGCTTTTCTCGCCGAAAGTCCGAGACCTTTTGATATTATCCATATAGAAAGCTGGGGGGCCTTGATTCCGGGCTCAGCCGCTCTGGATCAAAACCATTTGTTTACCATCGAGGCCTTCCGACAATACTTGACGCATCTGACATCCGATGGCCTGATTATCATCTCACGCAGACTGCTGCTGCCCCCAACCGACAGCCTGCGGTTGTGGGCGGGTGCCTATGAGGGCCTAAAAATGTTGGGTACCCGCAATCCAGCCAGTCATCTAGCCGTTATTCGCAATTGGGATACGTTTACTTTACTGGTTTCCAAACAACCGATTTTAGACGCAGCGCCCCTGAGAAAATTTGTGCATGACCGTAATTTTGACCTTGTATTTCTCCCCGGTATCACAATCGAGCAAGCCAATCGATTTAATAAATTTGATGCGCCCTATCATTTTATTGAAATTAATCGACTGGCATCCGCCTATCAGCAGAATGAAGAAGATGCATATTTCAAGTCCTATTTTTTAGATATAAGGCCCCAATCGGACAATCGACCCTTTCCGGGTCGCTATTTAAAGTGGCTGAGAATAAGATCTCTTTATCGAACCTTGGGCAGGCGCCGCAGCGCTAAAAGACCATCACTTCCTCAGGGACTGTATTTTTTTGCAGTAGGATCGGGATTCATGTTTATCGAGTTGTTTTTTATAAAAAGATACATTTTACTTTTCGGGGATCCGGTTATCAGCTTTACCGTGGTGGTCGCCGGGATTCTCATTTTTTCCAGCTTCGGGGGCGCCTGGGTGCAACAAAAGGAAAAATCTGTACTGAAACGGATGCTGCCGGCTCTGATTGCCGTTTTGCTGATCGGGGCCTTTACGCTGGAAGATCTTACGACTTATCTGTTGCGCTTTTCAAATATCTGGCGATATGCAGGGGCGGTGTTGATTTTATTTCCAATTGGATTTCTCATGGGACTGCCTTTCCCGGTTGGTATGCGTGACTTGGTCGGCACCTCCGCACAGCGTGCATATGCCTGGTCGCTAAACGGCTGTGCTTCGATTTTAACATCGATTGTATCTGCCCAGCTGGCCCTTAGCTTCGGGATTTCATTTCTTTGGACTTGCGCAATTGTGGCTTATTTAATAGTAATTATTAGCTGGCGGCATATGTGAAAAAATCAGATTGAAGCCGGTAAATTTATCATGCAAATTAAAGTGAAATGTTATGCCGGTTATCGGGGAGAAGAAACGCCTCGAATCATTTGTTTTGGGCCCCGAAACGTGGAGGTAAAAGAAATACTCGATCGCTGGCTGGATCCGGCTCACCGGTATTTTAAAATTCTGGGTGATGACAAAGGAATTTATATTATTCGTCACAATATGGACAACTGGATCTGGGAGTTGATATTTTATCAGGAGTCAAATGGAACCGGCCAATAAAAATGAGGAATTTGCCGGAAAGCAATTATTGAATATGATACCCATTGCCAAATACTAAAGAGGTGAAAAATGGCGGAAGACAAGACGACACGAATTCTAAAAAATGCGATTTTACTGGAAAAGAGAGGACAGGCTTTTTATCAAAAAGTGGCTCAACAAACATCGAGCAGCGCCGTAAAGCGTTTTTTTGAAGTGCTGGCCGCTGAGGAAGAAAATCACATTCAAACGCTTGCCGAACAGTTTAAAACATATCAAAGCCAAGGAAAGTTTGATCCCCAACTGTTTGGTAACGACCGTTTTTTGGCCGATATTGACCGGGAACTCACGGAAAATATCTGGTATGATCAAAATTTTTGGCCTTTTTAATCCTAAATGAAAAACACGCTTCAACGAATAACAATCAGTCTGATTGTCATAATTTTACCGGTAATTTCAGTTGCAGATGGTGATTGGACATTGATCACAGAAGAAGACGGTGTCGCCCTGTATGCCAGAGAAACCAGCGGACATCCTGAAACACAGTTTAAAGGGATTTGTATTGTTGACCGGCCCATTGAAGCGGTGGGAAACATATTGTCTGATATTGCTTCCTATCCGAAATGGTCTTTCAAATGCATCGAAGCCAAAAAAATCCCTGCCGAAAATTCATCCGAACTTCATTTTTTCCTTTATGTGGTATTTGACGCTCCTTGGCCCTTTTCCGACCGGGATGTCGTATATAAAACTGATATCACCATTGATTATGCTTCAGCAAAAGTGGTTATCCACAGTACCGCGTTAAAAGAATCACTTATTCCATTACGCAGTCAATATGTGCGAATCACCGATTCCGAGCATCAATGGATTCTTGAGCGAATATCTGCTGATTGTACCCGCATCACCTTTATCAATAGAACCAATGTAGGGGGTTCCTTTGGAAATTATCTTTCCAATCCCTGCATCCGCGATGCGACAATTAACACACTTAAAAAACTAAAAAATTTTGAAACACCCGGATCCTATTGATCCTTTTTCAAAGTTAAGTTGTATAGTTTGCTCAACTGCGATATGCTGTATTGATGAAATTTGCTTGTCCAGAGTTGGATAAACGGCCGCCGGAAATTTTGATCATTCATGATGGCCAAGCAACTCATTCGCCCTTCCATTCAATCAGGCCCGTCTAACAGGCAGAGAAAATTGATGGAACTCAAAGCGCTCAAAAAAGAATTGGCTCAATTAAAAAGTGAAAAAGCGGCATTTCAAGCGCAAAGCAAACTCCTGGAAAATTTTGTTTCCCTGGCACGATCCCCCGGCAAATCTGAAAAGCTTATTTCAATTTTACAAAAAACATTGGAAGTTTTTGTGGAATTAACCGGGGCTGAAAAAGGTAGCCTTTTCTTACTCGACCGCATGGGTGCGGTGACCGAGAGCATTTTGACCCGCGCTGAGGCCACACCGGAGCAACGCTCGCAACTCATCGGTCGTGTCTTAACCGATGGCCTCATCGGCTGGGTTAGGCGTCATCGCCAGGTCGGTCTCATCCAGGATACCCGAGCGGACGATCGCTGGTTGAATCTTCCAGATCAGCCGTATTCGGTCCGGTCAGCTTTGGCGGTGCCGATTCTCAGGGATGAAAAATTACTGGGTTTGCTTACTCTGCTGCATGCACAACCCGGTCATTTCAGCGAAGAAACTGCCGAATTGATCCAAATGACCGCGGGACAGATCGCAATCGCCCTTGAAAATGCGCGCCTGTATGCCAAGCTGGAAAAATCTTATCTTTCTCTTGAAAAAGCCAAGGCCGAGGTTGAAAACTTCTCTAAAGCCCTGAACGCCGAGCTTGAAAAAGGCAAAAAAATCCAGCGGGATTTTTTGCCAATTGAAATCCCGCAGATACCCGGCTGGGAAATCAGCACCTGTTTTTATCCGGCACGACAGGTTTCCGGGGATTTTTATGATGCCTTTTTGCTGCCGGGTGATTATATTGGAATCGTAATTGCAGACGTGTGCGATAAAGGTGTGGGTTCAGCCCTGTATATGGCACTGTTTCGCAGTCTGATGCGGGTTTTCTCCGGACAAATCAGTTTGGGCAGGTGGTCGGCACTTCCTTCCGGCCAAAAAGCAAAAGATAGCACGGATGTCGACTTATTTCGTATGCTTCAAGCGGTATCCCTGACCAATGACTATATCTCGATGGAGCACGGTCAGGAGAGCATGTTTGCCACCCTCTTTTTTGGCGTGCTCAATCCCATCACCGGCGAACTTTCTTATATCAACGGGGGACACGAACCCCCTTTTATCATTGGACAGTCAGGGATTAAAGAAATTCTGAAAAGCGCAAGCCCTGTCGTAGGCATCGTTACCGGCGCCGAATTTGAAATCCACCGGTCTTATCTTGACCCGGGCGAAATTCTGATCGGTTATACCGATGGGGTGACCGATGCTCTTTCACCGCAAGAAACTTTTTTGTCTAAAGAAAGATTTCTTGCGCTACTGCAACGGCCGGCATCGTCTGCCAATGAGTTGATTCAAAGGATTCAAAACGATCTGTTTCAACATATCAACAATGCCCCTCAGTTCGATGATATCACCATGATTGCTGTCCATCGCCAACCCTGATGAAGCAAGGCCGAAAGGCCTTAGCGAGCGGCTCTGTGGGCCTTGAGGAGCGTTCCTCCGGAACTCAAGGTTTGAGGACCATTTTACGTGAAGCGATGCGCCAATCATACGGAGCGCGATTGCTGCACTCGGTGCTCGTATTGTCTCGTCTAAAGCGAGACGATCTGGTTTAGCGGTTTTGCAAAAAAATCACCCCAAGCTTTGTAGCAGGCTTGAGGTGATCTTTCGAAAAATATAAAATCCGATTTAGCTTCTGTATGATTTCAGGCTTTCGAAAAACGCTCTTCGCCCATCATACAGCTGCTTATCTATATCTTTCCGGATCGACCGTCATCACATGGTTCTTCAAAATCATCCAGACGTGAGTGCTCGGCGGTTGCACTTAAACCGCAGGCTTTTAACTCTTCAGCCGGTTTCATCGCCTTGCCGCAGCATTCCGGTATCCTTGATTCATCTGCATCGATTTCCACCGTGTTCCCGCAGCTGACACATTCATAAATTTTCACATCTGCCATGAATTCCTCCCTTTATTCCCGATATCGTTAATAAGGATTTGGATGCCCTTCGCAGCCAATAAAATAAGGGATTTCGTTCATTGTGTCAAGCCGGTTAAAAACCTATCGTTACAGGCGGAGCCGGCAAAAATTAATTTACAGATTACAGGAGACCGTCAGAAACCAGTCAATTAGAAGCTATCTCAAACATGCATCTAACGCCCAATAGCTGCGTTGTGAGCCTCCTTAAAATGCTCACATACTATATGTATGCTGCGCTTTTGCATCGGCTCACGCCTTGCTCTTGGACGCGATCTACATTTTTGAGATAGCTTTCTACCTGTAACGATAATTATCGTATTTTCATAGCAACCAGTGAAGCAAGCGCTGACATTTCACCATTATCTCTTTTTTCAGCTTCGTTATAAAAAAGAATGCGCACAGAAATGTTTGAAAAATTAAAATGCCGCCAGCCGTAAGCCCCTCACGAATATAGGGGAACAGACGCCGGTTTAAGAATTTAAGATTGATAATCAGATCATAGCGATTGGCCGGGATATCAAAATGATCCAAGTCGGCACAGATCGGATGGATGTTCGGGTGTTTGCCGGCAAACAATCTTAAACCTGCATCGGAAATATCGACCGCATCTACCGTAAATCCCCGTTTGGCCAGAAAAAGTGAATTTCGACCGTTGCCCGCAGCGATGTCCAATGCTTTTTGGCCGCGGGCCAACTTCACATAATGTTCGAGAATCGTTGCTGGCTCATCGGAATAATAATTGCTTTGATATTTCTTATTCCACTTGATCTGATCTTGAAACATGATCCCACCGATTGCACCTGAAACCTAGCGTTACTTTCAGAAAATCAATATCACTATTTTTTTGTGTTTACGATCTGAATTATATCTAAACCGTGTTACAAATGGTTCCAACGGGATTAAATAATCTAATTTTTGCATAAAAAAGCCTACATTAGAAATCCATGAAACTTCAATGTAAAATATTAACCGGCTTTTATACAAACAATCTGCGGCTCGGTTTTCTGTTCAGCAGGTCATTATTTTTGATTGAAAACGGGATCCGTACCGTTTAGTGTTGATAACCGAAAATTTGCAATATTTCCTTGAACTCGGAATTGTCAATTAAAGCATAATGTTTTTCTTTGAAATAATTTTTATATTGTCCAATTTTATTTTTCTCTTTACTGGCTGTACGCCCTTTATTATACACGCTATGGTAAAGATTTACTGGATCAATGGAATCTGGATCTATTTCTAAGTATTTAATAAGATTTGATAAAATGGGTCCCAGTGTTCCGCTTGCGGCTTTATTGATCTCTACAAACAGGTCTTCAAATTTAACGGGATGGCAAAATGAACTGTTTAACCAGGGTGCGTATGGTAAAAAATATCTACTCTTTTTTCTTCTATCAATGACATATGCAAGCCTGTCGTCGTCGTTAGAAAAATTCGTTTGCAAGAACTGTTGATCTCTTTTTCCTCCACGTTCGTCAAAGTATTTATCGGAATAAGTCACAAAATTCATGTAACTGACAAAGGTATCTCTCGGATCTCGATAGATAAAGACATGTTTAATCCGTCTATTTGAATTCACGATTTTCATGACTTTCTCCAATCGTTTGTTAAAAGGCAAGTGGGCAGCGACAAACTGTCCGTTTCTAAGCTTTTTGACTGAAAGCGCTGATGGGCATATATTAATTTTTTGGTTTTTAGCATCTTTTACATCATCCCAGTGGGTTGCACTAATGTGGATATTTAAATTTTTCCATCTAGCAAGCCATTCGATAATTTTATGGATTAGATATGTTCCGCTTTTTGGAATCCCATTTGCAACTACACAAGAGTCAACACTTGA
>JARRJQ010000388.1:0-6718 GCA_037388985.1 Desulfobacterales bacterium | reverse complement strand
GCCTTCGACCAGCCGGGCCGAGGCGCTTGGTCGCGTTCCGGTTAAAAACATCCAGATCACCGAAGCCCGGCTGGAAACCGGTGAGGTCCTCATTAGTTATCCGGTAGCCGTTCGACCCTTCTTTGCGAGACTGGTTAAGCGGTTTGACGGACCGGAAGTTCAGATTCAGATGAAAAAACTTCAGCTGGATGAGCTGGGTACATCGGTGTGGGACATGATCAATGGAAAATTATCGGTGCGGCAATTGGTTGGACGGTTTGCCAAAACCCACCGCTTGGAAGCTAGGGAAGCTGAAGTGTCGGTAACCCAATTTATACGGGAGCTCGGCAAGCGCGGCTTGATCGGTCTGAGATAAATTCAGGCATCGTGCGCATCAGATTGCAATTCGTCTAAAACGCTTGCAGGGCATCATCCATTTTGCTGACAATCGGCAAAAAAGAATCAAATCCGGCGATTTCAAAAACTTCTTTCACATAATCCTGCATATCGCATAACATTATTTTTCCATCCTCGCGCTTGAGCGCTTTGGCAGCCTTGAGGATGACGCGCAATCCGGCGCTCGAAATGTAATCCAGGTTTTTGAAGTCAATGATCATGCTTTTGGAGCCGTCGCCAATTTTTTAAGGGTTAAAACATTTTTATTTTTGCAGCGCTGATAGCATACTTCATCCATAAGATTTTTTGCCAGATGGATGCCCAGACCTCCGATTTTGCATTCTTCGATGCTGCATTCCAGGTCGGGCGTCCGAGCTTTTGTAGGGTTAAACGGCACACCATCATCTTCAATGCTAAAGACCAGCTTATCATCTCGGTGATCGATTGTGATTTTGATGATATGTTCATTTTGGTCGGCAAATCCGTAATTAATGATGTTGGTGAACAGTTCATCCAGTGCCAGATTGGCTTCAAATATACATTTAGGGGATAGTCCGATGGATTGACCGAAGCGTTCCAGCTGTTCACACAGGGTATCCAGTTCGGACAAATTGCTTTTAAGTTTAAATGAAACCTTATTTTTTGCCATAATGATGTGCCTTTGAGGGATTAAGCCCCGGCTTCCGAATCGCTGCTATTGTAACGCAAAAAAGCAGGTCTTGGAAACAGATTTTTTAAATTTCAAATCAGGCTGACTCCCAAATTGGCCATGCATTGCCCGCAAAGGTCTGCGCGGTCAGCCAAAAATCGTTCCTCCCAGGCGTCGATATTTTTGGCCACCGCTTTGAAAATTCGGGGCATGATATCCGGAAATTGTTCCCTTGTTTTTGAAAATTTTTCGCGCAGCAATATGAGGCAGATGGTATCCTCCACCGCCCTTAAAGAAAAAAGGCGGCGGGCTTCTCCCAGCAGGGTCAGGCCGCCGAGGAATTCGCCGCTATGACACTCTCTAATTTCTTTGACACTGCTGTTATTTTCTCTCTCCAGCACGGCTTTTCCGCTGATAATGTAAAACGCCTGTCCGTCATCTTCATTCTGGCGGAAAATATATTCCCCCTGCTTATATTTTTCTCTAGTGCAAAGATAGGCAAAAATTTTTAGTGTTTCAAGCGGCAATCCGGAGAAAAAGTATGTTTGCCTCAAGATCTCCAGGTTTTGTTCCAACTCGCTGGACGGATTGGCCTCATTTTTTTCCGACGAGTTCATATAACGTTCCTTTCCGTGCGATCAGTTCATTATAGGGTCCGATTTCAAGAATTTTACCGGCCTTCATCACGGCTACCTGATCGTAGTTTTTAATGGTATCCAGGCGGTGAACGACGGATATGACGGTACTTTTTTTCTTCCAGCGGGTTTCCAGCAGATTCTGAATGCGGGTTTGAGACTTGTTGTCAAGGGCCGATGTGGCTTCATCCATGATTAAGATCCGAGGATGCTTCAGCAGAATCCGGGCGATGGCCAGTTTTTGTTGCTGACCGCCGGATAATCGGCCGCCTTTGGTTCCCACCTGGAAGTGCATGCCGATTTCAATGATCGCTTCCAGAAGGTCCTCTGCGATCAGAAGCTGGATGATGCTCTGATTGATCGCCTCCTGGGCCTGAGGATTGGCAGACGTGGTCTTGCCAAAAAAGATGTTGTTTAAGATGGTTTGTGAATAAATATATTCAGATATCTGGTAGAAGGTGATCGCCTTCGGGTCATCTTCGGCGATTTTGTCACGGAACAGGGCCCGCCCTTCTAAAATTAAATCTTTCAAAATCGCCGGCAGCGCAACCATTTTGTGAACGCCCGGCACAAACCGCATGCCCAGTTCCAGCAGCTTTTGACGATCGGCATCGGTTAATTCATGCAGTTTTTTGCGCTTCGATCGTTCTACCAGTATTTTAAATTCATCCAGTTCATGGGGGCCGATGGGGCTTTGTTCAAAGAATACGTCATCGGGCGGCAGATTGCCGAGAATATCTACGGTTTGCCTGGCCAATTCAGCACCCAGACTGAGCAGGGGCCGATTTAAATCCGCCTGTTTTAAAAAATCAACGAAATAGGCATTATTACATAAATTGGCGCCATCGAATTCCTTTTTATTGGCCGTGCCGAAAATCAGGTTTTCGGCCACGCTAGAGTAAAAAAGATACTGATTTTCGTCGAAAAATTCCACATAATCGGCCAGTTCTTCTCCGAAATCGCTCTGAAAATTTTCGCGAACACGGATAAGCGTTTTTACCAGTTCTTTGTTTTGATCGTGAACCAAAACCGTGTTGAGGCCGAATCGCAGGATGTCTACAAATATTCCGGTCTGGTGCAGCACGGCAATGATATCGTCCAGGGTGGGCAGTTTTTTCCCCGATTGACCGTTTCCATCGGTCTGGGCCAGGCAGGAGTAAAGCAGGTTGTCTTCGATGGTGCCTTCAAAGATAAAGGGGCTTTGGGCGACAAAGCCGACATTGTTGACCATGTCTTTTTTGGTCAAATGAGTCACTTCCTTATCCCCGATGAAAACGTGACCGTCAGTATACTTATAAAGCTGCCCGATACACAGCGCCAGCGTGCTTTTTCCGCTGCCCGAAAAACCGACCAGCGCCAGATGCTCGCCGGGCTTTAAAGATAAATTGATACCCTCGAGCAAGCTGATTCCGCTGTCGGTAACAAAAGACAAATCCTTGACGTCAATGCTGGGTTCCAGGTCAAAGGGTCCGCGGTCTATGGGTTCGAGTGCATGATCAGGCCGCGCGTCGAAAAATTCCATTGTGCGCTTATAGGTCACACTGCCGTCCTGGAAAACCTGGTAAAATTCAATCAATTCCTTCCAGGGGTCATAAAGCTTTTCCTGGGCGGAGAGAAAGGCCACCAGGGCGCCCAGTTCCAGCTGGCCTTTGATGGTCAGATAACCGCCGAGGATGAAAACGATAAAAGGTCCCAGGCCGACAAAAAAATTGTTGGCGGTTTTAACACCGTAGCGATACAGACTCCAGACGACTCTGATTTTCTGCAACCGGCTCACCAGGCGGTCGTATTTTTTATTTTCGATGCGATAGGCGCCGTTTCCGTGGACCTCATGGATACCTGTGATGGATTCTGCAATGCGGCTGGATAATTTACGGGCGGCGTCGACCCGTTTTTTATTGGCGCGGTTAACGCCTCTTTGAAGCATCGGCACCAGAAAAACAACGATCGGATAGATGCTCAGAGATACGGCAGCCAGCAGGGGATTCAGCGTGAACAGATAGCCGGCAAACGCCAGAAGGGTTAACACATTGGTAACCGGCGCGGAAATCGCCATGCCCACAAAATTGCCCGGCATCGTCAGCTCCGCGACAAGCGAATTGACCACCGAACCCGGCTGTGTACTTCTAAAAAAGTTCAATGGCAGCGTGAGAATATGATGATACAGTGCTTTGCGCATGCCAGCCGTAGCCCGCTGGGTGATCACGGTTTGAATAATATTGGTCAGGTATTTGAGTCCACTGTTAAAAACAACGGCCACCAGATAAATACCGCAATATGTCAGCAGCAGTTGAACGTTTCTTAAATTAATGGCCTGGTTGACGATGCGTTTTTGCATTTCCAAAGGCAGAACTCTGGCAAAAACCATGATAGCGATGATCAGCAAAAGCGACAGTTCTAAAGATTAAGTCAGTTACTCTTACTATCAAAGCGACTTGTTTGACAAGCAGAAAATCAATGGATGGTCCCAATTTGTTTTGACAAAATATATTGTAACGGATTATAAATATTAGTTTAATCATTTACCTAGAATAACCCGGAAAGGGTCTTGAAGCCCTTAATTATGTACGCCTTATCCGATTATAATTATGAACTTCCGTCTGAGTTGATCGCCCAGAAACCGGTTGACCCGAGGGATCAATCGAATCTGTTGGTGATGAACCGTAAAACCGGGGATTTATCCCATCATCGGTTCAATATGCTGGATGCTTTCTTGAGTGCGGGTGACACGCTGGTGATTAACAACACAGCGGTTGTTCCCGGCAGGCTGGTGGGCCGAAAAGATACCGGCGGCAGGGTCGAGGTTCTTATTTGCAGTTTTAACGGCAACGCGAAGCCGGAAACGCGCAAACAAGGCCTGACTTACGAATGTCTGGTTAAAGCCGCAAAACCTTCAAAGCCGGGCAGTTGGTTTTACTTTGATGAGGGGCTTAGGGCCGAAGTGATTGAGCGATGCAATGGAACCTATTTGATTCAATTTTGCACTGAAGCGGATTTTAGCACACTGCTTGAGCGGATTGGGAAAATACCGCTTCCGCCTTATATTCGGCGCAGTGAAGCGCTGAAGCCACCCTGTGATGATCGGGTTTCCTACCAGACCGTTTATGCATTTGAAAAAGGGGCGATTGCCGCCCCCACAGCGGGTTTGCATTTTACACCCGAACTTCTTGAAAAACTGAAAGTCAAAGGAATTTTCATCGCTTCGATTACGCTGCACATCGGTTACGGAACCTTTTTACCCGTAAGATCGGAAGACATCCGCGTTCATCGCATGCATTCCGAAGCGTATGCGATCTCCAGGCAGACAGCCGATAGGATCAATTCAGCCCGGGCAACAGGCCATCGGGTGGTAGCGGTTGGAACCACCAGTGTGCGCACCCTTGAATATGCTTCTGATTCCAGCGGAACTGTAAGGGCCGGAAACGGATGGTGTGATCTGTTTATCTATCCCGGCTACCGGTTCAAGGCGGTTGATGCGTTAATTACGAATTTTCATCTTCCCCAATCAACGCTATTGATGTTGGTTTCAGCCTTTGGCGGGCGTGAGAATGTGTTGAAAGCATACCGGGAAGCCATTGAACGGCAGTACCGGTTCTACAGTTACGGAGATGCGATGCTTATCATGTGATGTTAGTTGTTTGTTGTCAGTTGTCCGTTGCAATAAGGGATGTTGTTTGAGAAAGATAATTACAACGGACCACTGACCACGGACAACTAACAGATTATTTTATTTGCCATGTTTGATTTTGAGATTGTTGCCAAATGTTCGACAACCCGCGCCCGTGCCGCTGTTATTCAAACAGTTCACGGAAAAGTGCAGACGCCGATTTTTATGCCGGTGGGTACCCAGGGGACGGTAAAATCATTGACACCCGAGGAACTTCTGTCTGCCGGAGCGCAGATTATTCTGGGCAATACCTATCACCTTTATCTTAGGCCCGGCTGTGAGGTTATCGGTCAATTTAACGGTCTTCACCGGTTTATGAACTGGAAGGGTCCAATTCTAACCGATAGCGGCGGATTCCAGGTCTTTTCGCTGGCTAAGCTGGCTAAAATTTCCACAGAGGGTGTAACCTTTCAATCGCATATCGATGGATCCGATCATCTTTTGACGCCCGAAAAAGCAATTGAAATTCAAACCTGCCTGGGTTCGGATATTATGATGTGCCTGGATTATTGTATCCAGTACCCGGCGGAGCGCCAGCGCACGCGCGAGGCACTTGAAATTACCGCCCAATGGGCCCGGCGCTGCAAAACTGCCTGGCAAGGCGTGTCAAACGGTCACAGTGCGCTGTTTGGCATTTTGCAGGGCGGGATGTTTCAGGATTTGCGCCTGGCGGCGGCAGAATATTTGACTTCCCTTGACTTTAACGGCTTTGCTGTTGGTGGCTTAAGTGTAGGTGAACCGGTGGAGACCATGCTGGCAGTCGCGGATTTTACGTTACCCAGGTTGCCCGATGAAAAGCCCAAATATATCATGGGCGTGGGCACCCCCGAGAACCTGATTGACCTTGTCGCCCTGGGGGCCGACATGTTTGATTGTGTTTTGCCCACCCGCAATGCCCGCAATGGACAGGTTTTCACCCAACAGGGAACGCTGAACATCTGCAATACGAAATACAAGCATGATACCAGCCCTCTGGAGCCCGGCTGCGCGTGCTACACGTGTCAGAATTATTCAAGGGCGTATTTGCGCCATCTTTACCTGGCCAGAGAGCTCCTGGCTTATCGCCTAAACACGCTGCACAATGTCTATTTTTTCCTGAATCTCATGCGGCAGGTGCGGGAAGCCATTGTGCGGGATGAATTTGATCGGTTTAGAAAGCAATTTTATAATAGAAAATCAACAAAAGGGGATCCTGATGAAAATTCTTAAAATCGATCATCTGGGGATTGCGGTAAAAAGTATCGAAGAGGGTAAAAATTTTTGGACGCATGCTTTGGGGCTTAAATTCGAGGGGGCTGAAACCGTGGCCGAACAGAAAGCCACCACCGCATTTTTCCCTGTGGGTGAAAGTGAAGTCGAACTTTTGGAATCCACCGCACCAGATGGGCCGAT
>JARRJQ010000387.1:0-8048 GCA_037388985.1 Desulfobacterales bacterium | reverse complement strand
TTATTGTCAAATTTTAATTCCGCATCTGATTTTCGGATATATTGAGGGATTAGGTCAGCGACTTCATCTGTATCTCTGGCATTAAATCTTTCGATACTCAGAAACGCAATACTCGATGCCCTCAGGATATCTTTGTCTTTGGGGGCAAAATGGGCAAGATATCCCAGTTTAGTCGTAATCTGTTGACGATAAAGCTGAGCACCATTCCCGATAAACACGCAGGGGTTTTTGATATGGTCAAGGGCGGCTTCAGGTGCAGTTGCCCGCGCTGGCGATTTTTGAACGAGGCGAACACCCTCAAAGCGGTAAGTTGCCCAGTAGACTTCACCCTTACGCGCATCTAAAAACGGATATATTGAATGGTTTTGATCGTCACACTGCCAGGCCAAGGCCTTAAGACTGGATATGCCCACAACCGGCTTACCCACGGCATGCGCCAATCCTTTAATTGTACTGATACCGATTCGCAGTCCAGTGAATGATCCCGGTCCGATGGTTACCGCGAAACCGTCCACATCGCGGACGCCAAAGCCGGCAATTTCAAAAACCGAATGGATTAACTCCATTAAATGCTTTGAATGCGTTTGGTCTTTAAGGGTTGTCAATTCGGCGGATAACGATCCATTATCGGTTAAGGCCACACTGCAACTCTTTGTTGCGGTGTCCAAGGCAAGGATTTTCATGGAATTATTTGCGTTTCTTTTTGACCGGTTTCAATTCACCCGCTGATGCCAGACCAATAATGGTCTGGGTCAAAACTTCATCCATTTGCTTTACCGTTATAAATTTCAGCTTGCGCTTCACAGTTCGCGGAATCTCAGCCAGATCTTTTTTATTTTTCTCCGGTACGATAATTGTTTGAATTCCAGCTCGCATCGCACCTAACGTCTTTTCTTTCAAGCCCCCGACAGGAAGCACTCGGCCCCGCAAGGTGATTTCACCGGTCATCGCCACATCATTGCGGACTTCCTTGTTTGTTAGCGCAGAAATAAGCGCTGTGGCCATAGCGATGCCTGCCGAAGGGCCGTCTTTAGGTATTGCGCCGGCCGGTACATGGATGTGGATATCCAAATTCTCAAATTTTTTTGCGTCCAAACCCAATGAAGCCAGATTTGCCCGCGCATAACTTACAGCTGCCCGCGCAGATTCTTGCATGACCTCACCCAATTGTCCGGTCACAATGAGCTCGCCCTTGCCTCTAATCAAAGAGGCTTCTACATACAGCACTTCACCGCCGGCCTGGGTCCAGGCTAATCCGGTTGCCAGGCCGACCTGGCTTTCTTCCTTATCCATCTCGGGGCCATATCTTGGAATTCCGAGATATTTATGCACATTGCTTCTCGCCACCGTAAATGGTTCTTTGGCACCTTCGGCAATTTTGCGCGCAACTTTACGGCAGATTTTGCCGATCTCCCTTTCCAAATTTCGCAAACCCGCTTCAGAGGTGTATTCAGTAATAATTTGCTTCAACGCTTCGGAACTAAAGGAAATCGTACGGGTTTTGAGCCCGTTTTCTTTTTTCTGACGGGGAATAAGATAGTTTTGCGCAATAACCATCTTTTCCTCTTCAGTATAACCGGAAAGTGTAATGACTTCCATCCGATCTATCAGCGCTGATGGAATCGAGTCTGTGAAATTCGCGGTCAGAATAAACATTACACCGGAAAGATCAAAGGGCATATTGAGAAAATGGTCGCTGAAGGCTGAATTTTGCTCCGGATCCAGCGCTTCTAAAAGGGCTGATGACGGATCTCCCCGAAAATCTGCGCCCAATTTGTCAATTTCATCCATCATAAATACCGGATTGTTGTTACCGCATTGTTTCAGCCCTTGTAAAATCCTTCCCGGCATGGCACCGATATACGTTCGTCGATGCCCTCTAATTTCCGCCTCATCGCGAATTCCGCCTAAGGAAATTCGGATAAATTTCCGCTGCAAAGCACGGGCAATCGATTGGCCTAGAGAGGTCTTCCCTACCCCGGGAGGACCCACAAAACAAAGAATTGGGCCTTTCATCTTCGGGTTCAGTTTACGGACGCTCAGATATTCAAGGATGCGATCTTTTACCTGTTTTAATCCATAATGATCTTTTTCCAATACGGTCTTTGCTTTGGCGATATCAAAATTATCTTTGGACGACCGACCCCAGGGCAAATCCACCAACCAGTCAAGATAAGTTCGCGATACGGTTGCTTCAGCAGAGTCAGGATGCATCTGCTCTAGCCGCTTGAGTTGTTTAATGGCTTCTTTGTCAGCCTCTTGAGGCATTTTAGCGCGCTTGATTTTTCTTCGGTAATCTTCAATCTCAATGGTTTTGTCATCTTGTTCACCGAGCTCTTTGTAAATGGCCCTCACCTGTTCACGCAAAAAATAATCCCGCTGAGATTTCGAGATTTCATCCTTTACGTCGGATTCAATTTTTGCCTGAACCGTTGAAAGCTGAAATTCCCTTAAAAGCAGATCATTTACTTTTTTTAACCTTTCTACCGGTGCGGATATTTCCAACAGTTGCTGAGCTTCCTTGATTTTGAGTTTCAAATTCGATGCTGCCAGATCAGCTAATTTCCCGGGCTCATCGATGCTTTGCAAAATAGAGCTGATATCTGCGGACATCTCTCCGTGTAAGGACAAAATTTTCTCTGAATTTTCCCGGACGGTTCTCATTAAAGCTTCAATTTCCAGATTGATCTCCTCAACGGGCTTTTCTTTAATGATCTCAATTTTGACCCGATACGATGATCGCTTTCTTAAATAGCGGATAATTTTGGCCTTGGCGATTCCCTGCACTAGCGCTTTGGCGCGACCATCTGGAAGTTTCAGCATCCGCAATACCCGACCGACGGTTCCGACAGTATAAATGTCGTCCGTTTTGGGATTTTCAATGGTAGGATCTTTCTGGGTGGCCAACATCAAAAAGCCGTCCTTGGCCACCCCTTCTTCTACGGCACGAATCGATTTTTCGCGCCCGACGAACAAGGGCATAACCATATCGCAAAAAACCACAATATCTCGTACCGGCAATAAAGGAAGAGAATTAGGAATTTGAGAATTTGTTCCCTCCTCTTCGATGAGGCTGATCAAATCATCTTTATCGCTTTGTGCCATTTTAGCTCCGCAAAATTGCGAAAGAATTCAAGGTTCACCTAAATTTAGCCGAAATACCATTTGCGGTAAGGATTTAATCGAACTGAGCCTATACTGATGATGGTCAATTATTTAATAGAAGTTTTCGTCTTCCTTTTTGGTTTGTGTATCGGAAGCTTCCTCAATGTATGCATTTACCGGCTTCCGGAATCAAAATCAATTGTCCACCCGCGTTCGATGTGCCCCCATTGCGGCGCACTGATTCGCTTTTACGATAATATACCCATTTTAAGCTATATCGTTTTAAAGGGTAAATGTCGCCATTGTTCGGCACCGATCGCATTGCGATATCCTGTCGTTGAGTTGATCAGCGGCTTATTTGCTCTGGGGGTATACCTTAAATATGGCTTCAGATTTGAAGCCCTAATCTACTATGCCCTGATTGCCACTTTGCTCGCGATCACATTTATCGATATTGATCACCAAATCATTCCTGACGCTATCACGCTGCCTGGAATACCTATCTTCTTGGCTGCCAGTTTTGCCCTGAGACAAATTACTTTTGTTGAATCCATTCTCGGAATATTGGTTGGCGGTGGGAGCTTATTTTTGATCGCCTGGTTATATCACCTGTTCACTAAAAAAGAGGGCATGGGCGGAGGCGACATCAAGCTTTTAGCCATGATCGGCGCCGTTATCGGATGGAAAGGAGTCTTGTTTACCATCTTTGTGGCATCGGCGGTCGGTACGCTGGCCGGCATGCTCATCATCTTAAAAACCCGCAAAACGATGAAGCTTGCCGTTCCATTCGGCCCATTTTTGGCGGTCGGCGGCATCACTTACCTTCTTATTGGACCGCAGTTAATTAACTGGTATTTTAATCTGCTAAGACCGCAATGACCCTCATTGAGCGAAAACCGCTCAATGAGTCGTCAATCCGCCGCGGCGGTTTGATTAGTTGTTATTAGAACTAATCCATCGCCAACTGGTTTTAAACTAGTTGGGAATTGAAATTTTTATTTTGTTAAAACCCGGCTTTAGCCCGTTAGATTTTATTCGAGGGCAAGGCGACGATTCAATTCGGAAGCGGAGCGTGCACGCAAGTACGTGAGCATTTCGAATTGAATCGCAACACAGCAATCGGATAAAAGATAATGGGCTAAAACCGGGTTTTTTAGGATTTGGCTTTTTCCCCCAATGCCAGACCGATATCCAGGGCCTGGCGGTTCATATTCAAAAAGTCTTGCGGAATCCGATGTCCCAGCACCTTCATGATCGATTCAGCTTTCACCAATCCTGTCAGGGCAATAACGGTCCCGAGCATGCAAATATTAAATACGATCGGCTTGCCGATTTTGGCCATCACTGTTTCATATATCGCGTAATCGGATAGAATTTATTATAGGCATTCTGAGTCAGGCAGACCAATACATTGGGCTGAATCACCTTTGGAAAACGGATCACCGCGTCTGAAATGATGATATCCGAACGCGTGGCCCCCCCTCTTGCTTCGGCACCATAGGATTGGGATTGAACGGCATTGAGGTCTTCATAGAGCACTGCCGCTTCAGCCAAAATAATGGCGGCTGTGATGACCCCCTGGCCGCCGGAACCTGAAAATACCATTCTGCATCTTTCCATATTCACTGACCCTTCATCGCCTTTTGAACCAATTTTTCGTACAGACTGCAATATTCCGGCTTCTCTTTCTGCACGAAAATGCCGCGTTCCATCAAAGATGGATTTGCTTGTTTGGCTTTGGATCCAATTGGAGTGGTATTTTTCTTAAAATATGCGACCATATCCACAGCATCGCCCATTTTGTTTTTACGGCCAAAATAGGTGGGACACTGGGACAGAATCTCCACTACTGAAAAGCCTTTGTGTAAAACCGCCTGCCGAATGATATCGGTCACCTGTTGAATGTGATAGGTAGTCGTTCGCGCTACAAAAGTGGCGCCGGCAGCTTTTGCTAATTCGACGACATCAAAGCTGGGGTCGATGGTTAAAAAAGGCGCTGTTGTGGCATTGATGTTGTCACCCGATAAAGGTGAAAATTGCCCGCCGGTCATACCATAGATGCGATTGTTCATGACAATTGCGGTGATATCGATATTTCTGCGGGCGGCGTGAATAAAATGATTGCCGCCAATGGCAAGCGCATCGCCATCGCCCATAGGCACAATGAGGTTAAGCTCCGGCCGGGCCATCTTTACACCGGTGGCAAAAGCAAGTGCTCGACCGTGGATGGTGTGCAGGGTGTGAAAGTCAATATAACCGGTGATCCTGGATGAACAGCCGATGCCCGATACCATGACAATCTCATTTTTGCTCAGTCCCAGCTTTTCAATCGCTCGGAGCAAACCGTTTAATACCATGCCATGCCCGCATCCCGGACACCAAATGTGGGGGAAAAACCGTTCGCGCAAATAATCCTTCAGGGCCATGATTCAAACCCCCCTTCCCTGAATCAGTCGGAAGATACTCATGATATCTATTGGAGTAATGAAAACGCCGTCAAAACGATTGGCCAAAAACACCTTGTCCGGTTCATCCACCGCCAGCTTAACCGCCTGAAGAACCTGCCCCATGTTCTGCTCAACCACAATAACCGATTTGGGATTCGCACACCTTTCGCGCACAATGTCTTCGGGAAACGGCCATAGCGTCTGCAGCTCCAACAACCCCAGCCGCACGCCGCGTTGTCTCCTATTTTCTACAGCGTGAAGCGCGGAACGCGCTGCAGACCCGTAAGACAGCAGCAAATGCTCGGCATCTTCAGTATAATATTCCTTAAATCGAGCCAATTGATGCTTACGGTTTTCAATTTTATCGACCAGATGGCGCAATAAACCGTGCACAATTTGGGGCTCACTGGATGGAAAGCCCCACATATCATGGATCAAACCGGTTACGTTGAAGCGGTGAACACCACCGAAATCAGACATGGGCAGGCGACCGTCTTCTCTTGGTAAGTAGGGATGATAATCCACTCCCTCTTTAACGGATGTCTTCAACCGTTCGACCAGCGGTATTTCACCGGGCTGCGGAATCACCAGCCGCTCCCGCATGTGCGCTGTGACTTCATCAAACAGCAGGATCACCGGGGTGCGGAAAGTTTCGGCTAAATTAAATGCTTCAACAGTAATCGAAAATATATCCTGGTGGTTGGAAGCTGTGAGCGCAATGATGGAATGATCGCCGTGAATTCCCCAACGCGCCTGAAAGACATCTCCCTGGCTGCCGTGCGTGGGAAGACCGGTGGAGGGTCCGCCTCGTTGCACGTCGACAATGACGCACGGAATCTCAGCCATAATCGCATAACCTAAAGCCTCCTGCATCAGTGAAAAACCGGGTCCACTGGTGGCTGTCATCACTTTGCAGCCGGTAAGCGATGCGCCGATAATCG
The DNA here is from genome assembly GCA_037388985.1 of Desulfobacterales bacterium. Classification (GTDB taxonomy): domain Bacteria; phylum Desulfobacterota; class Desulfobacteria; order Desulfobacterales; family JAHEIW01; genus JAHEIW01. Next base: position 1,555 of record JARRJQ010000387.1, on the reverse strand, counting down.
AACACAGGGAAGCGATTTCATCCTCCATCTGCATGAATTTCCTTCCGAGCTGCGGCAGGCGATACGCCAGATATTCCATAATTTCTGAAGATGGGGTAATCGGATAACCGGCAAAAAAATCCAACCCCGCATACAGAGCTGCTTCAGCACAAGCTTCGTTGCCTTGGACAAATTTCACATTTGGATTCATATCCTACGCCTATTCTTCAGTTTCAATCTCGATTGCGAGATCCGGGCAACGAAGCTCGCAAAGTCGGCAACAGATGCAATCTTCAGGCCTTAAAGCCGAGGCTTTGTCTTGATCGTCTAATTCCAAAACCTTCTTTGGGCAAAACGCCACACAGATGCGGCAGCCTTTGCACCAGGTCCGGTTAATATGGTGCTTCTTTAGTTTCGGTCCGGACATAAAAATTCCCCACTGGTCTACTAAATCGATCTTATAATGAAAACACATCCATTTGCAAGTTATTTAAATTATTTACTTTACCTCTGGTTGTCAAGGAAAACAGAATCGTCATGTATTCGGCCTTTGACAAAAGCTGCAGATCTTTAATATGCTTATTGCGGACAGGCCTTTAGTGTAATGCCTTTCGCTTAATAAAGAGGCGACCGAAATTCGGCAAACCAAAGGAAGCTTAACTATTGAAAAAATTCCTGCTCTTCACCGTCATTCTTTTTTTAATGATTATCTGTGCAGCCGCAGCTTTTCTCTTGGATCTGCGCCACTATGCCGAGCAACCTGCCGGCTTGGAACCAAACAATGTGGTGGTCGATATTCCGGCCGGCCAGCCATTTAAGATAACATCACAAACACTTTTTAAGCGCAACATTATTAATAGTCCGTTTAAATTCAATCTGGTTGCCCGTCTGAAGAGATATGACAAACGGCTCAAAGCGGGTGAATATTCGCTGTGCGCATGTATGTCACCACTGCAGATTTTGGAAAAACTGGTTAAAGGCGAGGTGAAGCTATACAAACTCACTGTTCCAGAAGGACTCAACATTTACCAGATCGCCGGGCTAGTTGCCGAAGCCGGACTTTCTGATAAATCCGATTTTATTCAGGCTGCGACGAATGCGGATCTCACGCGTAAATACGGTGTCAATGCGGATACTTTCGAAGGTTACCTGTTTCCAGAAACCTACTATTTTCCGAAAAATTCAACTCCCGAATCCATCATCGCATCAATGGTCAAGCATTTCTGGCTCGTTTTTGGACCCGCGTGGCAGGCAAGGTCAAAACAGCTCGGGTTTACGACGCATGAGATCGTCACACTTGCGTCAATCATTGAAAAAGAGACGAGCACTCCCGCTGAACGCCCTCTAATTTCCTCGGTTTTCCATAACCGGCTAAAAATGAAAATGCGGCTAGAATCTGACCCAACCGTTATTTACGGCCTGAAAAACTTTGACGGTAATCTGAAGCGCGAGCATCTTGAAACCGTTACGCCCTACAATACTTATAAAGTTGCAGGACTTCCCGCCGGTCCGATTGCCAACCCGGGAAAAGAGTCCCTGGAGGCTGCCCTCTATCCCGCTGACACGAAATTCATCT
>JARRJQ010000386.1:3628-8281 GCA_037388985.1 Desulfobacterales bacterium | reverse complement strand
CCAGCAGCCAGTGCCCGGGGTTATTTGCCGTAAACATCACATCGTAGCGCTCGCCCATGCCGATGCGTAACACATCGGTTTCAATCGGTCGGATCGGACGGCCGTCGGTGTGGGTAATGACGAAAGCATGGCCGGCCAGCTGAAGATAATAAATCGTTGCGGATGATGCGTTCATCAACCTCAGTTTCACCCTGTCGCCTTTTTTCACCTCCAGCGGGGCGGCAGCCGGATAGAGGCGACCATTGACCGCATACCCATCGTATACGGGTTCCAGCAGGGGGCCGTCTCTGAAACCTGCCCCCCTTCCCCCGTGCATCAAGCCCCCCATCATGCCTCCCATCATTCCTCTGCCCATCGGCGGGCGTCTGCGGGTTTGCGCCACACCGCCGCCGTCTTGCATAACCCAGTCTTCCAGCACCAGCGAAAATTCCCGGTCATAAGATTCTTGCGGCCTGGAAGGCTCGATGATCAGCGGTCCGTAAAGGCCCTGATCCAGCTGATATTTGGCATGGGAATGATACAGGTAAGTTCCGGCCGGTCTGGCTTCGAATTCATACACAAATCTCTCACCGGGCTTTACGACCTCCTGGGTAACGCCCGGAACCCCGTCCATGCCGTTGACAATGGGAATGCCGTGCCAGTGAATGGTGGTACCTTCGGGAAGAAAATTTTCCAACACTACCCGGATAATTTCGCCTTCTTTGACCCTGATCTCAGGTCCCGGAACTCTGCCGTTATACGTCCAGGCAATAAAATCCGGCCCCGCACCGAGATTTACTTTCGCCTGCGACGCTGAAAAATGAAACTCCGTGGCGGTTTTTTTCTGCCCTGCTCTTACCAGGGAAGAAAAAGCAACCGGTATACTTGCACCGACCAGTGCCGCCGCACCTGCCCTGAGAAATGTTCTTCTGGTTATTTCCATTCTCCATTCCTGTAAAATCGATTTTTAGTAAGCCGGCCTCATGTAACCGCTGTCTTTGTCGATCAACACTTCATCTACAAGTGAATTGTCATTGGTGACGATCTGAGCCCGGAAGGCATTTCCCGCATCTTCGATTTTGCCCAGCTTCAGGTTGGGGTTGTGCGTCGATTGGATATAGTTTTCAACAATTTTTTCAGCATCCTTTTTTCCCAGAGGACCCGTGTGCCGGCCTTGTGGCTGCAGATCATCGCGGTCATACCCGTAAGTATGCATGCCCCATCCCCATCCGGAGCCCATGCCATAGCCGGGACCCATGCCGTAGCCGCTGCGGGGACCGCCATAGGGGCAATACGGATAATTATAGCCGCCAAAACCACGGCGACCATTTGCCCAGGGTCCCATCCTGCCGCCATACATCATGCCGGGTCCCATTATTGCATATCTGCGGCCAAAGCTCCTGCCGATTTCCGGATTGATCTTTTTCATATTCAAAATATGATTCAGACGCTTTTGATCAAATTCAGCCCTCAGCGCCGATATTTCTTTCTGCAAAGCGGCGGCTTTATTGGCGTCCGGGTTTTCTTTGGCCAGTTCGCTCCTGAGTTCCAGACCTTTTTGATACAACTGTTCCCTGAGGTCGCGGGTGGCCTCAAAAAAAGCGGACTGCTCTTTGTACAGTTTTTGAACCTGATCTTCTGATAATTGCCCCCCGTAGCCGGGTCCAAAGACTGGTGGACATGATGGGCTCCCTTCTGCATTGATGTTTGGCAAAACACCAATAAGGGAAACCTGATTGTCCACTTTTTTTCAATCATAAAAGTACGCAAAAACCGGATGAACCAAAAATAATAATCACTTCTACGCCTTTTGGTAAGGTTATAGAGCAAGGCCCGTGCCAGATTCCGATACCGGAAATCAAAATCAATTAACCAGCCAATTTTAATCAATATTCTTTAATAGCGAATTGATGCGCCCCGGAATAAATTTAGGGTTCCCGGTTCACTGCATGGTTATAAAATTCACACTTTTTATTGTAAGGTCGCCTGAATTGGATACAAAGTATCCGCTTTAAGCCGATCCGAATGAAGCTAGGACCCCTGTTTGCTGCATGCAATCATCTTAAAGCTTGCGAGGGCCCCATCAAGCATTATGTTAAAAGTGGTTTCAAAACCTCATCTAAGGCCCAATGGCGGTGTTGTCCCGCGAATTGAAATACTCACGTACTTGCGTGTACGCTCCGTTTTAAATCCGCGGGACGCCTTGCCCTTGAACCTGATATAAGATTTTGAAGCCACTTTTAGGCAGGATTTTCGATGCCGTTTCTCAACAGATCGACATCCTTGACGATTATTGAGAACCAGGGATAGAAAGAATTGGAGTGTAAATATGGAGTCGACAGAACCGTTAAAATCTGCCGTAGATCCGGTCTGTGGAATGTCGGTAAACCCCGGGACGACGAATATATCGGCAGTCATCGAAGGACAGCATTTTTACTTCTGTGCCGAGGGATGCCGCAAGGCCTTTATGGAAAACCCCGGCAAATTCATTGAGGGGCAATGCGCAAAACCCAGAAGCTGGTGGGGTCGATATATTGCAAGACTAAACAAGGCCACCGGCGGAAAAGCGATGAAATGCCACTGAGCCGTATTTTCAACAAATGCAGGGTAAACGACCGAGCCCACGCAACCGCAGCGCCCTCAGCCGGGAGCAGAATGATTAACGGGAACTGCCGGCATCATAGTGGTCGAGGAGTTTCTGAACCCCTCTGAAATACGGCAAATGCGGACGCATGTATTTGAACAAAATACGGCAAAGAATGTAGATTGGAATAAAGGTGAAGATAAAGCCTACCGATTTTCCGAAAATCAGCGACAGCGGGAATGCCAGGTCAAACTGCACAGCGGAAAATCGCGTCTGCATCCAGCCCAGTGCAAATGGTATGGGCCACAGGATCCCGGCGGAATAGGCCACCATGGTAAAGAAGTGCTTGCCCCAGGCGTCGGTCGCCTCCTTGTTTAACGCCTTGTAGCCGGCTTTGTCCCCGGCGCGGTGAGCCGCGATCGAAAGCATTTCCTTTTCGCTCATCTCCTTGGACATGGCATCCAAATAACGCCTGTTGAACCGAATGGCCAGAGAGATGCTCAGTTCGCCGATGACAATGCAAAGAAAGGCAAGGATCATAGTTCCGATGAAATAGTCGATGAGACTGTAACCCGTGATCCTGTAAAAAGTGATCAGGAAGCTGTCCGCCTGTAAGGCGAACGTATCAAAAAGGCCGTTCATATTCATGAGAATATTATTTGCTCAAAGTTGTTGCCTTTTTCCCCCCAAAATTTTCCACTTTGAAAAATAGCGCTTTTGCTCATCACCTCAGCGGCTGTGCGGTCAACCTGCGGCTGTTCGGGACCGAACCCGAATGGTGGATTTTCGGCCCCGAACAAATTCTGCGCATCCAAGAGCCTGCTAAAGCATCTGAATGCCGAAAAAGCCTCGCAGGGTGTATCTCAAGCCGATATACAGGGCCAAAATGATGAATATCCCCTTTAAGACGTTGGCCGGTATGTACTTACCGGTCCTCGGTCCGATCATGGAACCAATGAAGATGCCGATCAACTCCGCGCCGATCAGGGTCCAATGGACCACGACACCCTTTAAGACCATGAAATTGAAGATGGCAAAAATCATACCGATCAATACCGAAAGCGCCGAAGTTCCCGCCACCACGAACATGGGCAGCCCGACCACGCTGGTCAGGAAGGGCACGTATAAAAACCCGCCACCGACACCCAGAAATGAGGCAATGCAGGAAATAACGAACCCGCCGATGAAGGCCCATATCGGACTGAAGGTGAATTTTTGCCCGAAAAAGGAAAATTCGGTTTTGACTATACTCCATTTCAGGGTTTTGATGCCCTGCTCTTTGATATCCTTCTTTTCTTTGATGGTCGCTTCAAATGCCTTGGCAGCGGCCTGGGAGGATTTCCTGGAGGCCTGCCCCCTGGGGGTCATTTGATAGACCATAAACCCGCCGATGACAAAAACGCACAGCCCAAACCATCCCTGATATTGGGAGAATTTGATTTTACCCGCCGTGGTAAAAACCACCAGCAGCGTGGCAAAAAGGGCTCCAATCCCCAAGAAAAAACCCAGGGCCGTGACCAGCCGTTTTTGCCGGGCGTAGTTGATGCTGGACACCAAGGCGGACAGGCCCACAAGCCACTGATTGGAAACCCGGATGCTATCGGTAACAAGCTTGTTCAAAGTGGGCGCAGACGTTTTAAAGGTCTTCGCATAGTTACCCAGTCCATAGATGGTCATGTGGCCCACGCCGGCCATGATTCCTCCGAAGGCCCCCACGGTGGAAAAGATCCATCCCACCCAGATGGCCCACAGCAGCCCGATAATGGGATTCAGCTTGGGAGCGCCGGGAATGCCCAGATACCCTTTCGGCGCATCGGGACTGATCTGTCCTGGCTCGGTCCCCTGAGGGGCTTGGCTGATCGCTTCCTCCAGGGTCGCCGCGAAGGTGTTGCCCGGCAGGATTAATGGAGCAGCGAATGTGAAAAGCAGCAAAATCGATCCGACAATCAAAATTGTTTTTCTCATGTCCTCCCTCCTTAAATGTGGATTAATCATTTGGCCCTAAAGGCCTATCTCATACACATTCACATTCTTTTATTTGAATCCTGTACGACATGATTTGACGGCATCAATTTTTTATTTGCATTTTT
>JARRJQ010000386.1:0-3584 GCA_037388985.1 Desulfobacterales bacterium | reverse complement strand
ATGCAACCTTTATGAGAATTATCTCATTAATCTTGGAAATCGGCATGACATGATGAGAAATTTTATATAAAAATTGATACGGTTTGAATGATTCATTCTAAAATCCCAAATGGGGAATAAATAAAATAATTCAAAGTGTTTTGGCAACAAAAACTTTATATTTTTGTGAAACTGACGGAAAATAAGTGGATGCAGAAGCATTTTGCGGAAACCGATCTCCCGCTGCCCGATTCAATTCTTAAGTCTTCCATAGGTCTCCGGATCTTGGGAAATCATGTGATCGGCGCACTGATGCGCGCATAACCATTCTTTTCGCAACGTAAGTCAGGTGTTTTGCATAGCATCCGAAGGATGCATTTCCCTATCAAAAGAGGAGGTATTAATTATGGATTCTGAATTGATGCAATCAAGGGCTAAGAGATACCAACTGCTTTCGGCTCTGTATCGCGATGAGATACCCTTGCAGCTTATAGCTGCCATGCAGAATGATGAGTTTCTTAATGGTTTAAACGAGGCGGTTAAAGGGTGCGGCTTTATGGATCTGATGAGCGGAGCGGAGCTCATGACGAAGTATTTGAAAAGCGGCACGGCGAAGAAGCTTTACAAAGAGTTGCGTTACGATTACGCGGACCTCTTTTTGAATGCGGGCCCCAACCCCGTTTTCCCCTATGAGTCGCCCATTCGAAGCGGCGAACCTGTGGTCATGCAGGAACCGGTTTTCGAGCTGAGAGAATACTTTCGCAAGGCCGGCGTTCACAAGAATCCTGACTACAAAGATTTGGAAGAGCATATTGCCGTTCAAATGGAGTTTCTCCGTTATATTATTGAGAAGGGAAAGGAAGATCTTTACCTGGATTTTTTCAAGAACAAGTACAGCAAGTGGATTCCGGCTTTTTGTGACCAGCTTGTGGCGGCTTCACCGCCGAGAAGTTTCTACCAGGGCTTGGCTCATTTCACCCGGGGGGCTGTGATGTGCGAAAGCCTGAGGATCGAAGGCTTTACGAAGGGGGAGGAAACCACAAAGAAAATGTACCCCGCCGTTACATTGCTCGGCTTTGGAGATAATTATGTCACCCTGGCCGAAGGCAAGCTTGATCCGGAGCCGGCCAAAACCGTTGCAAGCCACTGCTACACCTGCGGAGCCCTTTGCGGAATGACGGCCAAACTCAAGGATGGGATTCTAACGGGAACCGCGGGTCTTCCGGGCGATCCCAAAAGCGGTGGCAGGATCTGCCCCAAAGGCGCCGCTGCAGCCAAACACCTTTACTCCTCTTATCGACTCAAGGAACCTCTTATCAAAGAGAATGGCCGCTTCCGAAAAGCCACCTGGGATGAGGCCATGGATAAGATTGTTGAAGCTCTCAACGCCATAGACCATGGTAAATTCGGCTTTATGAGAGGCAATGACTGGATCAACAACATCACCGAGGCCCTCTTTGATCATCTGGGATGCCCAAAAACGACCCACCGCCCCATGTGCGATAACGCCAACCGGATGGCCAACGAGCACAACCTGAATGACAAGAGGCCGTGGATTAACTATCAGGAGGCGGACTTCATTCTCCATTTCGGCATGAACGAGCTGGCCACTTCATACAGTCAGCGAAAGACTGCGGAACTCCGGGCCGCCTTGAAACGAGGGGCCAAGCTGGTGGTCTTTGACCCGAGACGGTCCGATACGGCAAGTGCGGCGACCGAATGGATTCCCATTAAACCGAATGCGGATGCCGCCGTAGCTTTGGCCATGGCCTATGTGATTATCAGAGACAAACTCTATAACAAGGATTTCATTAAAAACTGGACCCACGGGTTTGATGAGTTCAAAAAAAGAGTCATGGGCGAAGAAGACGGCAAACCAAGAGATCCGGAATGGGCGGGCAAAATTAGTGGTGTGCCCCCTGAGACCATTGAACGCATTGCTACGGAATTTGCCCTGGCCAAAAACAAAGGATGCATCTCCTGGACCGGTCTGGCCCAGGTCCCTAACGGTATGTACGGCACTGCGGCGATTCAGGCTTTAAATGGCCTCTGCGGCACTTTTGATGCGCCGGGCGGGCCGTCCCTGCCCTTCAAACGAAAACTGGCTTCGCCTTGGGGCAAGGCTGAAAAGCCGCCGGCCGGGCAAGCGCCCAAGCTGAACAAGCTCGGTGTCTGGGCCGGCTGGGCGCCGGCCTTCCTTCTCGAAGACGTGGAAGCCGGCAAGCTCAAAGGCATGATCAACTATTACGGTGATCCGGTCCTTTCCTGGGGAAACCAGGAAGCCATTAGCAAAGCCATTCAAAAAATGGATTTTGTTGCGACTTACGACGCCTTTATGTGCAATACGGCGCTGGTTAGCCACGTGGTGATACCCGATGCCACATGGCTGGAGCAAAGCCAGGTCAAAGCAGATTGGATGTACGAGGCCTTTATCGCTTACTATGCTGAAGTGGTGAAGCCGATGTATAATTCGAGGCCGGTATTTTGGTTCATCACTGAACTTGCGAAAAGACTCGGGCTGGGCAAGTACTTTCCGTGGAACGGTGCCGAGGAAGCCAATCGCAACCATCTGGCAGGCACGTCATGGTCCTTTGACGAACTCAAAGAAAAGGGGTTCATTATCACGGACAAGGCAGAGTATCTCAAATATACCCAATGGGGATCTTTCAATGTGCCCGACGGTTACGGATCGTCAGGCAAGTCCAAAACGGGCAAGTATAATTTCCTGAATCCCGTAGCCCAGGAAAAAGGGGCCGATCCCTTGCCCGACTATAAGCAACCCGAACCGGATCTTCAGCCCGATGGAAAATATCCTTTCATCTTCGGAAACTTCCGTTTCTTTCTTCACGAGCATTCCTCCACCTTCAACAATTTCCAGCTTATGAAGAGTATAAGCAGCAATCCTTTATGGATCAACCAACTGGATGCCCAGAAGCTGGGGATTAAGGAAGGAGACCGTATCCGGCTCAAGTCCCCGTGGGGCCAGGTTCAGATGAAAGCGCACCCTACCTGGGAAATCATGAGCGGCGTGCTGGCTTCAGGAGGAGGCTTCGGCCACATCCGCGGCCTGGAGGGCGACCCCAAATTTCCGCAGTTCGGAGGCGTAAACGCCCCCGGAATTATGAAGCCAAATTACACGGAAACCATCGGTGGCACGCCTTTGCTTAAGTACATAAAAGCCGCAGTGGAGAAAATATCGTAGACGTCTGGCTGCCTGCCCTGTGTTCTATGAGTCCGGGCCCAAAAGGCCCGGACTCACCTTTTTTATCTCAATGCTGGGCACCCTGTTCGTTCTCTCGAATCTATGCTTTACTTTATCTGCGGAACAAATACAGTAATGGGACCGGTTTTTTTCATTCAAACGCCTCTTTGACCTCGGTCGCTGCAATCTTTTGGATACGCGACATCAAGTTCACCGCCGCTTATTGTCCTTTTTGCCCGACGAAATCTAGTTGCTCGATTTATTCCTTTTTTGGTAAAGTTGAAAAAAATCTTCTAGACCACTTTCGATATCGATGCCTGAAATCTGATCTCAATATCTGATTCTCGATTTTTCTCCCTGGTTATCACGTTTTTAACCACGCTGACGGCAAATAGCTGCCAGC
>JARRJQ010000385.1:0-8201 GCA_037388985.1 Desulfobacterales bacterium | reverse complement strand
GCATCACAAATAATGTCCATCATGGGGTGCGCTCCTTAATTCAAGTTTGCTTTTTATTCAAGATATCCATCATGGATTTTTTGAACTCGATTCGCTTTTTTTCATCAGGGATTTCGTGGGAAAGGATGGCAATCAGTTCGGCTGCCTGGTGTAAGGTAATTTCAGGGGCAGTCAATTCCATTTCTGAAACAACCTCTTCGATCAAAATTTCTGCCATTGGCCCAATGGCCATGGAGAGGTTTATCTTAAGTGCTTGGAGAAAAATCCTATCCAAGACGGGCAGATCCTTTTTGACCGGTTCGATAAGCCCCTGCGCCAACAACTTGGAAATATTCTTTTTCAAAGCACTGGCTTCCATTTCAACTTCATCGGCGATCTGGTATAAACTCTTGTTTTCGTCAATGGCAATCAGTAAACGAATCATATCCGCATCCAGGGATATTTTGTCGTGATCCTGGCGAATGACTTTTCGATAGTAGTTCTCTGGATGTCCTGTAGTGCCCATATCCATTTTCGTTCCCATCCATTGACCTAAGGTGCTGTGCAATAAACTATACTTTATTTATGTATCTGAAAACAAAAGAGAATGGCAGGTGTCCACCCATAAGCTTAATGATAAAGGCGATTTTATGTCAAGGAAAAAAATGATCATGATTTTTAATACTTGGCTAGGCTTTTGATATCTGGAGTTCAAAAGTAACCAGTTGATCTTGGGTTAAGCAGGCAACCCTAAAGCCCTAAAAGGCTGAAGTCATTTGGCCTTGCAGATTTCAGGCAAGTCTGGGTGTGCAAAGAGGATGATTTTGGTTATTTTTTATTAAGTTCCTGTTTTAGCTTTTTCTCCATTTCAGCGAAAAGATTTTTCTTCTTTTCCGCCTGCTTGGCCTGAATGGTCTCAATTTTATGTGAAAGCCCCTTTTGGGATTCTTTGAATTTCTTGAGCTCGGCTTCCAATTTGCCGCCATCATCCTCACGCGGGATGTCTTCAATTCTTAAGTGATCGCTGATAAACAACCGAATACCATAAGACCCTTCGACTTCATCAATGATTCCCATTTCTTTTAGTTTTCGACCAAGGTAATGGCTTCGCTCAATGGAAATTTTAAGGATGCGGCTAATGTCCTCTAAAGTTGCCGGCGTGTTGTTTTGATGTTCAAGGACCCTTATGGCTGAAACAAAAAGATGAGCGGACGAATATAAATTTTGGCTTTTATCTTTCATTCATCAGTTACCAATTGTTCTTTCAATAATGGTTTAAGCCCTCTTTGCGATACTTGACATCAAAGCTTTAGCAGAGTAACATTTCTTCTAAATTTGTCAAGCCACAGGCCACATTCTGCGTAACCTTTATTTTCAATCGGTTTGTGAAAAACGCTACTCAGCAATCTAATTTCCGACCAGCAGGGGGGAGGATACCATGACAGAAATTGTTGATCTAAAAGCAAGGCAAATACTTGATTCAAGGGGCAATCCGACTGTTGAGGTGGATGTCTTTGTCGCTTGCGGTGCCCTCGGAAGAGCTGCGGTCCCGTCAGGAGCTTCTACCGGAAAACGTGAAGCGCTTGAGCTTAGAGATAAGCGGTCCAGACATTATGGAGGAAAAGGCGTAACTGCCGCAGTAAAAAATGTGCTGACCAAGATTGCTCCAGCAATTGTAGGAATGGACGCCGCTGCCCAAGCTGAGCTGATAAACACATGATTGCTTTAGATGGAACCCCCAACAAATCAAAACTCGGCGCCAACGCGATTCTCGGGGTATCCATGGCAGCAGCACGTGCCGCAGCTGGGGCTTATGGGCTGCCCCTTTATCGATATCTTGGCGGAATTAACGCCCGATATTTGCCCGTTCCGATGATGAATATAATAAATGGCGGAGTCCATGCCGCCAATAATTTGGACATTCAAGAGTTTATGATTGTACCCTTCGGGGCCAACTCCATTGCCCAGGCCATCCAAATGGGAGCAGAGACTTTTCAGCACTTAAAAAAGATCCTTAAAGGACAAGGGCTCAATACCGCAGTCGGTGATGAAGGCGGTTTTGCACCCGATCTGGTGTCTAACGAAGCCGCCATTCAAAATATCCTGCATGCCATTGAAGCGGCCGGTTACATACCGGGTAAAGATATAGGTATTGCTCTGGATGTGGCTGCCAGTGAATTGTATAAAGGCGGCAAGTACATCTTGAAATCCGAAAAGCAAAAACTGAATGCGAAACATATGGTTGACTATTTTGAGAGCCTGATCGATAAGTATCCGATCCTTTCAATTGAGGACGGGCTTGCCGAAGGGGATTGGGATGGCTGGAAAATGATGACAGATCGGCTGGAAAGCGCCGTCCAAATCGTGGGGGATGATATTTTCGTCACAAATCCCAGAATTTTCAGCAAAGGAATCGAACAGGGCATTGCCAACTCGATTTTGATCAAATTAAACCAAATCGGAACCGTCACCGAAACCCTCGACGCCATCGAGTTGGCCAAACAGGTCGGGTATACCACTGTTGTTTCTCATCGCTCCGGGGAAACCGAAGACACCTTCATTGCCGATCTCGTAGTCGGTGTGAACGGCGGCCAGATAAAAACAGGCTCGATGTCACGCAGTGACCGGGTGGCCAAATACAACAAACTGATGCGGATTGAATAGGACCTTGGAGAAGCTGCATTATTTACCAACTAAATATTTTTTTTTTAGCAATTTTTTCAACGATCGCGCACGCCTATGTGCTTCAGGGTCCACACATTCTCCAACTGATGACCGAAAAAATGGGGAAAGCGAAAAGTTTATTTGTTTCCCAAAAAGTCATTTTTTACAACCTGCAGCCCAAAGGTGAATTGCCCAATGAAACTGTCAGTCCTGAGTCCTTAAAAGATGGTGCAAGCCATACGGGCTTTCAGTTAGATAAGCCCGCTGATATCGAGAATCCATCTGTGCAGCCCGCGGTGACTCAACTTGAGGAATCATTGCGCTACGTATTTTCCGAAGCTTTTCGCTCAGACAGTGTCTCAAATGATAATCAGCGGATTTTTGTTTTTAACAACGGGCAGACGCTTTCGGTGATTGACGGTGTCATATCCAGCGTCGGTGAGACTCGCTTTGACCTATACAAAGATCTGCTATTATACCGGTCGCGTGAAAAGCTCTGCGAAAGGCTATCGCAACTGGGCATCGATGTGGCCATATCCAGCTTAGGAAAATTTGAAAACCATCTTGCATTTGTGGTGGGAGCTGAATATCCGGATGACAGCCGGCCGCAGGTGTGGATCGAAATGAAAACATTTCAACCTTTGCGCATGCTGATTCCAGGCAGCAGCAGTTTGGACAAGTCCGGTTTTCTGGAGATCCGATATTCTCGCTGGCAAGAAATTAGCAAGCTATGGTATCCGATGCGAATTGAGTTTGTGCAGGATGGTAAAATAGTTAGAGCGATTGAAGTTCGTGATTACCAGATTAACCCCCATTTTGCAAAAGATGAATTTGATATTGCCCGGTTGAAGTTGAAGTACCGCCAATCCACTGCTACACCGGATCGTGCTGCCGAGGACGAAGGCTTAAGCGAAGTTCAAAAAACCATCGAGGAATTCAAAAAAATATTCGAATAAGAGGAGAAGATGGCAAAGGAAACAAAATACATTTTTGTAACCGGCGGTGTGCTTTCATCTCTTGGCAAAGGACTTGCGTCGGCTGCAATCGGCGCGCTGCTTGAAAGCCGGGGATTAACCGTGACCATTCAAAAACTGGACCCATATATCAATGTCGATCCGGGCACGATGAATCCTTTTCAGCATGGTGAGGTGTTTGTGACCGATGACGGAACGGAAACCGATCTGGACCTTGGTCATTATGAACGGTTTACCAGCGCTAAAATGGGCAAGGATAATAATTTTACCACTGGAAAAATTTATTACTCTGTTATTACGAAAGAGCGCCGCGGGGATTATTTGGGGGGAACCGTGCAGGTTATTCCCCACATTACAGATGAAATTAAAAACAGTATTAAACTGGCGGCCAACGATATTGATGTAGTCATTGTTGAAATTGGCGGTACCATCGGTGACATTGAAAGTCTGCCATTTTTAGAGGCCATCCGGCAATTTAGAGCAGATGTGGGTAAAGAGAATTCACTTTATATTCATCTGACGCTGGTTCCTTACATCAGCACGGCAGGTGAAGTCAAAACCAAGCCAACCCAGCACAGTGTGAAAGAGCTGAGAAGCATCGGCATCCAGCCCGACATTCTCCTTTGCCGCACCGACCGATTCCTTTCCAAAGATATCAAGGCTAAAATTGCCCTATTTTGCAACGTGGGTGTTGATCAAGTCATTACGGCGAAAGATGTGGACCATATTTACGAAGTTCCGCTCATCTTTCATCAAGAAGGTTTGGATGAAAAAATTGTTGAGTTGCTCAATATCTGGACACGGGCGCCTCAGCTAGCCGATTGGGAGGAACTTATCCGCAAAGTCAAGACGCCCAAATATTCGGTGACGATTGCGGTTGTAGGCAAATATGTGGATCTCACCGAATCGTACAAAAGTCTGAATGAAGCGTTGTATCACGGAGGGATTGCCAATGACTGTCGGGTGAATCTTAATTTCGTCGATTCCGAAAAGCTCGACAGCGACACCTGCGTTCAAATGCTTGCTGATACCGACGGTATTCTCGTACCGGGAGGATTCGGTGGACGCGGCATTGAAGGGAAAATATGCGCTGCCCATTATGCGCGCGTAAATAAAATACCCTATTTCGGAATCTGTTTAGGAATGCAAATTGCCGTTATTGAATTTGCGCGTCATGCCGCCGGCTTAGAAAATGCCAATAGCTCTGAATTCGATTCAAATACATCGTATCCGGTTATCTATTTAATGCGAGAATGGTTTGATGAGAGAAGCCAGACGGTCCAGCGGCGGGATGATTTATCCGACAAAGGCGGCACCATGCGCTTAGGCGCTTACACGTGCCATTTAGAGAACAATTCGCATGCATACCGGGCCTATCAAAAAGACGTAATTTCCGAGCGGCATCGCCATCGTTATGAATTCAACAATGAATTTAAAGATCGCTTGGCCGAAAAAGGCTTAATCTTCAGCGGTACTTCACCCAATGGCGAACTCGTCGAGATAATTGAACTCCTTGATCATCCCTGGTTTCTTGGATGTCAATTTCATCCGGAATTCAAATCTCGGCCGATGAAGCCGCATCCATTGTTTCGAGATTTTATCAAGGCTTCTTTGAAGAATGCTCAGAACCGAAGCCGGCATTGATTTCGGATCAAAAATCAGGGTCTTGTGATTTTAAGGTTTTTTAATTCCCGGTCGATCAACTCCTGAATCCCATCCAGGCTTCTTTGCTTTAACCTTCTGCCGTTGATAAAAACCGTTGGGACGCTGTATACGCCGGCCTGGTTTGCTTCGGCGACATCATGATCGATCTGCTCCAGCAGCAGGGGGTCTTTCCTGTCTTTTTCAAATTGCGCTTTATTCAGCCTGAGTGTTGTTGCAATTTCCTGGATTTTCTCTTCGTTTAGTCCGTTGTAATTTTTAAATAGCTCATCGTGGAATTCCCAAAATTTTCCCTGGCGATCTGCTGCCAGCGCTGCAACTGCTGCTTCACGGGCGAACCTGTGACTTCGAATCGGAAAGTTTTTAAAAACAATTTTGACCGTTTCGGGGTTTTTCTCGAGCACCTGCTCGAGCAGAGGCACAAGCCTCGCGCAGTACGGTCATTCAAAATCGCTGAAATCAGCGATAACAACGGGGGCATCTTTAGGGCCTTTGAAGGGCGATCCTTGGGTATCGATTTTTTGTATAAAATCAAGGGCGATAACTTCAACGGTCTGATTTTGACGATTGGTTGCAAAAAGGTTTTCTCCCCCGGGGTCCAGTTTGATCTCGTCAATCTGCTTACCGACTTCAATTTTATCTTTAAGGCGACCATCGAGGGTATAAATATAAATGCCGCCGTTATGGGTTAGCACAAAGATAGATCTTCCATCGTGGGCAAGATCGAAATCTTTGGCGTGTTCGGCAACTTTAAATTTACTTCTAAGTCGGCCATCAAGGTAAAATTCTGAGACAGCTTTCAGAAAACTGCTGAATGACAAAAATTTCCGACAACTGGCCGCATATAATCTGGGCCTCGTGGCTTATTCACGCGAATTAGGGTTTTGAAATTTAATCTATGGTATTCAGGATAGGATGATCTATTTTTTCGTCTGAATTGCCCTTTTACTTGTAAAGGCTTTCATCGTTTGCTGAGCACATTCAGGGCAATAACTGGATGTGATGTCCAGTTCGGCTTTTTCATGAATAAACTGTTCAATTGAAACCCATTTTCCCTTTCCAGGCTCTGAATGGCGGTCATCTCGGATTTTTTTACAGACACAGCACATCGGCAGAATTTTCTGATAAATTTTTATCTTACGTGCAAGCTCTCTTTTTTCGAGGCAGTTGTTCACCCGATAAAGCATCTCTTCGGATTCACAGGGTTTCAGCAGGTAATCATCGGCTTGCTGGCGCAATGCTTCGATGGCGGATTTCATATCACCATAGCCGGTCAGGATTATGACCATGGTGTCAGGACTTATCTCTTTGGCGTTTTTCAAGACCTGAATCCCATCGGTATCTTCCATCACCAAGTCCGTAATTACCAGATCAAAACGATTCTCCCGCAGCAGCTGCAAGGCCAGATTGCCCCTGTCGGTTTTGGTCACATCAAAACCCTGGTTTTCGAGATCCGCTCCGATACCTTCCAAAATAAAGGGATCATCGTCGACTAACAGAATGCGATATTTTTCCATTTTATCCTGTTCTCCCTGAGCCGGCGGGCGTCTTTAGAGGTAGAAAATCAGACAAGTTTTGATTTGACCACAAACCGAACCCTTTTTCAATATTGCAAAGTGGTTTCACGTTTCCGAAAGGTTATAGCGGCTGATGAGGCGCGACAGGTAGGTTCGCTGGATATTCATATTTTTCGAAGCCAGGCTTCTGTTGCCACCGGTATGCCGGAGATTTAATTCAATGAATTCCTTTTTAAACAAATCGGTGGCTTCTTTTAGCGTTAATCCAACCTTCATTCCAGGATAACTTGGCCGGGCAGCAAATTGAGGCAGGTCTTCCGGTAAAATATCCCGGCCATTTCCCATAACAACAGCTCTTTCGATAGCGTTTTTCATCTCACGCACGTTTCCGGGCCAGTCATATTGAAGCATTGCGTGCATCGCCTTTTTTGAAATACTCAGATTCGACATGCCTCTTTCGCGCTTAAAAATGTTTAAGAAGTAGTTGGCCAGCAAAGGGATATCTTCTTTTCTCTCCCTAACCGGCGGCATCTGAATTTGAACAACATTCAGCCGGTAATAAAGATCCTCACGAAACCGACCCTCGCTGACGTCTTCGGCGATATTTCGGTTGGTCGCTGCAATAACCCTGACATCCACCGGAATGGATTTGTTGCCGCCGACCCGGTAAAAAACCCCTTCCTGCAAAATGCGAAGCAGCTTGGATTGCATGCCCGGACTCATCTCGCCGATTTCATCCAGAAAAATGGTCCCTTTGTCTGCAAGTTCAAATTTACCGATCTTACGGCCGGTTGCCCCGGTGTAGGCACCTTTCTCATGGCCAAAGAGTTCATCTTCAAGCAGAGACTCCGGCAACGCCGCACAATTCAACACAATCATCGGCTCCTCTTTTCTGGCCCCGACTCGGTGTATCAGGCGCGCCAGCAATTCTTGGCCGGTGCCGCTCTCGCCTAAAATTAACGTGCTGGCTTTTGAGTTGGCAACTTTAACCGCATCGGAAATGACCTTGCGCAGTGCCGGGCTTTCGCCGATCAACTCATATTTGAGATCCAGTTCTTCTTTGAGGTCCCGGATTTCCTTTTTATCGTGCTCAATTTTACGGGCGTTGCCGATACCGACTGCGGCGAGTTCGGCAAAAACAGACAAAATTTTTAAATCCTCTTCTGCGATGGCGCCGCCGTCTGCTTTATCAATGATTTCGACAACCCCGATGATCTCTCCTCGCACTTTCATCGGTACACAGGCGATTGAGCGGGTCTCAAACCCGATGGATTCACTGATTTCTTTGTACCAGCGCGGTTCTTCGGCGACGTTTGGAATGAGGAGAGGTTCTCCCGTCTTGGCCACATAACCGGCAATTCCCTGTCCGAGATCGATTTCAAACTGCTTGACGTCGTCTTTTTTT
>JARRJQ010000384.1:0-3622 GCA_037388985.1 Desulfobacterales bacterium | reverse complement strand
CGATTACCATGTCTCTTAATATAGGCGCTCCGTAACGCGCGCAGATCCCTTCGTAATCGATGGCAATGTAGGTTGCACATATGGCAGCGATGACGGCCACCACATAATCCATGATGGGGATTCTGTGTTTGACGGAAAGAAACTTCAAGCCCCGGTGGGTTTCCTTGAACATGGGATAGTTCAGATAAACAATCAAAAGTGCAAAGCCCAGGTGTGCAGCCCTGATAAAGATGGTATCCAGGATCCACCAACTGGCGATGGACATCTGGAAAAAGCACCAGATGACCGCAACTGTGGGGATCACGTAGCGCTCGGCACCCAGAGGTTTTCGGCTTATGCCTTCCTCCTCTTCCGCCATGCGCCTGGCCAGCTCGAGTCCTTGCGCTTGCTGATGCTCATCTTCCTGTTTCATAGGACCCCCTGCTCATGTAGATTAAGATACCCGTCCCACCCCTCCGCTTCATTCCCTGGGGAAGAGGGAGGGACGAGACGGAGATACTTTGGCCTACATCAAGCCGGCCTCTTTGTAATACTTCATGGCGCCGGGGTGGATGGGTGCTGTCATTCCTTCGAGCATCCCTTTCTTGGTCAAGACTGAATAGGCTGGATGGAGTTTTTTGAAGTTATCGAAGTTTTCGAAAACCTCTTTGGTGATGGCGTAGACCACCTCATCGGGAACTTTGGCGGAAGTGACGAAGGTCGCCTTTACCCCAAAGGTATGCACATCTTCCTTATTAAGCGCGCCGGGATAGTTAGACATTTCAATGATGGCCTTTGCGTAATAGGGCTTTTCAGAGATGAGTTTGTCCAATCCCGGACCCACGACATCGATGATGCGCACCTTCCTTCGCCCGGCCGTGGCCTCCTTGATATTTCCACTCGGGTGTCCCACAGTGTAAAAATAGGCGTCGATTCGCCCGTCCTGCAGAAGGCCCGGAGCCTCATCGGCTACAACACTTTCTGCTTGAAGGTCCTTTTGCCAATCGATCCCCGCAGCAGTCAGCGCGTCGATGGAATTCTGACGCTGTCCCGATCCCGGATTGCCGATGTTGACTCTTTTGCCTTTTAGATCCTGGATACTCTTGATCCCTGCATCATCGGCAGCGACAAGGGTGATCGCTTCCGGGTGAATGGTAAACACGGCCCGCAGGTCTTTCTGTTTGCCCTTGTCTTTCCATTCCGCCAGGCCGTACCATGCTTGATATTGCCGGTCTGATTGAACAATGCCGAATTCCAGGTCGCGAGCCATGACGGCATTGACATTAAATACCGATCCGCCGGTGGGGTAGTAGACCCCTGTGATGCCTCCGGTGCCGATAGTGACAAAGACCGTCTTCGCCTGGGCAGTGGATTGGAAAGTGTCCGCTGTAAGGCCGATGCCGAGTATTAGCGCCAGTGCGATTCCGAAAACAAACGCCCTTTTCATAATAACCTCCTTTTGGTTGGGTTAAATTAGATGATGGGTGGTTCCGAGTTCTACCGTGCTTAAGGGTATCACCTCCTTTTGTTTCAAGTATTCCCGCCACGTTTCGTCCGGGCTAGCGTTCGCTAACTGACACCTGCTTTGCCCGGTGGTAAATATTTATTCGCGCACTGCCCAAGAACTGCGATGGAAAAGACCGGCCACGTTCTGCGTGGACCTAAAAAATAGAACTTAAGGCTTCTAAGATGCTTAAATTACATGGGATTATAAGAAAAAGGCTTTGCTTTTTCTTCATCCGACCATATGTCATGGATATTGGTGTGTCAATAAGTTTGTCCCGCATTAATATTTGACAAAACCCATCAATACCATTAAATAATCTTTTTTTGCGCAGGATGCGCGAACTGTCGTTTTGAATAAACAATGATGATCGCACAGATGCTGACGGATGCCCGGAGCCGGGCAGCCGGCCAGTGAACAGACCAGAAGGAGGAATGATGATCACACGCGCTTTTGTTCCCTTCAGGGGATACTGGAGTTCACCTTTTTGCAGGTGGCAGGGATCCTTCCAGAACGAAGATTCCGCGAAGCTGGCCGCGGCCACCGCCAAAACATTCATGCAACTACGAGGCCTTACAGCTGACCTTTTCGACGGTATTGTTTATGGCTGCACCATTCCCCAGCGGTGGTGGTTTTACGATGCCCCCCATTTCGCCAACCTGCTGGGAAACCCCCGGATCAGCGGTCCGCGCGTTGCTCAGGCCTGCGCCACCTCAACCGTGTCGGTTAACTATGCGGCCAACTGCATTCAATCGGGCAGCCATCAAAATGTACTGGTGGTCGGCACCGACCGCATGTCCAATGGGCCCAATCTTCTGTGGCCGAATCCGGCAGGCCCAGGCGGCAAGCCGGAGTTTGAAAGCTGGATCGTAGACGGTTTCGGCTGGGATCCGACGGCCGAAACGAGCCCCGCCGGCACGGCTGAAAATGTGGCCAAAAAGCACGGTTTCACCCGTGAACAGTCCGATGCCATGGCGGTCAGCCGTTACAACAAATATACCGACTCTCTTAAAAACGACCGGGAGTTCCAAAAACGGTATATGATTCCTGTTGAGATAACGGTTTCCAAAAAACAAACAATCATCGTCGAAGAAGATGAAGGTATCATCCCCTGCACCACAGAGGGCCTGGCCAGGCTGAAAACCCAACCGGGTTGTGTTTTGACCTTTGGCGCCCAAACGCATCCGGCTGACGGCAATGCCGGCATGATCGTCACCTCCAGGGAAAAGGCCCGGGAACTTTCTGCGGACAGCTCGGTTGCCATTCAAATTATCGCTTACGGGTTTGCCCGCGCTGAGAAGGCCTGTATGCCTGAAGCGCCGACTCCGGCGTCGCAAGCCGCGCTGAAAAATGCCGACATTAAGGTATCCGACCTGTCGGCGGTGAAAATGCATAACCCTTTTACGATCAACGACCTGGTCATCAAAAAGCTACTGGGCATTGATGAAAAGATTTTGAACAATTACGGTAGCTCTCTAATTTACGGCCATCCCCAGGGACCGACCACCATGCGTCTGCTGATCGAACTCATCGAGGAGCTGGTCATTATCGGCGGCGGTTATGGCCTGCTGGTCGGTTGTGCGGCCGGCGATACCGGCGCTGCCCTGGTGGTAAAAGTCGATTGACCTCCCCTTGGCCGTTTATCAGTTGAATCCGATTGGCTTGAGGTCACTTACGGATTCCGTAATCGGAGGACTCAGGCTATGAAAACTGTCAAAGCGCCTGAAACAACCGTCATTGAGCGGGCACGGGCCCTGGGTTTTGAATATGAAAAAACCATTACGGGCTGCTGCCAGTGTACCATCGCGGCCATTCAGGATGCTCTGGATATCCAAAATGATGCGGTATTTAAAGCGGGAAGCGGCCTTACGGCCGGTGGCGGCCTTTCCTGCGAGGGGTCGTGCGGCGGGTACACCGGCGGCGTTATGGTCATGAGTTCTGTTTTCGGCCGCTGCCGGCAGAAATGGGACAATGATCAAAACGAGAAAGACTGTGCGCACCGGATGGCTCGCACATTATTGAATAGATTCAACCAGGAATATGGCAGCCATATCTGTCGAAAAATCCATCATTGCATTTTCGGCCGGGGCTTTGATCTTAAAAGCGCCGATCAAAGGGTCGCTTTTGAAAAACAAGGCG
>JARRJQ010000383.1:0-3632 GCA_037388985.1 Desulfobacterales bacterium | reverse complement strand
TGCGCCAGGGGCTGGAAAAGAGAGGCTACGAGGCGGTCAGTTTCTCTGTCAACGGGTTTAGCGACCGGGCTATGGAGGAATTGATCGGGCAGGGATTTTTTGACGGTGTCGTGGATATCGCCCTAATGGGAGTAAGCGATGAGCTTTTCGAAGGAAACCGGCCAGGAGGGCCTAACCGACTGGAAATGGCGGGCCGTCGAGGCATTCCGATGGTTATTGCCCCCTGTGGTTTAAATCAGACAGGGTGTGGCTCCACCCGTAAAAATGCAGCCAAGTATGCCTCCCGCCCCAGGGTTTTGAAACTGGACGAATTGAGGATGGGAACGCGTCTAAATGAGGAAGAGTTGGCCTTAACCGCCCGTACGGTTGCGGAAAAGCTGAACAGAGCAAAGGGGCCGGTCAAATTTTTTATTCCACTCAAGGGGTTCTCCGGCTTTGATCCTCCAGGTGGCGTACTTTATTGTCCAGAAGAAGACAAGATTTTCATTGATGAGGTAAAGCGGCTGGTCAAACCAAGGGTCGAAATTGTGGAAATAGATGCAAATCTGGAGGAATCTGTTTTTGCCCAGGCTTTGTTAGACGGCTTTGTGCAATTAATGGAAACGAATAAAGAGCGTATTTGATTTGTTGTTGCGCCTTTGACCGCACTTCATAGGGTTAAGGATGACCATGACCTTTTTCAGTTTGGGAGTTTTTTTATGTGGGACGTTATCATTGTAGGCGCAGGTCCAGGTGGTTCAGCAGCTGCGAAGGCATGCGCCGAGCAGGGCTTAAAAACACTCATTTTGGAAAAAAAGAGACTTCCCCGCGATAAGGTATGTACAGGTATGATAGCCGGACCTATGGCACGAGACCTAATTCAACAGGAATTTGGCCAAATCCCACGGCAAGTTTTGATACCTCCTTATGAATTGTCTGGTCAGATGTTCCATGTTCCCGGGCTGGAACCAAAAAGCTTGGAATGGAAAACGCTTATTGCCTGGAGAAAAGATCTGGATCACTGGCTTGCCAAAAAGGCCCAGGATGCGGGTGCGGAGTTATGGGATAGCGCCAGAGTAATCAAAATAGCAGAAACTAAGGGCAAATTCGGAATCCATATTAAGGACCGAGATTTTGGAGAAGAGCTCAAAACGGACTATTTAATTGGTGCAGATGGGGCATGCTCAAGAGTAAGAAAATTTTTATTCCCGGATCTCAAGGTTCGATATTCGGTGCCCATCCGAGAATGCTATGAAGGATCTTTAGATTTAGATAAAGACTATCTTCATTGGTTTTTTCCTAAATCTCGTCCTCGACCCAGATTCTGCGTCAACCATAAAGGCGACTGCTTTCTCATTGAAGGCAGCGGGGTAAAGCAGCTGAGGCCGGAAATAATAGAGACCCTCATCGAATATGGTTTTCATCGTGAGAGTAAACCGATTTGGAAAGATGCCTGCATGATTCCCCGGCTCCACGAAAAACTGATCTCAAGTTCTTTTAGTCCGGCCAAGGGAAATGCGTTGTTGATCGGTGATGCGGCGGGATTGCTTTTCCCCATCAGCTTTGAAGGTATCGGGGTTGCGCTCAAAAGCGGAATATTAGCGGCAGCTTCCATCTTCGAAAGCTCGCGTTCACGACGAGAACCTGCGGCGGTTTATCTGGAAGCATTGGCTCCGATCATTGAGCAGCTAAAGACATTGTATCTTCTCGGGGAAAAACTAGAAAAGGAGCATGTCAAAGGTGGGATGGCATTGTTAAATGCCGTAAAGGAAGGGTATGCAACGGCACTCAAAGTTGTCTAAAGCTCAAACCTGCCCTTATATAAAGGCCAATCCTCACCGGATTCGACGGAAGGAAGTCATTTCGGTGTGATCTATGCTTATTGTTTTGGAGATCTGGAGTGCCAAGTTTATCATTGAGGAATGAATGAAGGTTGAAATCAGTACACAACTTTTGACATCAAAAAATTCGATTATGGGCTGAGCAAATCTTTATCATAAGAAAGGAGGGTACAGACATGCAGTTTGACTACAATGAAATAGTGGATTTTTTCACGAATGAGGACAACGGGTACTTCAAATCTTACAGCACGATTGCCCAGGATCCTAAGACCATAAACGAGATGAATAGATATTATTCTCCGGACATAAAAATAGCTACATACTTTCCCATGCTAATAGTAGTCGATCGTGAACAGTTCCTACGCATTTCCTCATCACACCCAGGCATTCAGGAGACACTACTGCCCGAGCACATCGCCGTCGATGAAAAACAGGGTCTTGTCGGTGTGCTTTTGAATGCAAAATTTGCCATTAAGGACACTGGTGAGATCATAGAGCAGATGTTTACAGCCCACTACAAACTGACCAGAGATGAAAACGATGAATTAAAGATTATAAACCTGTGGATCTTCGCGGAATACGTGCCACCCGGAAAACAAAACATCGTTGATCTCTATGAGGATGCGTTCAAAGCGGCCTTGTAGCCGGTTATTCTCCATAGAGGTATTGCTGATGCATTGATTGGTTAAGGTGCTGATTTCAACCATAATTGCGCAGGAATACTTATTGTGTATGCATTCGCACGATAATGGAGGGGATATCTCAAGGCTTGATTTTTGTGTGTCGTAAGAATCAACTCACTTTTTCAAGGAAAGGGCTTATGGGCGCAAGACTCATTTTATGGTTCGATGAAATCGATCGGAATTTAGTGCCAAAGGTTGGAGGGAAAAGCGCCAATCTGGGTGAAATGATGAGGATCGGGGTGCCTGTGCCGGATGGATTTGCTATCACGACAGAGGCCTATGAAAAATTCATGGGGGAAACCGGCGCAGCCGATGAAATAAATCAATATCTCAATAAATTTAAAGAAGGCCTTAAAAATGTTTCGCAGTATCAGGAGGCCAGCCAAGCAATCCGCCACATCATTGAAACAAAAGAAATTCCCCAGTATATTGGAGACGCCATCAGCTCTTACTACGAAATGCTTTGTGAGAAATGTGGGAAAAAGAACATGGCCGTTGCCGTCCGATCCAGCGGGGTGGCGGAAGACTCGGCCAGCTCCAGTTTTGCGGGGCAGTTCGAGAGCTTTCTGAATGTGGCCGGAAAGAGGGATTTGCTGGATAAAACCAAGCTGTGCTGGTCCAGCCAATTTACGACTCAGGCCATTTCCTACCGGGTCAAGCACGAACTGCCTAAGACAGGGACTTCTATGTCGGTTGCGGTTCAGAGGATGACCCGGGCCCGGTCTGCAGGGGTGGGTTTTACATCTCATCCTATTACCGGCGACACCTCGAAAATCGTTCTGGAGGGCAACTGGGGCCTCGGGGAAAGCATTGTGCAGGGCGTGGTGGTGCCCGACAAATTTATCGTGGATAAAGAAACACTCACCCTGATAGACAAGAAAGTTTCCACCAAAGAAAAGCTGATCCAATTTTCCGACCAAGGCGTGGTAATGGCGGATGTCCCCGCGGGAAAAAGGCAGCTGGCCAGCCTCTCGGATGAAGAGGCCCTGAAGGTGGCCGAATTGGCCAAAAGGCTGGAGGCCCATTACGGCGCACCCCAAGACATGGAGTGGGCTGTTGATGAGGCCTTATCGTATCCCGATAACATTTTTCTGGTACAAACCCGGCCGATTACCGTCGCCATGCAAAA
>JARRJQ010000382.1:0-6268 GCA_037388985.1 Desulfobacterales bacterium | reverse complement strand
GTATTTTTATTTACTGCCCGCGACCTAAGCCTTATAGAAGATTTTACGCACGCTTGTACTATCTTTATACTTACTTGCCGTCGAGCCAGGAAACAAGAACGACCAGATACAGCTGGCCGACAACGGCTTCGAGAACGGCCATCGATCCGGCTAAATAGCTTACCGGCGTAACATCACCATATCCCAGGGTGGTGATGGTAACCAGGCTGTAGTAAATAAAAATACGCAAACGTGGTTATCTGGAAAGTTCCAGTGGTATACGTGCGACAGTGATCTTACCACGAAGAGCACGAAGATCACAAAGGCAGGATGAATAAATTGACAGAGCCCCTTTGTGTCCTTCGTGCCCTTCGTGGTTGAAAGGCTTCCTGCATAACCGCATACTTAAAGTCTGATCCAATAGGCAAAATACAAGGAATGATGAAAATGAAGAAAACATGGTTCATATTATTATTTCTGGTATTTCCGATGCTCGCAACGGCCGATGAATGTATCGAGGGCAATTGCGTCAACGGTTACGGTACCATGGTCTATTCCACCGGCCAGAAGTTCACCGGCCATTTCAAAGAGGGCCTGCGCCACGGTAAAGGTGTGTTTATTTTGCCCGGCGGTCGCAAACTCGAAGGCGTCTGGCAGCAAAATGAAGTCGTCGAAGGTACTTACACCTGGCCGGATGGTACCAAATACGTCGGCCAATGGAAACATCGCGAGCGCAACGGCCGGGGTGAGTTGACCTATCCGGACGGCCGACGTTACATCGGTGATTTTAAAAGCGATCAGCGCCATGGGAAAGGCACCCTGTTTTACCCGGATGGCCGCCGGTACGTGGGCGACTTCGAGCACGGTGAACGCACCGGGCAGGGGACCCTGTTCTATCCCGACGGCATGCAATACACCGGGGAATTTAAAAACGGCGAGCGGTCCGGGCAGGGGACACTGACCTATCCGGATGGCCGAAAACTCACCGGCCTGTTTAAAGACGGGGAGTTTGTGGGAGAAAAATGATTTTGGAACCCGCCCTGTGGAATCCTCCATAGGAGGGCCGCCTCTGGCGGCATTCCACAAGGTAAAGATTTTGGATTGTTGCGTATTACGTGTTGCGCGTTACGAGTTAGACGTGCATGCGTTAGTAGAATCGATGGTTTCACGCATAACGCAACCCCGTTTTTTCTTAGAAGTGGTTTAAAAACGTCAGATCGCGTTCGAGAGCCCCGCTATCTGGCGGGATTTCGCATCTGATACTTTTTAATTAAAGGTGCTTAACCCCGCCTCAGGCGGGATTTCACATCTATTTTTATCAGAATTATGGAGTTCAACCCCGCCATTATTGGCGGGATTTCGCATCTGATGCTTTTTAATTAAAGGTGCTCAACAAGCGTCCCGGCTCGGCTGAGCTCGCCGCAAGCTTGGATTGAAAACGGAGCGTACACAGTAAGTACGTGAGTATTTCAATTCGCGGGACAACACAGCTATCGGACGCTAGATGGGGTTTTAAAACCACTTCAAAAGCCGGATCATGGCAGCCGCTGCAACCAGTCCGTTTTCTGAAACCATTTTTCCCTTAATTTCCCCAGCAAACCGGTTTTCTCGGCGATCCCCATAAAATTTTCTACCCAGTTGACCAGCAACGGATCACCCGCCGGCACCCCCACACCGATCGGCTCATAGGTCAACTGAGTAACCACAGATAACAACCCCTGGTTCGGGTAGCGGAAAACAGACACCACGCAAATCGGATAATCCGCCACCATGGCTTGCACTTTATCCTCGAGCACCATCTTTACGGCCTCATCATAGCCATTGGCGGTAACCAGCGTGGCGTCCGGCATGGCTTCTTCGACAAATGCCTGACTGGTTGCGCTTAAAGGCTCAACCAGTTTGATATTTTTGACTTCAAGGTCCTGCGGTTTGTTTGCCATGGCAAGCGTCTTGATTTTGGTCAGGAATGCTTTGCCGGAAGTGAAGTACGGTCCGACGAAAGCCACTTTGAGGTTGCGTTTGGGGGTAATGGTCATATTTGACAGAATCATATCAATTTTGCCCGACTGTAAAGCGGGCAACAGTTCGGCAAAAGGGATAACCGCCAGTTTGGCATTGACCCCCATGCCCTTTGCCATGGCTTTGGCAAGATCGACTTCATAGCCGATCAGTTCACCCTCTTTGGTGGTCATGTTCAACGGCGGCATGTTTCCGGCCATGCCGACTACAAGCGCCTGTGCCTGCTGGATGCGATCGATGACCGGTGAAACAGCGGTGTTGGCCGTGTTGCTATTCATCTGGGCACAACCGGTTAAAAACAGCAGCAGGGATGCAAACACAATCACCCATTTTTTCATCTTCATTTTCGTCATTCTCCTTTCTTTAACTCTTTAGCTTCTCATCTTTTTATAGGCGTTGATCAGTCCGTTGGTTGAACTGTCATGGGTATTTATCGGTTTATCGTCTGCCAGTTCGGGCAGGATCTTTTTTGCCAACTGCTTGCCGAGCTCTACGCCCCACTGGTCGAAACTGAAAATGTCCCAGATCACCCCCTGCACGAAGATCTTATGCTCGTACATGGCAATCAAGCTTCCCAATACGTTGGGGGTCAGCTTTTTGAAAAGAATCGAGTTGGTCGGCCGATTGCCTTCGAACATTTTGTGGGGCAGCAGTTTTTGAATTTCTTTATCGGTTTTCCCTTCTTTTTTCAACTCGGCGGTCACCGCCTCTTTGGTTTTTCCATTTAAAAGCGCTTCGGTCTGGGCAAAGAAGTTCGACAGTAAAATCAGATGATGCTCACCCAAGGGGTTGTGGCTGACGGCCGGTGCAAAAAAATCGGCCGGAATTAATCGGGTACCCTGGTGAATGAGCTGGTAAAATGCATGTTGACCGTTTGTTCCCGGTTCGCCCCAGATGATGGGCCCGGTCTGGTAATCCACTTTTTTCCCATTGCGATCGATCGATTTTCCGTTGCTTTCCATGTTGCCCTGTTGAAAATAAGCCGGGAATCGGTGCATGTACTGATCATAGGGCAGAATGGCCTCGGTTTGCGCACCGAAGAAATTGGTGTACCAGATCCCGATCAAAGCCAATATCACCGGGATATTGCTTTCAAAAGGCGCTGTCTTAAAGTGCTGATCCATTTCAAAAGCCCCTTGCAATAACTCCGTGAAGTTTTCATATCCGATATAGCATGCAATCGATAAACCGATTGCCGACCATAAAGAATAACGGCCCCCGACCCAGTCCCAGAAAATAAACATGTTGTCTTGATCAATGCCGAATTTTTCCACCGCCGGCGCATTGGTTGAAATCGCTACAAAATGCCGGGCCACATGCGCCGGGTCTCCGGCTTTATTTAAAAACCATTGTCTGGCCGAAAATGCATTGGTCATGGTTTCCTGGGTGGTAAATGTTTTAGAAGCGATCATAAAAAGAGTGGTGTCGGGATTTAACGGTTTCAATGTCTCGGTAAGATGCGTTCCATCGATGTTGGAAACGAAATGAACGGCCAGGCCTTCTCGGGCATACGGTTTTAAAGCCTGGGTTACCATGGCCGGTCCCAGGTCCGATCCGCCGATGCCGATGTTGACCTCCGGCATCACATCTTTTCCGTGGACCCGGATCGGTGTATTGCTCCGGTTGCGCAAAGCGATGTGCAGTACGGCGCGATTTTCGGTCTCATTGATTTTTTCGCCGCTGAACATATTTTCGATGGCCCCCTTTAAGTCGCAGTCTTCTGCCAGAGCAATTAACAGCTTGAGGGTTTCCTCAGTGATTCTATTTTTAGAATAATCGATAAGCATATAGTTGAACCGGCTGGAAAACTTTTCAAATCTTTGCGGATTTTCGGCAAATAGAGTCTTCATGTGCACCTTTTTCATTTTCACGTAATGGCGGCCGAGAATTTGCCAGCTTTTGGTCGTGATTGGATTCACTTTAGGTAACATTTTTGTATCTCCCTGTGGTCGTTTAGGTTATCGCAAAATACTGAATTTCTTTCCAGCAGTCTCTTACCGGCTGCTGAAATTGCGAATCGGCAATTTAATCCTTATATTTTTAGAGTTTGCCTCCATCAGATGGCATGCAAAGCTGTCAGCATCAAGCTATCTAAAATAAGGCTGTTGTCATGGTATTAAAAAATTATAAAATTCAAATCCTTGCTGACCTGGAAGCGCTGAGCAGGGCGGCGGCTGAAACCCTAGTTGAACACGTCTCGGATTGCCTGCAAAAGCAGGCTACTTTTTCAATTGCCTTGTCCGGCGGTTCCACCCCTAAAAGACTATACTCACTGCTGGCAAAAGAAGCGGCTTTGGCCGACCGGATTTGCTGGCAGCGCATCCATTTCTTCTGGGGCGATGAACGTCACGTTCCACCGGACCATCCGGACAGCAACTACCTGATGGCTTATCATACGCTGCTGTCGCAAGCACCGATCCCATCAACCAATATTCACCGGTTTCGCAGCGAAGACGCTGATGCCGAAAAGGCGGCAGCCGACTACGAGCTGCAAATTCAAAAGTATTTTAAAATCCGGGCAGGTGAGCTGCCCCGTTTTGATTTTGTGTTGCTGGGTATGGGAGCCGACGGCCATACCGCTTCCCTGTTTCCCGGAACACCCGCGCTAAAAGAAACCCAACGTCTTGTGCTGGCCAATTGGGTCGAAAAATTACGAACCTTTAGACTTACGCTGACCGCTCCTGTGCTGAACTCTGCGGCTTGCCTCCTGTTTCTGGTTGCCGGCGGAGACAAAGCAGATGCGGTAAAGGCGGTCCTGGAGGGAAACTTTCAGCCGAACCGCTATCCGGCCCAGATCATCCAGCCCCGCGGCGGAGAATTAATCTGGTTGCTGGATGGATCTGCAGGGAGGCATTTGAAGCACAAGCCGCATTTAAAATAATCGAGCGCTGCCCTTCACGCTTTTTTTGCACCCCCCACTAATATCGTGTCCCAGAAATAATTTACAATATCGGCCAATCTAAGAAGCTGCCAGACGGGCATGTTATTTTCTCACCCCGCAAAGCGGGATTTCGCATCTATTTATTATCTAATGGTGCTCAAAACGCGATATGCCAATGATTTACCCGCGAGTTACGCCGTGACCCGATATTTGGGATGATGGGCACCGAAATATTATAATCAACTCATATCTGGAGTTGAATTCCAAATATCGGGTCACAGGCAACTTAGAGTTCAGATCGCCTTTGCGGGAAATGACATGGCCGACTCTAATTTTGTAAATTATTTCTGGGACGGCACACTAGCAGCAAATACATATCCATCACATTTGTGCGGGTCGGTCCGGTCATTACCAGGTCATCCAGCTTCTGAAAAAAACGGTAAGAATCATTGCGCTGAAGGAAATCTTTCGGGTCCAGGCCGCTTTCACGCGCCCTGGCCACCGTTGTGCCGTCGGCGATCGCCCCGGCGGCGTCTGTCGGGCCGTCGGTTCCATCGGTCCCGCCGCCCAGGGCAACGATATGATCCCATCCATCGATGGCCAGGGCAGCGGCCAGCGCAAACTCCTGGTTGCGGCCGCCGCGACCGTCGCCAAGAAGAGTTACGGTGGTTTCCCCTCCGCAGAGCACACACGCCGGGGGTTCAATCGGATTGTTCGAGTCGAGAATTTCTTTGGCAACGGCCGTATAAAACTTGGCCACTTCACGTGCCTCACCCTCCACTTTGGAAGAAAGAATTAACGGGCGATATCCGAGCTTATGCGCCTCCTGGCCGGCTGCCTCCAATGCCTGAAGATTCGCCCCAACCAGCACTTGGGAGCAGCGTTTAAAGGCCGGATTATCTGATTTTGGTGTGTCCTCTTTCTCGCCCGCGACGCCTTTTTCGATATGACTGCGTACGGATGGCGCGAGCTGATCCCAGATGTTATAGCTTTTGAGTATTTTATGGGCATCTTGAAAAGTGCCAGAATCAGGTACCGTTGGCCCGGAAGCAATCACGTCCAGATCATCTCCGACCACATCGGAAAGGATCAAACTGGTAACGGTAGCCGGATAGGCCATCTGCGAGAGTCTGCCGCCTTTGACCCGGGAGAGATGTTTGCGCACGGTGTTAAACTCATGAATTGTCGCTCCACACGCCAACAGAAGTTTTGTGGCATTTTGTTTGTCTTCAAGCGCTATGCCTTGAGCCGGAGCGATCAAAAGCGCCGAGCCACCGCCGGAGATCAAACAGATGATCAGATCGCGTTCACCGGCTTTTTCAACCAAAGAAAGGATTTGCTCCGTGCCATGGACGCCTCGCTGGTCGGGAACCGGGTGCCCCGCCTCGC
>JARRJQ010000381.1:0-3649 GCA_037388985.1 Desulfobacterales bacterium | reverse complement strand
TTGCCGACGCCACCCTGCATCGGAAAGCCGGCATAATTCATGCCGCGGGTCTGTCGGGGACCAGAAAAGTAATAGGTCTTTGCAAAGAAACCGGGCTTGCGGAATTCATAATGCTGATACCCCTGCCCGTAAAATTCCTTGAAAATTTCATCAAACCCCCTTAAACCGAATGCCCGGGCCATCTGTTCAAGAATTTGATTGATGTCTGAGCCGCTGAAAATATCCTGCTCGGAATAGTTTTGTCTGAACTGGCTATAGGCCGATGAGCCGTAATGTTGCCTCAGGGTGTCATATTCACGACGCTTGACAGGATCCGACAAAACGGCATAGGCTTCATTGAGGTCTTTCATTTTTTCGGCGGCCGCCGGATTTTTACTGTTTCGATCCGGGTGATATTTGAATGCAAGTTTGCGGTAAGCGTCTTTGATTTGCCTGGTGCTTGCCGTTTGATCCACCTCCAGGATCTGATAATAGTCATCTGGCGACATTGCACAGATTATCCTTTGCCTTTCAGCTGAGATTGATAGCTTTCGGCGTCCCGGCAGGCGTCTCTGTAACCGAATTTGCAGGCGGTTTGCGCATTTTCCAGGGCGTTCTTCAGGTCCCCCTTTTTGAAAAAAATGTGACTTCGCATATAGTACGCCCAACCGTTTTCCGGCTTCAACTCAATGGATCGATTCAGGTATGCAAGACTTTGATCAAATTCATTGCGGCGCATAAACAGCCAGCCGAGGTTATCATAGGCCGGGCTGTAAGCGGGATTTAAATCCAGCACCGTGTTAAAATCCCCAATCGCATTTTCGAATTGTCCCTTGTGCATAAATGCGCGGGCTCGCCAGAAATAAGCTTGGAAATTTTGCGGCTCGATTTCAATTGCCTGACTCAGTTCAGCAATGGCTTCTTCAAGCCGGTTTTCCTTGTAATAATCATAGCCTTTGCGCAAATGCTTCTGCGCCTGGCGGGATGATTTGCTTTTGGGCTGGCGGGTTTTCTGAAATTCATCCAAAATCGTTTTGCCTTGCCGTGAAACGTCGTCGACCCATTTGGAAAACATTTTCAGTGGCTGATTCAGGATGCCCCGCTCAACACGTAAAGAAAAATACACGCCGGTTGCTATCAGTGCGCATAGCACCAACACAAATACAGCAATAGCCGGATAGTCTCTTTTGCTTTTATCCCCGGACTGCATAGATAATCCCGAGAATGCCGCATCTTTCGACCGGCGATCTGATGGCGCCGATGACCTCATTTCCCTCGGCAGACCGTATCCGGCTGACAGAATCTGTGCCCGGCCTGATTCGGTCTCGATGGACAATTGCGTACCGCATTTGTTACAGGCTGTTTGGGTGACCGGCTGAAGCGAATCGTCTGAGTCAATCTGGCCGGCTGTTTTACATACCGGACAAATAAACTTCATCGTTATCTCCTTACATTAAATATAACACTCAATTTGCCCTCTGTCTTTATTGCAAAGATGCAGATGGTCTCGGATGCGCTATAAATTCCCCGGCCGGCTTCTCTTTCACCAGATAAATGGCGGGCAGACTAACGACCGTGACCAAGCCTTTCACAATGACATTGGCCAAAAATATGGACCAGACAACCGATCCGGGCAGCGCAAAGCCGAATGCCCCCCAGCAAAAAATCAAGCTGTCAACGGGGATGCTAATGGCATTGCTAAAGAGCACGCGCGCCCACTGGTATTTTTGCGTGATACGGGTGACCCACACGTGGTATGCTTCGGTGTCGACCAGCTCGCTGATGACTTCGGCAATAATGCTGGCGATGACGATTCGCCACACCGGACCGAGGATGGTTGCAAATTGCTTACCCAGTCCCCAGGAGGGATTCTGAGGCAACCAGGCGGCAAATTGAAAGAAAGCCGCCATAAAAAGATTAATGATCGCTGCCAGAATAATTACGGTGCGCGCGGCTGCTTTTCCGAGCTGTTTATGGACCAGGTCCCGAATGGTGAATGTGATGGGGTAGATAAAAGTGCCGGCATCGATACTGAATCCAGCAACCCAGGCGATTTTGAGGCTTCCGACATCAGACAGCATCTGGGCGGCAATATAAATAGAAATTACGACAATAGCGGAGGTGTAATTTGGATAGGCCTGATTGGCATTTGGATATCGGGAATTCATGACTCTTTTAACGGTCCGGGCTGCTCGCGAAACCTCTGTCGGCAGCGAAGTGAGAGATCTCCAGCCAGGTTTTGGCATCAAACTTTAGCGTTTTATCGGAAAGTAGACCCGCGGCCTCGGAGGGTGAGACAAACAAAACTTCAATCAACTCGGAATCGGTATTAGCGGTGCTGGATGGCTCACCTTCACATTCCACATAAACCATGGCAATCGATTCGTCGCTCATACCGGCACTGGAGTAAATGGCGGGGCTGCTCCTTATTAAACGGCTGACGCTTAATCCGGTTTCTTCCATCAACTCACGACGGGTAGCCTGTTCGACGGATTCGCCTGCATCCACCAGCCCGGCCGGAAAACCGTATTCATAATCATTTAAGGGCACCCGATACTCCCGGATGATCACCATTTTTTCGGTTGGCGTGTGAAACGGCACAATCACCACAGCATCCGGCCGGTCATAGTGGCCCGTCATGCATTTAGGCTGCTTGTGCCGGGACGCAATTTTCCAGGATTTATCATCCCCGTTTTTGGCGGTGTAGTTCACCTCAAACAGGTTTAGCCATTTCTCATTGGTCAGCTTCTTGTAGCCCTTGATGGGTGTCATCATACCTCTCTCTGCCTATTGCCACGATGGTAAAGCGGTCTTGATCCGTAAAACTGAATTTACTGGCCGGGTTTACATCTCATTTGCTTTGCGCAACAAATTATCCCAGTCTTCATCCACCATGCTTTGAATCCGGGAGATATTTTGTTTGCCGAGGTGCTTAAACCGTCCCTGGGTTTGCAAATAATCTTCAACCCGGCGATCCCCTTGGTAATTCAGCGTATATCGGGTTCCGTTTTCGATCTCATACAGGGGAAAAATATTGGCCTGCACAGCCAGCCGCGCGATTTTAACTGACAGGTCGGACGGGGAACCCCAGCCGGTGGCACAGGAGGCAAAAACATGAATGAACCGGGCGCCGCCTCTTTTTTCCCTGGCTTTTTGAAACTTGGCAATCATGTCTTCCGGAAAAGCAATGCTGGCACTGGCTGCGTAAGGGATTCGATGAGCGGCCATGGTTTCCATAATATTGTTTTTGCGCGTCTTTTTCCAGTCTTCACCCGGGGTGGTCGTTGTGCGCACACCGTAAGGCGTTGATGAACTGCGCTGCACACCGGTATTCATATAGGCTTCATTGTCGTAACAGACAAAAATGCAATCTTCATTGCGTTCAACCGCACCGCTGAGCGATTGAAATCCGATGTCGAAGGTCCCCCCGTCACCGGCCCATGACAGCACGGTAGTTTCAGTATCGCCTTTGATGTCCAGTGCTGCGCGGACGCCGCTGGCTGCAGCACCGGCGGTTGCAAATGCCGTGTGCAATATCGGAATGGTTACCGCCGACTGCGGATAGGGTCCCACAATAATCGAGGCGCAGCTGGCCGGAATGACCATGATCGTTTTTTCACCCAGTGCTTTCAGCGCAAATTTTATGGCAATCGCAGCGCCACATCCCGGG
>JARRJQ010000380.1:3679-4662 GCA_037388985.1 Desulfobacterales bacterium | reverse complement strand
GAGGCCGAGGAGCTGAAAAAATTGCTTGGAGAGCAGGATTTGAGTGAGAAGGAAAAGCAGCGAATCACGGATGAGTTAAATGCAATAACCCAAAACATAATCAATAAGGTTCTGCGGCCGTCTTAGATTTTATTGTTTAAGGCTTAATACGTGATTGGTAGATAAGAGCCTCTATTGGCTTTCGTGATCATTACAATTTTCATAAAAATTGAACCCTCCTTGAGCGCTGATTTGAATTTAACCGCCTGCCAGAAAATGACTTCCGCTTACGAAAGAGAAAAAATGGATATTCGATTTTTTTGTGAGCCGTTAAAATAGTATAAAAAGATATGAGGTAAATACCCTACTTATAAGGAAGGAGGAGCATCATGGGCGAAATCATGGTTCAGGATCGGCCGAGCGACAAAACTCGGGCCTTAAAGATTTTTATAAGCCACAAGGGCAAAGATAGGGAAGCCGCAGAAAAAATCACGGATGCACTTGAATTGTATGGTGCCACCAATCTGGAAATTACCGTTTCCGAGAGAATTAGTGCCGGTGTTCCCTGGGCTTCTGAAATCTATGATAAACTCAAACGGGCGGACTGGTTGCTACTTCTTTACACGGATCCGTCTGAAGAGTGGGATTGGTGTCTGTTTGAGGCCGGATTTTTTGCGGCAACAATTAAAGATCTACCAAAACGTCTAATCTGTCTTCATACCTTAGATGACCAGCCGCCTTTGCCACTTCAGGAATGGCAGGCAGTTCCGGTAACCGATGGGAAAAAGATGGAACAATTTCTTAAACTCCTTTTTGATAATATAAATCCTGCACTGGCAAATTCAAAAGAGCGACTGCGGGAGCTGGCAGATCAGATTGCAAAAGCCTTCCAGCTCAAAGTGAGGCGCAAAATCAGGACTAAATGGTACACAAGTTATATGACCCTGTCTATGAATGCTGACCAGGTCGAAGAATTAATAAAAACCGGTTGGGTGCCCGACGAC
>JARRJQ010000380.1:0-3656 GCA_037388985.1 Desulfobacterales bacterium | reverse complement strand
ATAAAAACCGGTTGGGTGCCCGACGACATCAAATGTGGCCTGAAAGAAGGCGAATCATTAAATATTTTTGGGTATGGAACCGGAGAATGCACAATGGAAAAATTAAAGGATGGGCTTGAGGAGCATTATAAGGATTCGTGGCTCAAAGCCCTTAGTGAGAGTATGCGCGCGGCGGCCTTGAACAGGATCCCGATACCACGAATCCCTATTCTATATTCCTCCAGCACAAAAAAAGACTATCATGTCATCTTGCATTGTTCCCGTCTTTTCAGCGATGGCTCGATGGAATTTTACTTCCTTTTTGTTGATAAAATTCCAGAAAATGAGATCGAACAGGGACGTGAGCTTCGGAAACTAGGGCATATGCTGAAACTGGGAAGGGCTTTCCGGTGGCAGATTTTAACAAAATTCAAGAGAGAGATTTCAATCCTGATGGAAAGAAAAGATAAAGAGGGTGATATTGCTAATTGTTTAGAGAATCTCAGATTCTCCATTGATTGGGTAGTTGGTGAATCGCAGCGTCTTGATCTCATGACGGGAGATGATATTGTCAAAGCGTTTGAAAAAGAAGAGGATATTCGGGCAATTGATGATGCTGTTAAAAACATCTGGCCCAAACTTTTTAAAGACATGTACACGGGCATTGAAGATTTAGATCTAAGCAAGGTGCGTAATGTTCTCGACAAAATGCTTGAAAGGAACAAAGATTATATGATTCGGTCTGCCCGCAGATACGCTGAATTGATGGAGAGATTACATTAATATTTTGTGGTTATCTGGAAATCTCCAGTTGAATGTGTCCGATAGTTATCTAACCACGAAGAACACGAAGATCACGAAGGCAGAGTAGAATAAATTTAAAATCCCTCTTTGTGCCCTTCGTGCGCTTCGTGGTTGAAAGTGCCTAACTTGAGTTTTCTGCATAACCGGATTTCTTTATTGAAGGAATTGATGGCTAAAGCACCGACGACCGTCATCCCGGTTGGATTGAGATTCTTTCTTCTCCCTTAATCCTTATAAAATAATTTCTAACAAGAAAGGAGGTTTGCCATGCCAAATGGAACATCTGTTGCGGTCACTGAAGCCGCAAGACTCGATGAGATCGGATTTCCTGAATTTACAGCAAAACTGATCACAGATACTTTTGATGCGCTCGTCTCTGCTAATTTGCGCCAGACAGAGGCATACATTCAGCTTGTGCAAAGTGTTGCAAAATCACTGGCTGATTTTATCAATGACACCAAAGATGACATCAGCGGAGAGGAACTGCTTCAATTCCTGGCAGCCGCTCTCCCTCCTGCCACTCCGGACTCGGAAGAGCCCAGAGAGTTAAAGGTTGGCGAAGAATTAACTCAAGCCGATGTTGATTCCCTAAACGGGGCGCTGGAACTGCCCGCTGAAGCCGGAGCTCCCAGCGACAACAAGGTTGCCACTGTAGGAACACTTGACCAAACCAAAGTGGATACAATCCTTGAAGCGGTCGCCAGGCGAAGTGCAGCAAATCGGTACGATCTTCTGAAAGAAATGGTGAAGCAGGGAATTCTGAGGCTTGTGGTGGAAACCGGTGTTATAGAGAGCCGGTTGACCTTTACCACTTACGGATCTACCTTCTACCAGAAAAACGCAAGTGACTACCATCGCTCGACCTATCGGCGCGTTTCAAAGGGAAAGACAGGAGCGCTCATTTCCCTTTTCGGGAGCTATTCCAGCAACACATACAGGACTAGCGTCAGCGTCAGAACCACCAAAGAGACCCATCGCGATATTAGCGGTAGCCAGGTGCAGATATTCGGATTGGTAAGAGTCAACTTCAAGACGGACTATCTGCCGCTGCCGGCATAGCAGAAAGGTAGACGCCCATGGAAGAGATTCCAAAAGCAATTGAGGTGGGATTTGCCGAATTCATCGCAAAACTTGTATCTGAGGTCTTTGACGCCGTTGTTACATCTCAGGTCAATCAGGAAAAAAGGATCGCCGAGCTTTCTTATGCCGCCGGTCTGCCCTCAGAGGAGTTCGCTGAACACTTTGTAACTGATGAACAGACAACGGCAGAGCTGGAGAGGCTCTTTCCAGGGGACTCGGACGAGCATCCCACAGCCATTTATGCGGGTGCTCCCTACCGGTCAAAAAGCGAAGGTTTCAGCGAGCTCCCACCGATACATGCTGTTCTCGGAATTACTCTAAAGAAGGGTGACTATCGGGTTGTCAAGAAGCAGACAGTCCTGACTTCGGCCGGTGTAAGCAAGGTGAAGTCGGCTGTTGGCCAGCACCTGGCAAAGGAGCATCAAACTGCTGTTCAAGAAATCATCAGGCGGGGGCTTCCCAGAGTTATCGCAGAGGCGGGCCGGGTGAATGCCAAGCTAACCTACGAGATACTGAAAATCGAAGACGACGCAAAACTTGAGAAGGCGACCGCGCTTGGCGCACTTCTGAAACCGTTGGGACAGGCAGTCTTTATTCCAGAATCCGGCGTCCTCTCCAAACTGCGCTTGGTGGTGAGGCAGGCCGATGAACGCTCACCCCAGACTCAGAAACTCAAGGTAAATGTATTTGGAGAAGTGGAGTTGGAATTCAAAACGATAACATGACGGTAACATTTACAACAATAGATTTTAATGAGCTGACGAGGCTCATCTCAAGAGAGGTCGACGGCGCC
The DNA here is from genome assembly GCA_037388985.1 of Desulfobacterales bacterium. Lineage (GTDB taxonomy): Bacteria > Desulfobacterota > Desulfobacteria > Desulfobacterales > JAHEIW01 > JAHEIW01. Next base: position 1,000 of record JARRJQ010000380.1, on the reverse strand, counting down.
CTGCAACTTTCCAGACTCTCAAAGGGATGGGAGGGAAAGCTGCACATTTCCCATATCAAAATCAAGTTAGGGCGCGTTTCCCCTCCCTCTTCCGAAACCCATGATGGCGGTAGTCCGGTGGAAGGAGCAGGCGGTGAACCGCACAAACCTTTTTTGTTGCTGAATCACTATCCACCTGCAAAACAGGGTTGGGAGTTTGAAATGGATTTTTCTGCAGGAACGGCTCCCCCGCAAGTACGCCCAATAGATGGGGTTTGGCATGTCATACCGCCAGAGCCGCTTCCCACTGCAGACCTCTTGTTTCGCACCATGCCGATCCAGGTAATGAAGGGCGTAAGCAAATGGTGGGCGGCAAGGCTCGGACATCTGGGTATCTCCACGGTGGGAACGCTCATGTCCCTTGAGCACCGGGAACTTATAGAAATCTCACAGAAAACGCGTTCTCGATATCCTCTGGAACTGTTTGCCAAGGCCCAATTACTGAGAGTCGTAGTGCCTGAAATCCCGATATCCAAGGCAGACGAATATTCCCTGTTTGAACTCATCGGAAAATCAGCAACAGATCTTCGAAAATTAATCGGTCAAAAGCAAATTTTAGCCACTGCCAGTGAACATCTTTACTGGCTGATTTCGATGCTTCAGATTGCTATGGCCGGGCGAGTGCTGCGTCAAATTTTCCTGAAAGACCTCCGAAAGCTTCATGAAATTGCCTGACGACTCACATAGCCCCATACCGGCAAAGAGTTGGAGCTCAAATCCTTTTTCAGGCTTTTAAGCATTTAAATCCCTGGCAGCCACTGTCTGTTTTTGCAAACAGCAAACTGCGAGGGATTTTTTTATCAAATGAATCAACAGATTTTGATAAAAATGCTAACCAACGATAAGATTCTCGAAATCTTCTATTTACTATACCTGATGCAATGTGCATGATATACTTTTTTGTCAGATACTTAAGGTGGCCTTAGGATTTATAGTGGCTTTCAAAAATATGTTCCGATTG
>JARRJQ010000379.1:0-9459 GCA_037388985.1 Desulfobacterales bacterium | reverse complement strand
CCAAGCCGGACCATTCAGTGGTGCCCAGCTCGATATCTTCAGCAACGGTTTGCATTGGAGCTATTTGACCGGCGCTTTGTTCTCCTTGCTGTCTGCAATTGCTGTGTTTTTTGCAAAAAGCGACATGAGTTCGTCAATCGGGAACAGTAGGGAATGGGGACGGTCATGAAAATATAACTTTATAATTTACTAAATTTATGGTGGCTAAATTTTCGTGCCACGCCATGCTCGTATAGATGCTTCGGGAGCGTTGCAACACATCATTTGCTGCGGCATTGAACGGCGCAAAATATTTTGGCAAACAGCCCTTGAGAGTTAAGGTCAGAAGCCTGGTTTGTTATTGGGCGGTTAAAGAGTTGGGCATGGCCGCAACAGAGGTTGCAAAAAAACTGCATATAACTCAACCGGCTGTTAGTAAAGCGGTGCAGCGCGGAGAAAAACTTGCACTGAATAATAAATTTAGTCTGGCAGACTAAATTAAGAATGTTATAATTTCATGACCGTCCCCATGCTTACTTCAATTTTCATAAAATTATCCGGCTGAGGTCGCCCGATGTACATCACACCGAACAGGCCATACACAAAACTCCGGCAGTGGTTTATAACTTACACCGACAGCCCCGTCGCGCGGATAAAACACCCATGCGTACCGCTTTTCGTAAACACTTGTGGTAGCAGACCAGTAGCCCTCGGCAATGTGCTCAAACGGATGGTCTGGCGCAAGGGCCGGTGAATGACGGCTTAAATCTACCAAGCTTTCCAGTTCGCGAATGTTGGGCAAACGCCAGTCGGCGTACCCGCCGGAATATTGCGCATTCAGCGCAACGATCACCTCAAGTGCTTTTTTCCATTTAACCGGGCGCTGCATCGCGTCGGAAGTTCTCAGCCACACCAGTTTTGTCAGCCGGTCCCGCGCGGTGCTGTTTTTAATCACGAATCGATCCGACATCTGTCCGTCATCCGCCGGAGGACCCGATACAGGCCACACCATGTAGGAGTTTTTTATCATACCGCGGTAGATGCGTCCGCCGCCCAGGTGAATATACCAGGCCTGATCGGTCAGCCGCCGACATGCCGAAGCAGTCCAGTAATAGCCGGAAAAAACATTGGTAAAAGGATGACCGCGCGGCAAGGCCTGATTGATGTGCTGGTGGCTTATGAGTGAAAACAGTTCTCTGCGAGAAGGCAGGCGCCAGTTATCGATCTTCAGATGGCCGGATTGATTGAGTTGGGCGACGTATTCAAAAGCCTCGGCCCAACTCATGGGCCATGTTGCCGGACTGGCGTTTTGACTCCAGCACAGGCCGGTCGCCCGGTCGGATACAACTCCACCGCGAACCTCGAATCTGGTCTCTGGATTACTCTGGATCCGATTGGTTTCCCCATCTTGGCCGCTGCCGGCACAGGGAACATCCTGACCGGATTCGTTGTAGCATTTCGTCTGGTCCGTTTTTAAAAGCAGCAAATTTGACCTCAGATCAGCGCTTAAAGACGCGACTGCAGCTTGCTTACCACAGCCGCATTGATTCCCGTTGTTGGGGCGGAAAGCCAATATGATTGGTTTTTTTCTATTACCCCTGATGTCCGATCAAAAGTTTCGTTCTTGCCTTATTTTTTCGTAACTTTCCTGGATTTCATGGAAACGGCTTGAGGCAAATTCGATAAATTCCTGCGGAAGTCCTTTTGAGATAATAACGTCGGGATGAAAGTCCTTTACCAATTTTTTGTAATTGGATTTGATCTGCTCATTTGTTGACTCAGGTGTGCAGTTGAGGATTTTATAATGTTTATCCAGGTCATTGAAATAGACGGCCTTTATATCTTCATATTGAGTATCACTGATATTAAAAATCTCTTTAATTCTTCTTAAAGCGGCTTCTTCTGCAGAATGAAGAGTACCGTCTGCCGCAACGATCCTGAATAACAGATCAAAATAGGAGAGAAGTAGCGTCGGTTGGCTTTTTACCGCCTGGTACAACTGAATTGCAAAATCATCTATCCGGTATGGCGAGCTTTTGGCCTCCCTGAAAATTTGCCGGGCAAATTGCTTTTCCGTTTCGTCAACAGGCAATCTGTTGATAAATTCCTGCACAACAGCAATTTCATCTTTGGTTATTACACCGTCTATTTTGGAAAGCTTGCCCAGGATTGAAAACAGGCTGATAAAAAAGGCCGCCTGGGCTTTTTCAGCATATCCGAATCCCGGTTCCGGTATAGCTCGGGCAGACTGCCGGGCGAAATCGTCCCTTCTGTCAATCAGGGCATGCCCCAGGGTTGCGCCGGCGATAGCGCCAATGGGTCCGCCAAGCAGCATACCCAATGATCCGAATGTCAGTTTTCCAAACCAACCCATTGAAATCCTCCTTTAGAAGAAAATAATTCCGTCTAGATTAATTTGAACTTGATAGCTGAAAAATAGTTGGCGGTCAAGCAGATGAAAAAGTTTGAAAAGACAGTGGTGGTAGGGGGACATCCATAAATATATAAATAACTTTTGAATTGTTACAATTAAAGCAATACAAAAGTCTTGCCACGTTATGACGGAAAACGACACGTCATGGCTCCATGAGGACCATTCATGGCGGAAAATGACAGCTCATGGGCGACGTGCCGGCTTGCATTGGGAGCCTGGCTTTAAGTTTTAAAATAAGTTGGAGTATAGACCGAGGTAACCGCAGAGCGGGTGAGGGGGCTTTGCCAAATATTTAATATTTAAGCCCTGAACTTATTTAGTAATCCCGCAGCCGTCCCGGCAATAGTCAATTGGATTTATATCTAGATCGCCGATTTAATCTTCTGGCCAATTCGCTTGTATATTCTTTGCCCAGAGTAGAAGCATGCTTCATTGCCCAGCTCGTCAGCTTGGTTTCTCCGACCGGCTGCGTGTTCACAGCAAGAGTGCCTGCCATTAGCCCTTTGATCTCATCGCGGGTAATAAATACGTCACCGACTATCCAGCCGGTTATAGTTGCAACAAGATACCCGATCAGGGGAGGAACGGAAATAATGGGTCTGGGTTTCCCGATGATCTCTCCAATTTCTTGGACAAGTTCTCGAAAGGTAAAAGTTTCAGGACCGATGGCATTGATTATTTTATTTTCTCGTATCGCCCCTTGTTCAACAGCCAATTTTGCCAGATCATCCACATAGATTGGCTGTATGCCGTAATTTCCATCCCCAAAAACGCCGAATACCGGAAACCGTCTTAAGGCCCAGGCAATGTTGTTGATGAGAATATCTTCTTTTCCGAAAAGAACCGCCGGCCTTAAAATAGCGTATGAAATTCCCGATTCGATCACTGCCTTTTCAAGAACCGCTTTACCTTGAAAATATTCAAGGTTCAGATCAGCGGAAGGATTGGTGATGCTGATATGAACAATTCTACTAACACCGGCTTTTTTTGCGGCCTCAAACAGGATCAGCGTGTTCTTAACCGCATCCGCAAATGTAAATAATTTATGATTGAACCGAACCCAGTAAGTATTATATAAAACCGATACACCTTCCAACGACGTTTAAGCCTATCCGGATGATTGAAATTAAAAGGAAATGCTTTTATGCGATCTCTTTTTGCAATATATTTTCCGGAAGATCCGAAAGCGCCCGTTACTGTATGAATTTGTCCGCTGTTTTGCAATTTATCTCACTCGCCGCGTTGCCGTCTTACCGTGACGGTTTCCCCGCAGATTCCCCAATTGTCGGTTTCAATTTCGTCAATGACCACTACAGTGGTTTTTTGATTTTTGCTCAAAGCATCCTGAAGCAATTTGGTAGCCCCTTGAATCAAATGCGCTTTTTGCCCGGAACTGACATTCTCACTGGTGATTTTGATGTTTACAGACGGCAAAGTTCTATCTCTTGTCTTGCCGGACCAAGATATGTTATTGAAATCTATGGTGAAGCCTGCCAAAAATAGCCATTTATCAGCCTTAGAGAGCCCTTTTCAGGGGCAAAAACACGGTTATAAGGATTTTGGGATTCCTTAAGTCGTAATCCTTATTATCCTCAAATGATTTACAGCCCATTCTTATCTTTATCAAATTTCATTAATTTTCAATAAACTAATTTGGTCCGACAAGAATACAAAGTTCATAACGATTCTAACTCCGTAGAGAACCATTTTCAGCTTTTCCTATAGTGTTACGATTTCCTCAAATTTTTTATAACTGTGTATGTTATAGTTAATATTGTTATGATTACGAAGCCCAAGGCGATAGGACGTGTAAAGAAAATCAGCACACTCCCCTGCGAAATTATCAATGACTGCCTAATTGCGAGTTCAGCCATGGGTCCAAGAATAAAACCGATTAACATCGGGGCAATGGGGAACCCAAACTTCGTCATCAAATATCCGAGCACCCCAAATAAAAACGTGACTTTGAGATCGAAAAAGCTGGCATTAATAGCATAGGATCCCGTAAAACACAGTATAAGAACAATAGGGAGTATCATCACTTTTGAAATTTTTGTTAATCTGCGTGAAAATCTTATGGCAAAAAAACCTATGAAAAAGTTGGTGATGTTAGCCAATATCAAGGCCATGAAAAAGCCATATATTATGTTCAAATGTGTTTGAAAAATCAAAGGGCCGGGAGCCAGTCCCTGAATTATAAAAGCCCCCATTATAATTGCCGCTACAGCGTCTCCGGGGATACCCAGCGCTAATAATGGGATCATGTTTGCACCACAAACAGAACTGTTGCCGGATTCTGCAGCAGCCACCCCTTCTATGGCACCCTTTCCAAATGAAGAGGGGTTTTTCGAATTTCTCTTAGTTTCGGCATAGCTCATGTAAGCACCGACTGTGGGTCCGATTCCTGGTATAGATCCGAGAAGAGTTCCCAGGGCAGAACCACGAAAAATAGGAATGATGCACCGTTTCATTTCCTCTTTTGTCACTTTTTGATCTTCAGGCTTTCCGGACAAAGGGAGAAAAGTAGATTTTACGATTACTTCGATTTTCCCCTCCAATTGCCTGAGTATTTCTGAAAGTGCGAAAAGACCGATAAGCATCGGCAACAGCGAGAAGCCGTCATACAGCTCTACGATTCCGAAGGTAAAACGAGGGGTTGCCGTTACAGGATCCAAACCGACAGTAGCGATAAATAATCCTCCGGCCGCTGATAAAAGTCCTTTTATAAGGTTCTTACCAGATACGGCCCCGATGGTTGTGAGGGAAAAAACAACCAGCATTGAATACTCAGGTGGTCCGAATTTTAATGCCATTCTAGCCAAGTAGCCAGCAACGGTAATCAAGACGATGTCACTAAATACGTCACCTGTTACCGAAGCATAAAGTGCCATTTTCAGGGCCTTCTGACTTTTGCCTTTAAGTGCTAGAGGATATCCATCGAGCGCAGTAGCGGCTGCAGGTGGAGTGCCCGGAATATTCATAAGTATCGATGGGATACTTCCGCCAAACATTGCACCTTTATATATAGCAACCAACAAAATCAGGGCGGTGACGGGATGCATAGTAAAAGTAAAGGGAAGCAGTAAGGCTATTGCCATTATTCCAGTTAGGCCGGGAATGGCACCCAACAACATTCCTATAAAAACACCTAAGACAATCATGATGATATTCGTTGCATTAAATACTAGCCCTAATGATTGCCCAAGTATATCAAGCATGGCCGTGTCCTTCCGTGCCCTTTTGATTTATTCATTTGGTGTCCCCAACGGGGATGGTTAAAACCCCTCGCCTTTAGGCGAAGAAAAAAACGGCGATATGACCGAAGGCTATGAGCCAATCTAAAATTAGGAAATATTCCTTTAAGCTAAAGTCGGATTCAACCGGCTAACGAACCCACCGTCTTGCAGACACTGGTCGTTCAGCTTTAAGCTCTTTTAGACCACAAAGGGATTTATATAAATGAGGGGTCGGGAAGTTTTTCTAAAACTCTCCGTGACCCAATGAAAATAAACTTAAAAAAATCTAGACATTTGTTTTTATTATGTAGAAATAAGTAGTCTCCAGAAGCCATTAACTGAGAGCTATTTATATCAAAACAGGCACGGAAAATTTCTAAAAAATGGATTGAGCAAAATCGACTCCTGTTTGCTGAACTTGAGTCGCGATCGAGTGATCAGTGCTGATAAAATAATGAACTGGGTCAAAAGCCCTGTCTGACATAAAAAGGAAAAAGATAAAGGCATTATTCCCATTATATTAGACTAAATAAACCATCCTCTTGGGAACATAAGATTCATACCTTTTTCAAAGAAAAGAAAAATGCACACTACTAATATTGCTGAGGAAGCAAGCATTTTAATCCAGCTTCTCATTTTTAGAATAAATAAAATAACTATGTTCATAAAAATTGTACTTGTATAAAACCCTAACAAATTGATCATATAGATATAAAAGACTATTATAAGCAGTATCACAGAGATCTGCTTCATTTGTGCGCGATTTAACCTTTCAACTGCTTCAGTATCTCTTATTTTTAATCTTAATTTAAAAAAACTCGAAGTAAACAAACCAATACTCAAAATAATTATTGAACCCATCGCAATCAGGGGAAATGTAGCCGGCGATAATCCATACTCCCCTCTGAATTCTTTGTGGAGATCACTGTATATTAGAAAAAATGAAACAGTAGATAGTATAAACAGTATTAAGCCGATCACGATATCCTCGCGAAACTTATTCCTTTTCATTAGAAAATCCTTTTAAGTTGATGGCCCCTTAATATTCCGACAGGGGATTTATTTTTGCTAAAATAAATTTTATCCAAAACAAGGTTATGCTCTACTGCCGTCATTGTAACAAGCAACTTTTATTTACAGATCTGCCCAATACTTTAGTTCCAACTTTTCAATCCAAACTCACCAGCTTTATACTGCGAAAATTGGAAGCAACGGATCTGTCAATTTTTTCCTCATCAAAGATATCGAAAGTTTCGGCCAAGTTAAGCGGGGGCATATATTTTTTCCCAGCCAGCATGTAATTTCCTGAAGCTTAGTGACAGCGTCCTTGTGGCAAGGTATTTGACATGGATTAGAGCTTTGGCCTCGCAGTCAGTATTTTCATATAAAATATATCGATCTTTCAGGCTATCTCTCCTTGGCTTGGGGGTAAACTTCCCCTCTATAATCCCGCTGCCTTCACGTCTCCGCCTCATGGTCCAACTCACGGCTCGCGTTGCTGACCTCTATGGGAAAGATCCTTTGTCGTGCTTGCGCCGGCTAAGTACATACCGCTTCTTTTACGGTTTCTCTTATCATCTAAAAAAGGCAATTTAGTTGATGGCGTATCTCGTTGACCAACTCAATGGCTTCTGTTTAAGTAATTTCCATCTGCAATGGCGCTTCTCCTTTAAGTGGGAGGTATTGGTGATTTTATTCTTATAAAGGAAAAGCGCCATTTTTTCGACCTTTTGAAATTTCACACAACCGAGAACACTATCTTGTTTCAAACCGAATTTTCAAATGATACATCCACCAAAAGCGAGCGATCATGCTTCATGTTATCAGGAGCTGGTTCCCGGAAATGAACAGGAGTCTCAAAATTACTCACCCGCATAAAGGCCAAATTCTTTTAGGATTGGGACACTAACTTCCTCGGCTTTTTGTATGGCGGTGTTCATTAAATCCGGCCCTCCATATCTAGGATCTTCTCCAATTTTTTTAACTCCGTTTTGAAAGTCCGAATCATCATAAGTCTTCTTAAAAGCGACCATGAGAGTTTGCTTAATGTTTTCCGGCGTGTCTTTATGCGCATAAAGGTATATCACTATATCTATGGTCGCTATACACAGTTAAGTATCTTATTGTTCCTGCAGCTATATGATCCTTTACAGTCCCAAGCACACCTGTTGCTACATTTATGTGCCCTCCCAACAAGGAAGCCAGCACTTGAGGACTGCCTTTATAAGGCACATCCTTCGTTTCAACACCGGCTTTTCTGAAAATTGATAAGGCAGAGATATAAATTGAGAGTCCACGGCCTGGATGACCCCACTTTATATTACCTGGATTTTTCCTCGCATAATCCAAAAGATCATCGAGAGTTTTCCATGGTGAATCGCCTTTTACATACAGACCAAATCTGAATTCCATAAGGTTGGTTATCGGAACAAGATCGCTAGGGTTAAAAGGTAGCTTTTGAGTCTTAGACGTTGCGCCAAAATAATAGCTAGTCATAATAGCGAGTTTATAGCCATCAGCTTTCGATCTGATTAAATCAGCTGCAGTCAGAGTTCCCGCACCTCCTGGTTTATTAATCACAACCATAGGTTGCCCTAAATATTTAGGAGCTGTATCAGCGACTAATCTGGCCGTTAAATCTATAGAAGCGCCCGCTGGAAATGGGCAAACAATTTCAATTGGTTTTTTAGGAAATTCCTGGGCCGTAACCGCTTGGTTAAAAATGCTTCCGCCCACCATTGTCGCTAAAATCAGGATTAATAGCCTTTTAATCATAGAACTCCCTCCTTTCATTTTTAAAATATCGTTGGATGATTTTAGGGCTGTCCATGAACAAGCCCCAAAATAAATTCTTTTATAACCAAACAGGCACGGTTAAATGTAATACATTAGTCATACTATTCTTTAAAAATTTAGCCTGTCAATAAAAAAATGTTTCATATAGACTATTGTCACAGGGAATGATTTATAATCTTTTAATCTTCTAAACTGCTTGGAATAAGGAAAGCAGTGAGGTCTGCGCCCCGCTGAACGGACAGTTCGTTTTGCAAGCCTTCCAAAAGAGGAAAAATATCTTTAAGATGTTCTCGAGCTGTTCGTTCTGTACCTTTAATATCTCTCTGCTTGATTTTTTCAACGATTGCACGATGGGTTGCTGTGTCGTGCAATATCCGTCCGGACGGTTTAATGCTCAAAATCAGGTCTTGGGTAATATCCATGAGGATATTTATCAGCAGCTCATACATGAAATTGTGTGAGGCTTTCGCTAAAAGACGATGGAAATTTACATTCCAGATCACATACTTAGCTCCACTTTTGACTTTTGGTATATTTTCGATGTTTTTCTCCAGATTTTTGATGTCTTTAAGGTCACGTCGTTCGGCAGCCAGACCGGCAACGATAGGCTCAATATGCAGTCGAACCTCCATAATTTCGGCCACACTGGTATGACGGAGCCCCAATGAATCTCGAACTAAATTAGAAATGGCATCGTGCTTTATGGAACTGACGAACGAACCGCCGGTCGCCCCACGTTTGATTTCTATAAGCCCGGCTTTTTCCATATTTCGAATCGCCTCCCGCACAACAATCCGACTAACACCGAGAATTTCCGTTAATTCATGTTCGGATGGGAGTTTTTCCCCCTCCTTATATTTTCTTTTAAATATGGACTGTTTCAACTGGTCGGCAACTTGATCCGCCAGCCTGGTTGTGTGATTGGATTTTAATCGCTTCATATGGACATCCTTTTATGAAAATAATTTGTGAATAAACATAATACATATTACATTTATTTTAGATCAAATCCAG
>JARRJQ010000378.1:0-3672 GCA_037388985.1 Desulfobacterales bacterium | reverse complement strand
GTTCCGGCTCTAATTTACCTGTTTTATCTGGACAGCCGCGGCGCCGGTACGATATTCCGGGTTAGTCTGAAACTGAGTTTGCTGTTGATGGGCTGTGGGCTGGTTACCGCAATCCCGCTTCTGTTATTTGCTCTGGGTGCGCGCCGGATTTATCTTTCAAATCTCGGGCTGTTGCAATATATTGCTCCCAGCGGTATGTTTATTTTGGCCGTGTTTTTATATCGCGAACCTTTCTCGAGTGCCCAGGTGGTGACCTTTATCTTTATCTGGACGGCGCTGGCGATTTACTCGGCTGATTCCTTGCGTTATTATCGGGGTCACAGCTAACCCGGGCAAGCCGGTTGGGAAGCGTAAATCTCGATTTATTGGGGAACCAAAAAAGATCAATTAATCACGAAAGCACGAAAGGACCCCGGTTAAACAAGAAAACAGGTTTAACAGGGCATGTAAAAACACGAAAAAGAAATAAAATGAATTTCGTGCTTCTTTGGTTTCGTGTTTTCGTGATGAAAAAAGTTTTTTGATAAATGCAAAAAAATAATTGAGCAAAAAACGCTCAATTGGGGATTAAGGGGCTCTATGGATATTGCCGATCGAATTGTTGCGCTTTTAAAAAAGGAGAAGGCGTTCTGCCTGGCGACCGTGGTGGACTCAGACAGCCCGGCTGTGCCTGCCGGTACAAAAGCGATCCTGTTGAATAATGGAACCCTGGAAGGGTCACTCGGCTCGGTGCAGCTGGATGCGAAATTGAAAGCATCAGCTCAAAAGATCTTTGGAGAAGACAAAAGCGGTATTGCTGAAATTCAAATGGGGATTAAGGTTTTTCTCAATATCCTGTCCGCCGATGCGCGATTGATTATTTGCGGCGCGGGGCACATTGCTATGCCTTTGGCCCAATTTGCGCACCAACTCGGATTTCAAGTAACGGTCATCGACGATCGTTCAGATTTTGCCAATCCTTTTCGGTTTCAAAATTGCGAAGTCATTGCAGAGGATTTTACCCTCGCTTTGCGGGATTTGCACTTCAGCCCGGCTACATATGTGGTTGTGGTCACCAGGGGTCACGAGCATGATGCAGATTGTTTGATTGAAGTACTGAAAAAGAAAACCCTCTATGTCGGCCTTATCGGAAGCCGCCGGCGGGTGCGCTTCGTTCTTGAAATGCTTGGCGAAAAGGGGTTTTCTCAGAAACGATTAAAAGAGGTCTTTACGCCAATCGGGCTTCCTATCGGGGCCGAATCACCTGAAGAGATTGCGCTGTCGATTGTATCCGAACTGGTATGTGTTCGCAGAAAGGGTGCGACACAGGCACGTGCTTTGAGGGCTGCCGTGGGGATGGAATGATGACGGATCTGGAAATTTTTCAAAAATTATCAGAGCTTAAAGAACAGGGTATTGCCGTATGCCTGGCGACCATCGTTGAAACAAGCGGCTCTACGCCGAGAGAAGTCGGTGCAAAAATGGTCGTGTGTGCAGATGGTCAGTCTTATGGATCTGTGGGGGGCGGATGTGGTGAAAATCAGATTCGCAGCGCAGCTCTCCGCATTATCCTTCAAACCCGAAAACCCGAACTGCTTGAAATCAATCTCCTCGATGACTTGGGCACCAGGGGTGGAGATGTCTGTGGCGGAAAACTGTGGATTTTTATTGAACCCATTTAAAAAGTTTCAATCAAATGGTTAAAGCGGGAATAAAATGAAACAATTGGCTCATCGATACGGGATAGCGCGTTGCAGTCAACCGGCGTCAAGCAATTTCACCCAGCGGCCAAATACCCTGCCGCCGATGGTTTGAAGCTCCTCTAAATGACCTTTGGATGTTGCGATGATCGACTCTGCCGTTATGCTTTCCGCGTCAAGCTCCCCGCGGAATTCTTTGACCATGTTTCCGATTATTTTTTCGGTAACTTCCATGTGAAAGAGGAACCCGTAAGCTTTTTTCCCGTAGCGAAACCCCTGACAGGGCGTCAGTTCGGAGGCCGCCAGAGATACGGCGCCTTGCGGCAGGTCATAAACGTCACCGTGCCAGTGGTAGGCGGTAAAGCTGGACGGAAGTCCCTTCCAGAGGGCATCGGTGGCCGCAGACGCCGTTAAGCTGACCGGATACCAGCCGATTTCCTTTTGCCCGCCGCTTTTGACTTCAGCACCCAATGTGGCAGCTATCAATTGAGAACCCAGACAGATGCCCAGCAGGGGTTTATCCTCTTTGAGAACCTGTTCGATCAGGCGCTGCTCCTCCAGCAAAAAGGGAAAGCGCCCGTGATCATACACACTCATGGGTCCGCCCATAACGATCAATCCTGCCTGCGTATCCAGGTTTGACGGGATCGGATTTCCATCGAAGATCCGTATAAAATGCATGTCGATCCCTGCGGATTGCAGACAATCTGCAATGATACCGGGAGTTTCACAATAAATATGCTGTATGATGGTTACGCTTGCCGTTGCCCTGCGTTTTTGTTCTGATTTATGCATGTCAATAACAGGCTCCTGTGGTCGACTGCTTTCAGGTCGCGACCCATTCTTCCTGCAATATCTCGCCCTGTACGCCGACAAACACATATTTGATGGGTATTTTTCTCTTGGAAGCATCGGGCCTGCTGGGCCAAATTCAATAATCCCATTTCTTCTCTAATTGATCAATAAAATCTGCATATTTAGCTGGTGATACGTCGATGCGCCGGTCAACTTCGTCAAATTTGGGAAAAAGCTCTCCGCCATTTGTTTAGATCCCCTCTGCGTATAAGGCGGTGCTGAAAGCCGCGCGGTCTTGTATTCATTAAGGTCTTGCTCTGGCGATGCTTTATCTGTACATATACTGATACAGTTGCATGTTAACAACTTTAGCAAAGCTCCCGGGGTTTTTCATTGATCTAAGTCAAAAAGCGCTGAAGAATTCGCTGTGGAACGTATCGAGCATATTGCTGCGATTCATCTTTAATCAAACAAACAACATAAGAAGGAGTTCCTATGGAGCTAAAAGAAGCTATTCAAAATCGGCGAACGATTCGATATTTCCTGCCGGATCCTGTACCTCAGGAAAGCATAAAAGCGCTGATTTCCGATGCGCTTTGGGCCCCCTCCTGGAAAAACGCCCAGCCGTGGGAAGTGGTGGTGGCTACCGGCGAGATCCTCGAACGGTTTAAAAAAGAGAACAAAGAGGCCCTTCTGGCCGGCAAAACGTCAATACCCGACATACCCATCCCCAAAGACCTGCCCGATCCTTTTCAAAGAAGATATGCGGAGTTGAACAGGCAGGTCTATGAAGCGCTTTCAATCGATGCGAATGACACGAAAGGCAGGATCCAGTATTATGCGAACATGTATGCGCTTTTTGACGCCCCGGCCCTTATTCTGATTGTGCTCAATAAAAGACTGTCCATTGAATATGCGATGCTGGATATCGGCTCATTTGTGCAAACCTTTTGCCTTTTGGCTTACGAAAGATCGCTGGGAACCGCTATTTTGACTGCTGCCGTGCACTGCCCGGATATCGTTCACCGAATCTTTGCTATTGGTGAAGATAAACTGCTGGTTGTCGGTATCGCCTTGGGCCTGCCGCGCAAGGATGCATCGGTCAATACATTTGCAAGAAAAAGGGGGATGCTTGAAGAATTTGTGCGATGGCTTCACTAAGTAGATCAGTAAAGCTTCGGTCGGCGATTCGGAAGAA
>JARRJQ010000377.1:0-5581 GCA_037388985.1 Desulfobacterales bacterium | reverse complement strand
CCGAATCTGCCCGTCGCCGAACACCACAAATTTGGTGGTGGTTAACTCCTCCAGCCCCATTGGCCCGAAAGCATGCACCTTGGAAGTGCTGATTCCGATTTCAGCGCCCAGCCCGAGCTGTCCGCCGTCATTGAAACGGGTTGAGGCATTGACCAAGACCACCGATGAATCCACCTCGCGAACAAAACGTCGCGCACTCTCGTAATCGCGTGTGACAATCGCTTCGGTGTGGCTTGACCCATAATTTGCCACATGCGCGATGGCCTCATCCATGTCGGCGACAACCTTTACCGCCAGCACTAAATCCAAAAATTCAGCCGGCCAGTCTTCAGCACAAGCCTTCTTGGCTTGGGGTAATATGCGGCAGGTTTCCGAACAGCCCCTGAGTTCGACACCCGCGGCAGAAAAATGTTTAGCCATGCCGGGCAAAAATTTTTCAGCTACGGATTGATGAACGAGTAAAGTCTCCATTGCATTGCACACACCCGGTCGCTGGACCTTGGCGTTGAAGCAGATTTTTTGGGCCATATCCAAATCGGCGCTGGCGTCGACATAAACATGGCATACCCCTTTAAAATGCTTGAGTACAGGAATTTTGGAATGTTCGACCACAAAACGGATCAAACCTTCACCGCCTCGCGGAATGATTAAATCAATAAATTGGTCCTGTTTCAAAAGCGCATTTACAGCGGATCTTTCCCGAACCGCTATGACTTGAACAGCATGTTCCGGGAGGCCGGATTGTTCAAGCGCGCGCCTAATAATATTTGCTAAAGCCTGGTTTGAATTAAAAGCTTCCGACCCTCCACGTAGGATAACGGCATTTCCGGCTTTCAGACAGAGAGCGGCAGCATCGACTGTTACGTTGGGTCTGGATTCATAAATAATGCCGATGACGCCCAGCGGAATTCGCATTCGCGATACTTGAAGCCCGTTGGGTCGCATCCAGGTTCGCACAATACTTCCGACAGGATCTTCGAGCCGGGCCACATCAATCAGCGCCGAGCTCATGGACTTCAGGGTGGCATCCGTAAGTGTAAGCCGGTCGATCATCGGGACGGAGAGTCCCGTTTTTTTAGCCCTTATCAGATCCTTTTTATTTTCATCTTTGATATAAGCTGCATCCTGCTTAATTTGTTTGGCGATTCTTTTGAGCGCAGTATTTTTTTGATCCGCGGAACAGCAGGCAATCTTCTTGGCCGCGTTCCTGGCGGCCTCTGCCATTTCACGAATGGTGGCTTCCACAGTCATCGCATGATCCTTTCAAATTTGGATTAAGGTTTCGGCTACACCATACAATCCAAGGTAATCACAAGGTTATCTCGGTGGATAACCTCATCATAGGATTTATGACCCAGCACCGCTTTGATCCGGTTTGATTTCAGCCCCATGATTTTGCGGATGTCAGTGGCGCTGTAATTGGCCAATCCGATTCCCAATATTTCGTTTTTCTGGTTTTTAAACTCCACCGCGGCACCGATGTTAAAATCCGCTTCTACCGCAACAATACCGCTGGGCAGCAAACTTTTTCCGTTCTTTAAAATCGCCTCTGCTGCACCATCATCTATTTCAATAACTCCCTGGGGTTTAAGGGAAAAGGCAATCCAGCATTTACGGCTGGTTAACTTTTCCTTTCTGGGCACGAAAAATGTTCCGCGGGCATTATCGGAAAAAATTTTTGTTAAAATACCGGGTCTGTCGCCTTTGGCGATAACCATGGGGATCCCGGCGGAAACAACTTTTCTGGCCGCCCTGATTTTGCTCATCATGCCGCCGGTCCCCAGCGCACCGGCTATTTCACTGGCAAATTGTTCAGTGTTTTTGTTTATGGCAGTGACAACCGGTATTAACTCTGCATCTTGATGGATGCGGGGATCTTTGTCAAAGAGGCCCTCAATATCCGTCAGGTTAATTAGAATGTCTGCGTCCATCAGCAGGGTGATCATGGCGGCAAGGTTGTCATTGTCGCCAAACTGTATTTCCTCCACCGATACGGTATCGTTTTCATTTACGATCGGAACCACTTGCCACGCTAACAGGGTGACCATCGTGTTTCTGGCATTTAAATACCTTTTTCGGTTCGATAGGTCTTCGCTGGTCAAAAGAATCTGAGCCACTTTTTTGTGATGTCGGTCGAAGGCCTTTTCATACTCCCTAATCAGTCCGGCCTGGCCCACGGCAGCCACCGCTTGCCTTTTGGGGAGCTCATCTGGTCTCATGGAAAGACCCACTTTTTTTACTCCCGAAGCCATGGCCCCGGATGAAACCAGAATCACTTCCCGGCCGGAATCAATTAATCGGCAAATCTGCCCGGTGATGGATCGAATGACTTTTACATTCAATCCATTGTTTTCGGTAAGCACGTTGCTTCCTATTTTAACAACCACGCGTCTGGCAAGCTCAAAATTTAATTTTTGGCTACTCATCGTCAGATCGTTCCAATAACTCGAGTATTCGTGAAGTCAGCTTTTCGATTCCCTTTTTGTTAAGCGCCGAAATTAAAATGACCGGCTGGTCCTCCAATGCATTCACCAATGCAGATGCCGCTGTTGCGGCTCCGGGCAAGTCAATTTTATTCAGGACGACAATCTGAGTTTTCTGGGCCAACTGCGGATTAAAAAATTGTAATTCCCTGTTGATGATCTCATAATTAATCAGCGGGTGCTCCGGATCAATGGTCTGGGCATCAAGCAGGTGAATCAGAATTCGAGTTCGTTCAATATGCCTCAGGAACCGGATGCCCAGGCCGGCACCTTGATGGGCGCCTTCAATTAAACCGGGAATATCGGCGACAACAAAAGGTTCCGCCCAGCCGGTTTCAATTACACCCAGCGTCGGAGTGAGGGTTGTGAAGGGATAATCGCCGATTTTAGGGGTGGCGGAAGAAATGGAGCTGAGCAAAGTGGATTTACCAACATTGGGCAACCCGATGATTCCTACATCAGCCAAAAGTTTGAGCTCAAGTTTAAGCTCGCGACTTTGACCGGGTTCGCCGGGCTGGGAATAACGGGGGGTACGATTGGTAGATGTTTTAAAGCGGGCATTACCGAGGCCACCTTTGCCGCCATTGACAACACTGTAAGATTCACCGGCTGCGATAAAATCTTTTAGAATCTCGTTGGTATCGGCATCTTTGACCAGGGTGCCCGGTGGAATTTCGATAATCAAATCGCTGCCGTTTCTTCCGGTTTTTTGTTTCCCCTGGCCGTGGGCACCATCTTGGGCTTTAAATTGACGCTTGAATTGAAAAGGGTAAAGGGTACGCCTTCGCGATGTACTTTTTAAAATAACATCGCCGCCCTTACCACCGTCACCGCCGTCCGGGCCGCCCCGTGGAACGTATTTCTCACGCCGAAAACTGACGCATCCGCGGCCGCCCTTGCCAGACTGGACAGTGATAATTGCTTCATCAATGAATTTCACTCGGCATATACGCAGACTTTTTTTCGCGAACGACCGATTCTCTCAAATGCAACAATACCGTCAATTTTAGCGAAAAGAGTATAGTCCTTGCCCATTCCGACGTTGTCACCCGGATGGATCTTGGTTCCCAGTTGACGAATCAGGATATTACCGGCTTTTACTTTTTGGCCGCCGAACCGCTTAACACCGCGTCGTTGCCCATTGCTGGGTTTTTTTCTTGGTTTCGGTTTTCTTAACGGCCTTTTTTGATCCTGCCGCTTTTTTCGTTTCGGTCTTTTTGGCAGCTGTCTTCTTTGAGACTGCCGGTTTGGTCTTTTTCTGGGTCTCGGTTTTTTTGTCTTTTGGTTTCGCGATCTTTTTGGCTTCTTTTTTCTTTGCCGCGGCTTCTTTGGTCGCCGACTTTTTGGCTTCAGGCGTTGCTTTGGTTTCTTCGGCGACAGGCTTTTGATCCGAGGTTTTTGGCTCAGCCTCTTTGGGGTATTTTAAACCTTTGGCTTTAATGCTGTCGATTTTAACCGCCGTATAGGGTTGGCGGTGTCCTTGTTTGCGGCGATATCTTTTACGGCGTTTATATTTAAAAACAATAATCTTTTTTGCTTTGCCCTGTTCAACGATGTGTCCCTCAACCGAGGTATTATCGAGAACCGGCTGGCCGATATTTACATTCTCACCGTCGGAAACCATCAATACGTTGTCAAACGTTATGGCCGCACCGATCTGACCGGGGATCTTTTCAACCCTTAAAATGTCACCTTCTTCAACTTTATATTGTTTTCCGCCCGAAGTTACTACCGCGTACATCGAATTCGTCTCCTTAATTTTAACCGCTATTTTAAAACTTGCAAATATTAATCTTTCAGCTAGATTTGTCAAGTAAAAACTGGACCAACTGGATGCTCGATACTCGTTCCTCGTTACTCGATTCCCGATACTTGATGACGGATATGAAAACCATATCAAAAATCCAGCATCGAGTATTGAGTATCCAGTATCGAGGAACGAGCATCGAGAAAAGAATGCATGGCTAAATTCATTTTCAAATTAGACTTGTGATCAATCGGTCATATATTCTAGGGATCGGATTTGTAAGGGGAAACGCAGGTGGATAATGTTTTTAAGCACAAACTGATTCATTGGGATAAGCGATCCAAAATCTCAAAGCAAAAGAGCCTGTTAAAAGAAGAGCCGCTGTCGATTCGTGTCGAGGGCAACCCTTACGCGGTGGTCATGCGCACGCCGGGTGACGAAATTGCCCTTGTCGCCGGTTTTTGCCTAACAGAGGGCATTATTGATACCCCGGATGATTTAACCTCGATTGGCTTTTGCGAGGATGATGATACCAATGTGGTGACCGTAACGCTGACACCCTCCCGGCGCGGGAAAATAACTGAAATATTGGATCGACGGGGCTTTATCAGCCAGAGCAGTTGCGGCCTTTGCGGCAAAGAGCTGGTTAGAGATCTTTTCCAAATCATAAAGCCTCTGGAATCAAACCGACCCATTAAAATAAAAACCGCCCTTTACTGTCTTAAACAGCTTTCCAAGCTCCAGCCATTGCGCAAAAAGACCTTAGCCTCCCATGCGGCGGCCATATATGGTTCCGGTCTGGAGCTACTGACCGTTGCAGAAGATGTGGGACGCCACAATGCGCTTGATAAGGCTATTGGGAAAATTTTTTTAAGTCACCGGCTCCAGCAGGCCGAACTTTTAATCCTGTCTTCGCGCATCAGCTATGAGCTGGTCCAGAAATCCGCTAGGGCCCGCATTCCGATCATCCTGGCCCATTCACGTCCGACTGCCCTGGCTGTTGAGCTGGCTGTCAGCCTGAACATTACGCTGGCTTCATTGGACGACAATGATGCCGGATTGTATGTTTTTTGCGGTGAACAGCGATTGGTTGGTTAACCGCAGGCCAACCAACTCACCAAATTGATTCAAACACCAGAGAAAGAGTTACAGGCATTACCCTTAAACAGGTGTCAGGGTTAATAGATAAGCGATGAGTGCTGAGGACTGAGGACTGAGCAAAAAATCATTCCCTACGTCCAGCAAACCTCAGTCCTTAGCACTCAGTCCTCAGTCCTATGTTTGAGACACCTGACACCTCTTTCTAAGGATGAATTCAGGATCCGCCGGATCCCGACGAGCAATCTCAGGT
>JARRJQ010000376.1:0-6766 GCA_037388985.1 Desulfobacterales bacterium | reverse complement strand
ATTGATACGGATATGACGGCAGCTTTATCTGATAAAGCTAAAGAGGTCATGCTCAGTATAATACCTTTGCAAAGAGCAGGCACGCCCCAGGATGTGGCAAATGCCATTACATTTCTGGCTTCAGACAGCGCGGCGTATATCACTGGGCAGGTGATTCATGTCACGGGCGGGATGTACATGTAAAAGCGAATTTAAAAATTCATCTCGCACCAAATAGCAGCGTTGCGCTCCGACAAAAAATGCTCACGTACTGCCGTGTACGCTCCGCTTTTTTGGCTGAGCGCGCCTTGCTCTTGGGCGCGATATAAACTTTTAAATTCGCTTTACAGGCAGTTTTTGGATAGTCTTCGACTAAAATCTGCCCGTTTTAAAGCCAGTTTGGCAAATTTTCTGATGATCTAAATTTTTAAATCCGTTTTATTGAGTTTTTCAAATACAATATTTTTGATTTCAAACGAGTTTCGAATTGTTAAGGTGAATGCTTGGTTAAATTAAAATTATTTTTGGCCGTTTTGAGCCGGTAAGGAGGAAAATCAAATGTCTGTTGAGGAGAAAGTAAAAAAGATCATTGCTGAAAAACTGAGTGTAGATTTGGCAGAGGTCGTTCCTGAAGCTTCATTCGTCGATGATTTGGGAGCAGATTCACTTGATCTTGTCGAACTAATTTTGGGGAGTTGAGCGCTCGTAAAATGGTATTTGCAGGCGCTGCGGTACAGCGAGTTAAAAAAGGAGGTCTTTTGAACAGAAGGGTCGTTGTAACAGGTGTGGGATTAGTCACCCCGATTGGAATCGGAGTTGAGGAGAGCTGGGAGGCTGCTTGTGCAGGCAAATCGGGGGTCACTGAAATAACCCGATTTGATGCATCGGCGCATCAGACTAAAATCGCCGCCGAAGTGAAGGGTTTCAAGGCGGAAGATTTCATTCCGAAAAAAGAAGCCAAACGCAACGAGCTTTTTATTTCTTATGCAATGGCGGCGACGCGCATGGCGTTGGATGATGCCGGTCTGGAAATTAACAGTAAAAATGCTAACCGGATCGGGGTTGTTACCGGTTGCGGCTTGGGCGGTCTGGGCATTATGGAAGAGACAATTCTTGCCGTATCCACCAAAGGGCCCAGACGCGTTAGCCCGTTTTTCATTCCGATGATGATCGGCAATATGGCACCGGGCATGATTTCTATTCATTTTGGCGCTAAAGGTCCCAATCTATCCATCGCCACTGCATGCGCGGCCGGCACACATGCGATTGGCGATTCATTTAAAATGATTCAAAGCGGAACAGTTGATGCGATGATTACCGGCGGAACCGAGGCCGTCGTATCGGCAACTGCTGTGGCGGGCTTCAATGCCATGAAAGCAATTTCTACCCGAAACGATGAGCCCGCAAAAGCTTCGCGTCCTTTTGATCGGGATCGTGACGGTTTTATCATCGGTGAGGGCAGCGGTATCTTAATTATAGAGGCCCTTGATGTTGCTCGGAAAAGAGGCGCCAAGATTTATGCCGAAATTGTCGGCTACGGGCTGACCGGAGACGGTTATCATATGACCTCACCCTGCCCAGATGGCGACGGCGCCGTGCGCTGCATGCAGGCGGCCCTGGATGACGCCGGAATTGCCTATAACGAAGTGGATTACATCAATGCCCATGGAACCTCAACCGAGCTCAATGATCTGTATGAAACGCGGGCGGTCAAAAGCGTATTTAAAGATCACGCCTATAAATTGGCCATCAGTTCCACCAAATCGATGACCGGTCATCTACTGGGGGGTGCCGGCGGTGTCGAGACCGTATTTACCGCGCTGAGTTTGTATTACGATACCATTCCGCCGACGATTAATTTTGAGAACCCGGGAGAAGAATGCGACCTGGACTATGTACCTAATGTTTCCCGCCAGGCCACGGTCAACATCGCTATGAGCAACTCTTTTGGCTTTGGCGGAACCAATGGAACTTTGCTCCTAAAAAAATATACCGATCATTAAATCCCTTTATCTCACCAAAGCCACGCAGCTTGCAGTCTTTTGCCCTGGCCGACAAATGGCCAGGGCAAAATTTCGTGCTTAGATGGGGTTTTGAGTCCACTTCTATTCAGATGGCAGAGCTTTCACCCCCTGCCGTTTTTTCTTGCGGTAATCATGTTTGGCATATATTATCAATAGTTAATCTTTCGCAGACCAGCAATCGCGTTTTGCTGGCTGACCGATTGATGAGCTAAATTCGGATACGGTGGCGGTGACAATTTTATGGAACCTGTTGATGCTCGACCTTCTTGGGAAGATTATTTCATGGATATTGCGACACGGGTCGCAAAGCGCTCGACCTGTCTCAGGCGAGCGGTTGGTGCGATTATCGTAAAGGATAAGCGAATTCTTTCAACAGGTTATAACGGGGCGCCAACCGGCGTCAGGCACTGTGTTGAAGTGGGTTGCTTGCGCGAAAAATTGGGTGTCGAATCCGGTAAGATGCATGAGCTGTGCCGCGGGATTCATGCGGAACAAAATGCCATTATTCAGGCTGCGTATCACGGCGTATCTCTGAAAGACGCCAGCGTGTTTTGCACCAACTTGCCCTGTTCGATATGTGCAAAAATGATCATTAATGCGGGTATTCGTAAAATTTATTACCGTTCGGGTTACGCCGACCAACTGTCAAAGGACATGCTGCAAGAAGCCGGTGTCGAACTGGTTCATCTTGGTGAAGCCGCAACCTGATACCTATCTCAAAAATAGGTGATCACGCATTCAGGTTAACCAGTTGAGCCGGTTTAGCCCGTTATAATCGGAAAGCCTAATTCTATTTTTTACCGGCCAACGGGCTCAACCCAATTAGGGCGATTCCCGGAAAGGAGGTCGGTAACGCTGCCATTGAGCGTTAGATGCATTTTTGAGATATGTTCTAATATGTTCTCTTGTATTTCACAAAGCTTGGTTGAGAGCTAACAGCAGGGAGGAGACTCATGAAGTGTCCGTATTGTGGTGAGATCGACAATAAAGTCATTGATTCCAGATTAAGCAAAGACGCCAGTGTTATCCGCCGACGTCGGGAATGCATTGTCTGCGACCGTCGATTTACAACTTACGAGCATATTGAAGAAATTCCGATTATGATCGTTAAAAAAGATGGTCGCCGCGAAGTATTCAATCGGGAAAAGGTCCGAGCCGGCTTGAAAAAGGCGTGTGAAAAGCGAAACATCAGCGTCAATGTGATTGAAGAAGCTATCGATAATCTGGAACGGGATCTGAGGGAAACGGGAGAAAAGGAGATACCGGCCTCATTTGTTGGCGAGAAAATTATGAGCATGCTTCATGGACTCGACGATGTCGCTTATGTGCGCTTTGCCTCGGTCTACAGAGAATTCAAGGACGTCAATGACTTCGTTGCTGAGCTCAAAACACTGCTCAGCAACCATGAGCAAAAGCAAACAGCGGACAAATAAGGCGATGGATGATGAATACTTCATGAAAATGGCTCTTTGCCTGGCGAAAAAAGGACGGGGCTGTACGTCACCGAATCCGATGGTCGGAGCCGTTATAGTTAAAGACGGCGAAGTAAAGGGTCGTGGATACCATCGATCCATCGGAGAGGCGCATGCGGAAGTCAATGCCATAGACGCTGCCGGCCCCGAAGCCAGGGGCGCCACTTTGTATGTAAACTTAGAACCGTGCAATCACACAGGGCGCACACCTCCCTGCACGCTCAAAATTCTTGACGCAGGTATTAAGCGGGTCGTTTTTGCGATGGAAGACCCCAATACAGTAGCCGGTGGGGGAGCCGATTTACTAAAAAAGCATGGCGTTGAAGTGCAAAAGGGTGTTTGTGAAGCATCGGCCAAAAGACTTAACGAAGCCTTCCTTAAATATGTGCAAACAAAGCGTCCTTTTGTAATTCTCAAGTGTGCGGCCACCTTGGATGGGCGCATCGCAACTCGCAGCGGTGATTCCAAATGGGTGACCGGCGAAAAAGCACGCCGGTTTGTGCACCGGCTGCGGCATGCGGTTGATGCTGTCCTGGTCGGTATCGGCACAATCCATGCTGATAATCCCAGCTTAACCACGCGCATGGGTTCAAAAAAAGGCATAGACCCTGTCAGAATTGTCCTTGATGCGCACTTATCCATCTCTCCCGCCGCCAAAATATTGAACCTGGATTCCAATTCTGATACGATTCTTGTCGCCGGAAACAAAATTGCAGAAGATAAGCAGAAAAGTCGGCATTTAATAGTGGTATTGTCGATAAAATCTATATTTTTTATGCACCCAAAATTCTTGGCGGCGATGACGGCGTTCCCATTTGCAGAGGAACGGGGCGCCGGCTGATGAAAGATAGTATTCGGGTTAAAGATGTCCGTGTTCGTCGATTTGATGATGATGTAATGATTGAGGGGTATATTGAAAAGCGATAATTTAAACTTATCTTTTAGCATTGTAAATAGAAGTTTTTTAGTAATCTGCCGGCACAAGGCATATGGCACAAGGCGTAAGGCGAAACGAGCGTTTTAAAAAAGAATTCCGGCTTCCTTGGGCCTTATGCGATGCGCCTTGAGTCTGAGGGGTTTAATCTGAAATGCCGTTAAACGATGAAGTTTAGTTCGTTTTGAAAAACGGTGCTTGGTGTATATTATGTTTACTGGCATCATTGAAGGCATGGGCACGATCAGCGGATTGCGCCCTGCCGGACAGGGAAAGCGCCTGACCGTCTTGGCAGATTTTAGGCTGTTTCAGACTAAAGTGGGCGACAGCATTGCGGTGAATGGTGCCTGTTTAACAGTTGTTAAAATTGACGGTAACCGTTTTGAAACGGATCTTTCTGCTGAGACGCTGGGAGTCTCAACTTTCGGGAAAGCCAAATTGGGTGAGCGCGTAAATCTTGAAAGGGCGATGCGCTTTTCGGATCGCATTGACGGACATCTGGTATCGGGCCACATTGATGGTATCGGCATCGTCAAAAAACGAGAGAAACTCGGAAATGCCATCATGCTTACCATAGAAGTTCCGGATGCGCTCTCACGCTATATGATTCAAAAAGGATCCGTGGCTGTTGATGGTATCAGTTTGACCATCAATGCGTGTACATCCAATAGCTTTTCTGTCCAGATCATCCCGCATACCGCAGATGTAACCACCATCGGCATGAAACAAAATGGTGATCCGGTGAACATCGAAACCGATATGATCGGCAAATATGTCGAACGCTTCAGCCGGGGAGCGGTGCCTCAAGGAGAAAAAACGATTGAATCATCCGGTATAGACCTGGAATTTTTAGCCAAGTCCGGATTTTTATAAAAGCGCATACTGCTTTAAGCGTCTAATTGTAATTTTTTCGAACTGCAATAGCGAGCGCATTCCCCGTCCCGCCGAGGCGGGACTGCAGGGGTTAGCGAGCGAATTATAGATCGATTAAAATTTCTTATTAATTTTTTCCGGCTGGTCCGGGTGAGGAGTTGGATAATCCATGCCACAACTGAAAATTGAAGATGCCATTCGAAATATTCGAGATGGCAAAATGGTCATCCTGGTTGATGATGAAGATCGTGAAAATGAGGGTGATTTGTGTATGGCGGCCACAAAGGTGACACCGCAAGCTATCAATTTTATGGCTAAATACGGGCGGGGGCTTATCTGTCTGGCCATGACCGCCGAGAAGTGCGATTCTCTTGATTTGCCACCGATGGTTGACAATAACCAGTCACCGTTTGGGACGGGTTTTACGGTTTCGATAGAAGCCCGCTGTGGTATTAGCACCGGTATTTCAGCGCATGATCGCTCCACCACCATTTTGACGGCTGTCGCCGACGATTGCAAACCTCGGGATCTGGTTCGCCCCGGTCATGTATTTCCGCTAAGGGCTAAGGAAGGCGGAGTAATTGTTCGGGCCGGGCAAACAGAAGGCTCTGTGGATCTCGCTCGGTTGTCCGGGTTAACACCCGCCGGAGTGATTTGCGAAATTATGGATGACGACGGAACAATGGCCCGTATGCCGGCGCTGAAAAAATTCAGTGAAAAACACGGCATCGGCATTTGTACGATCAAAGATTTAATCGAATACCGGATGCGAACCGAGTCTTTTGTCCACCGGGCCGCCGAAACGGCTATTCCCACATCGATCGCCGGTGAATTCAAGGCAATTGTGTACGAAAATGACATTGATCAGTTTTTACACATTGCCATGGTTAAAGGCGAAATCGATCCGGCAAAGACGGTTTTGGTACGAGTTCACTCAGAGTGTTTGACCGGAGATATCTTTGGCTCCCTGCGATGTGACTGCGGTCCGCAGCTGCATAGAGCCATGAAAATGATCGAGGAAGCTAAAACAGGGGTGTTACTGTACATCCGCCAGGAAGGGCGCGGTATCGGCCTGGTCAACAAGATCAAGGCCTATGCCTTGCAGGACGAAGGATTGGATACCGTTGAAGCCAACGAAAAGCTTGGATTTAAACCCGACATGCGCAATTACGGTATCGGGGCACAGATTCTGGTTGATCTGGGAGTGCGGAAAATGAGATTGTTGACCAACAATCCTAAAAAAATGGTCGGTCTTGACGGTTACGGGTTGCGCATCGTTGAACAGGTTCCGATTGAAGTTCCGCCGAATGAATACAACAAGTGTTATCTGGAATGTAAAAAATTAAAAATGGGGCATTTGATAAACGTGGATGCGCTACCCTGAAAACGAAAGGAGCTTTTATGGCTAAGACTCTTGAGGCTCATTTGAATGCGGAAGGTAAAAAGTTTGCCATTGTGGTGAGCCGATTTAATGATTTTATTAC
>JARRJQ010000375.1:1721-6129 GCA_037388985.1 Desulfobacterales bacterium | reverse complement strand
TTTCCTCAATACAGGCGAGTTTTTCCGCGGGCGTCCGGGCTGCGCGGTAACGCTTTTCGACGTCAAAATATTCGGGAGGCAGGTTGGTGGGCATAATGATCTACTTGAAACCACTTGTGGTCAATGGCATCTCACTATCGACAACATTTTCGATTGACGTTATGGAAAAACTGAAAGAAAGTCAACCGGTTCGCAAGAGTCATGGCCCAGAAAATAACCTGACGAAATAACGCGTTCAACTTTTCTAACTTACTTCTGGGATCTGGTCCTATCAGAGTGCTGTTGATATTATTGATTTTGTGGTATCAGAAACGGTTGCATGTATTCGGACTTAAAAACAGCTGAAAGGAAAACTGTCTGCCATGCAGGATCAATGGATTAAAGCCCTTGCCAAACTGACTTACGGCATTTATGTTCTGACCTCTGCGGCCGATGAAGCGATCAATGGAATGATTGCGTCTTGGGTTTCCCAGGTATCTTATGAGCCGCCGCTGATCATGGTCGCCGTTCACCCCAAGCGCTATTCGCACCAGCTCATTGATCGGGGCGGCGGTTTTGTTTTACATGTGATATCCAGATCACGGACAGATTACCTGTCCCGTTTTAAGGGAGCGGACCCGCAGGCCAAATTTTCTTCTTTAAACTGGACAACCGGTCAAACCGGCTGTCCGATTCTAAGCGATTGCTTGGCCTATCTGGAATGTGAACTCAAAACGCAGTACCGACCGGGCAATCATACCCTTTTTATCGGGCAGATCATCGATGCCGGTGTTTTTGTTGATGAACAACCATTTGTAACAAGCGAATATGACAGAATATATCTGGGCAAGGATTAGAAGTGGTTTTAAAACCACTTCTCGCAAAGGTTTCATCCCCTGAACCGAAATAGCGAGCGCATTCCCCGTCCCGCCGAGGCGGGACTGCGGGGTTAGTGAGCGAATTATAGATCGATTAAAATTCCTTACGGGGAAGATTCCCTGCAGCTTGCTGCAGGGTAATCTTCAATCTTTTGATTTCGTTTCCAAGATGATTTAATATTGCATATCGGTATCGGTGATTCTTCGGTTATGATTTGGTGGTTGCTGTTTTAGCGGATTTTTATTTAATTGAGAGGGTCGGCAAGTTTTTCTATCGGCGTATCTGGACCCAAGACTTTATTTGAAGCAACCGGTTCTTGCGGCAAAATAGGTTTGGGGCTCAAAACTCCCCGACCTCTCATTTAATTATCTTTTTTAAGCTTATGGAACTGAAGAAAGGAAAACTCGCCCATGACTGCTTGGAAATCCTATCTGCAAGAAAATGAGAGTCGTTACCTGAAAGAGCTGCTTGAATTTTTGAGCATTCCCAGTATTTCCAGCCTCAAAGAGCACAAAGCAGATGTCGAGAAAGCCGCTGAGTGGGTGGCGGCGCGGCTGCTGACTGCAGGCATGCAAAATGTACAGGTGATGCCGACCGGCGGGCATCCGGTGGTTTACGGAGATTGGCTGGATGCGCCCGGCCAGCCGACAGTTTTAATTTATGGACATTTTGATACCCAGCCTGTGGATCCGCTCGAGCTGTGGTCCCAGCCTCCGTTTGAACCGGAGGTCAAAGAAGAGCGTGTCTATGCCCGGGGGGCTTCCGACGACAAAGGCAACATGCTGGCTCCCATTTTAAGCCTTGAAGCCATGCTGCGCACCGAGCGCAAGTTGCCGGTCAACGTTAAATGCTTTTTTGAGGGACAGGAAGAGATCGGCAGCCCCCAGCTGCCCGCATTTATTTCTGCAAACCGGGAACTGCTTGCCTGCGATTTAATTTTCAGTGCGGACGGAGGCCAATGGGATGAGGATCAGCCGGCTTTGATGATTGGACTCAGGGGGCTGTGTGCCTTACAGGTTGATGTCCGGGCCGCTAAGAGCGATAGCCATTCCGGAACCTTCGGCGGCACCATTATGAATCCGATCCATGCCCTGGTGCGCCTTCTTGATTCGATGCACACGTCGCAGGGTCAGGTGGCGGTTGAAGGGTTTTATGATGCCGTGCGACCGCTTTCGGATATCGAGCGGGAGCAGATTGCGGCAATTCCATATGATGAATCCGATTATAAAGCCCAGCTGGGTGTCGATGAACTTTACGGCGAACCCGGATTTTCAACGTATGAACGCGCCTGGAGCAGGCCGACCCTTGAAGTAAACGGCATCTGGGGTGGTTTTCAGGGAGAGGGATTTAAAACCGTTCTGCCGTCCACTGCCCATGCCAAAATCAGCTGCCGGCTGGTTCCGGATCAGGATCCGCAAGAAATGGTCAAACGAGTGTCGGCCCACGTCAAAAAACATGCGCCGGCGGGAGTTGCGGTAAAAGTTCGTCCGGATCCCAGCATGGCATATCCATACCTGATTCCCCCTGATCATCCGGGCAACCGGGCCGCCCGGCATGTCCACAGGGAAATTTATGGAAAGGAACCGTACCTTGCGCGCATGGGAGGCAGCATTCCGGTCTGCGGGATCTTTTTAAAAGAATTGGGCGCCTACACGGTCAATTTTGCATTTGGCTTGCATGATGAAAATGCGCATGGGCCTGATGAATTTTTTCGCCTTAAAAACTTTTCGCGAAGTCAACTGGCCTACGCTATGTTGCTGGAACAGTTGCGCAGCCGCAAAGTCGCTTAGAAGTGGTTTCAAAACCCCATCTAGCGTCCGATAGCCACGTTGCAGACCTCTTTATATGGGGCTCATCCCGCCTGCGGCGGGACTGCGCTTTTTCACTTGTCCCGCCATAGCCCTGCAACTGGTCAAAGGGCGACGGCGGATCGGTCTGCGCTTGTTGAACTCAATAATTTTAATAAAAACAGATGTGAAATCCCGCAGGCACTGGCGGGGCTGAGCACCATAATTTACTGATAATCAGACGCGAAGTCCCGCTGGATAGCGGGACTTTCGAGCGCGATCTGACGTTTTGAAATCGCTTCTGGTCATTTGCGCCTTCCCAGCGTCAAGGGGTGCTGCATCTTGTTTAGGAGCATCTTGAATAGTTCTTCTTTGAATCCGAAGGGCATCACGTCGAACACATCTTGAAGGCGTTCTTCCCAGCGGTTCATAATGGAGGTCGGCGTCGGTTTTTCCCAGGTCAAAAGAAGAAAAACCTCATCGCGTATTTTCTTACGCAATCGCATTTTCTGGCGTTTGTCAGCCTGCTGGGCCCGAACAAGCGCCTCTTCAAACAAATTGCGAATATCCATAATATCCAAATCCGTTACTCTAGCCATAATCGATCAGCTCCGAAGAATAAATTTCAATTCAGCAAAAACTTTTGGCGGCCGATTTTCCATAATTTGTGCTATTTTCAATAGCTTATCATAATTTCTTTCGAAAAGTCAACCATCTCGGGTTCCTCATACATTCAATCGATTTGGCGATTTGACAATTGATCTGATTTTAAATAAAAATGTGCTCTTCGAAAACACTCATTTTGCCTCTGGCAGGCGGAGTGAAGATAGAATTCATTTATTTGGCTGCGGCCGGGAGATATTTGAAGCTCCCATTCGCATCAATCGGCTTGGAAAAAACCGTTACGCCGTCGATGGCACTCCTGCTGATTGTGCACGGATCGCTTTGAAAGTCATCGCTTCGGATGCCAGCTGGTTGATTTCCGGAATTAACGCCGGTGCCAATCTGGGTACTGATGTGTATAATTCGGGCACCGTGGCAGCGGCGCGCGAAGCTGCAATTTTGGGCTATCCGGCAGTTGCCGTTTCTCAGTATATCGCCAAAGATCAGCAGGTGGACTGGGCGATTACCGGGTATCACACTCAACGGGTTTTGCAAATGCTTTTCAGCCGGGATCCGGGATCCGGTTATTTTTGGAATGTCAATTTACCCCACCCTCTGCGCATGGACTCCGAAATCGGCTATCAATTTTGCGGCCTGGATACCCACCCGCATAAATATGTTTATCATCAAAGCGGCGACGAGCTGCTTTATGATGGGACCATCCATGAGCGTCCCCGCGACCCTGGAAAAGATGTCGCCGTTTGCTTCGATGAAAGACGAATTGCCATTACACGGATCGCGGTGGGAACCAACGATCCGGTGTCGGATGCCATCTCACGGTGAGCGATAACCGATGCTGAAATAAAGAACGCGGTTTTTCGGTTGCCGAGGGGCAAAGCCGCGTCCTGGCAGATGGGATTGTTAATTTTTGAGGTCAAATGGTTCACCTGCACTGAACTGCGCAATACGGTCGTTTCGGTAGCAGGTTATTCTGCCGGTGCCGTATACCTGCCACTGACCCGCCGGGCCGTCATTGATCATGCCTGTTTTTTCATCAATGCCGATTAAAATTACACCGTCCAGTCGTTGAGTGAGCTGCTGGGTCCAATTGCGTCCGAAGGTATTGTGATGCGGAATCAGACAGGCATCGGGAATCAATC
>JARRJQ010000375.1:0-1640 GCA_037388985.1 Desulfobacterales bacterium | reverse complement strand
TTTCCAAACGGATCATAATAATGATCACATAGAATCATGGCGCCGGCACTGCTGCCGGCAATCACCGCTCCGGATTGATGGGCAGCCATCATCGCCTGCCAGCTTTTGCTGCCGGTAAGGGATTGCTCGAGGTGCCGGGGGAAACCGCCCAGCATATAGATTAATTTGGACTCAAGCAGGGCTTCGACTATCGCAGCGTCATCGGCCGATTCCCGATCAATGAGCGGAACGACAGCAACATCAACGGCGCCCAGCTGCTTAAACCAGTCGACGCCGTTTCGTCCGGCGCGCTCATGATTCTTATCGGGTGCTGCCGCTGCCGGAACAATGCCTATGCGGGTATTTACTCCACCGGCCAGCTCGATGGCGCGCCGGTCTGCAATCGCCATCGCGCCGCCGAATTCAGCACCCCCTGCCAATAAGATATAACCCATTATTCACCGGAAACCGAGCCCAAATCATAAATTTCGAAATTGGCGGGTCCTTCCTGTAGACTTTCCAGCTGGTCTTCTTTGGCGGCCCGTTCATCGCTTTCCTGCCAACGGATCCAGTCCTCAATGGTTTGCCAGGTTGAAACGACTGCAATGTTGCAGGGATCATAATGATTTACCAAGGTTTCGCCGGATATATAGCCCGGCTGCTTGAGTGCCTGGCTGCGGACGTCCATCAGCAGCTTTAAGGCCGCTTCCGTTTTACTTTTTTTGACATACCTCTTGATAAACACCTTAACTGCCATATCCACCTCCGCCTGAAAAAAACCTTAGTCATTTATGCTGACTATTCTAAAAAGATTCTTATTTTATGGTAAGCAGATCAACACAGCGAATCGAGCGTAATGAATTCTACTGAAAACCGTTAGGGTTGGCAAATGGACAGCGGACTCAAAGCGCATTGACATTTTCCTTTTATAATTCAAAATATGGTCTATTCATTTGATTAAATCAATGAGATTGTATAATAACATATTCGTATGACGATTAAATTTAATTTGCCAGGCGGTGATTTTTAAATTGCAGGCATGCTTTCATGAAAGGCAAAAAACGCATGGTACACAGCTTGCTCGATACTGATTTCTATAAATTAACCATGATGCAGGTGGTTCTTCATCATTATGCCAGTGCATGGGTGCGCTATGCGTTTAAATGGAGAAACTGGGATGAAATGCATTTAAAAATTTCATTGCCTGATTTCAAAAGCAAAATCGATGCCCAGATAGACCGGTTATGTGAACTCCGATTTAAAGAAGATGAACTGAATTATTTGGCGGCTTTTTATTTTTTTAAGCCGGATTTCATTGAATATCTAAGGCTGTTTCAGCTGAATCCAGCTTACATTCATACCGACGTTGCAGACGGCGATTTGAAGGTCGGTATTGAAGGGCCCTGGTTAAATACCATTTTATATGAAATACCGGTGCTGGCGATCATCAGCGAACTTTATTCCAGTTTTCATGGTGTTGATGACGATACATGGCTCAAGGACGGCCGCAACCGGATGGTCAAAAAGGTCAATTTTCTCAACAAGGCCATTGTGGGCGGTCAGCCGTTCAGATTTGCGGAGTTTGGAACCCGGCGACGGGCCTCGTATGCCTGGCAGGAAGAGGTTCTGAAATATTTAAAAGGTAATTGTGCGGGCAGTCT
>JARRJQ010000374.1:0-3708 GCA_037388985.1 Desulfobacterales bacterium | reverse complement strand
GGATCGTTATGGAGGGAACCCGTGACCAGTTTATGCAAAACGGTCACGTCAGAAAGGCATATTTAGGACTCTAAGCTCCAATTGAACCAAAATCCTATTTTTGAGATGGGTTCTAAATAACGGCCAAATGGTTTTTGAATCAATTGGAGCTTAGAGTCCTAAATATGCCTTTCTGACGTGACCGTTTTGCATAAACTGGTCACGGGTTCCCTCCATAACGATCCTTCCGTTTTCTAGCAGGTATGTTCTGTCGGCCATCTCCAGGGCGCGTTTAATATCTTGCTCAACGAGCAGAACAGTGGTTCCCATCTTCCGCAGCTCTTTGACCGCTTTGAAAACTTCTGAGACCACCAAAGGCGACAGGGCATAGGAGGGTTCATCGAGCATGCATAATTTGGGCTTTAACATTAATCCGCGACCGATCGCCAACATCTGGCGCTCACCCCCGCTGAGCGTTCTGGCCATTTGGCCGGCCCGCGCTTTTAAAATCGGAAAAAGCTGGTAAACCCATTCCAGAGTTTCCTCTTTCACACTCTGCGCTGCGGGGATATGCGCGCCTAATTCTAAATTTTCCTGCACCTTCATGTCGGGGAAAATTCCCCCTCCTTCGGGTATATGAGATATCCCAAGTCGGGCAATACGGTAGGCGGGCATTTTATCAATTCTTCTTTCGAGAAACTCTACGCTGCCGGATGCCGGATTGATCAAACCGGATATGGCCTTAAGCAAGGTGGTTTTGCCGGATGCATTTGACCCAATTACAGCGACCATCTCCTTCTCGCGAATAGTTAAAGAGACGTCCCAAAGAACTTGGATTTTTCCAAAATAGATATTCAAACCGTTAATGTTCAGCATAATCATCTGTTCCCAGATATACTTCAATGACCTTTCTATTTTTAGCGATTTCGCGGGGCGCGCCTTCGGCGATCTTTACACCGTGATGCAGAACAATAATGCGGTCGCAGATCGCCATAATCGCCTGCATGACATGCTCAACGATTAAAATCGTTTTGCCTTCGTTCTTGATGGTTTCTATCAAGCCTGTGGCCACGGCCAGCTCAGGGGGGGTTAAACCGGCCATTACCTCATCAAGCAACAACATTTCCGCCTCGGTAGCCAGCGCTCTGGCCACCTCCAGGCGCTTTTGTTCGGCGATCGGCAGATTCTTGGCAAGATCTGATTTTTTCGCTGATAATCCCACAAGTTCCAGGTAAGTCATCGCTTTTTCTCTGGAATGCAGTGTACTTGTCCGCGTCGTTGTTCCGCATATGGACCCCAGGAAGACATTATCCAAAACACTTATATTGCCGAAAAGTTGTACCGCTTGAAAAGTTCTGGCAACGCCTAATCTGCAAATTTGATGCGGCTTCAAACCGGTAATCTTTTCACCCTTATATCTTATTTCTCCGGCGGTCGTCTTGAGCGAACCGGTTATCAGATTAAACAGGGTTGTTTTGCCGGCTCCGTTCGGGCCGATCAGTCCCACAACTTCGCCTTGATTGATGTCAAAGTCGACATCATGTACAGCAGCCAGCCCGCCAAAGTATTTGGTGACTTCTTCTCCTTCGAGTATTCCCATATGAATGCAGCCGAGCTCCTCTCAACTTCTTGTGTCAAATAAGTACCTGAAGAGAACTGCACCGGGGCCTGTTCCGATCCAGCCAGAAAAATTTCCGGTGACTTGCGTTTCCTTTTTGTCGCAGCGTATTACTCAATTGAATTTTTTAGGGGTTCTTTCCGCCACTTTCTCGCTAATCCGACCAGTCCTTCGGGCAAGAAAGAGATCACAACTATGAATATCATGCCATAGAGCAGCATGTAATAATAGGGAAACCTGGATAAAAGGACTTCTGATATACCGGTGAGCAGGCTGGCACCCAAGATAGGTCCGTAAATTTCTCCCACGCCTCCAAAGAGGGCCATCAGGACCGGTGTGAAGTTAAGTATCGGGTTGAATGCAATTCGCGGATCAATATAGGCCCATTTTGTGGTCATAACGGCCCCTGCCAGGCCCATAAAAAAACAGCTAAGGGCAAAGAAGATAATTCGATAACGCGTGACATCTATCCCGATGTGGGCAGCCGCTTCCTCGGATTCTCCGATGCTGTATACAATAAGGCCGAACTTGGAGCGTTTGAGAAAAGAGGCCACCAGCACGGTCAGCATCACGATTACCAGCATGTAGTAATAAATCGTTAACGAATCTAAAATGATCACCCACCTACCCACCGTGCCGGATACATGGGCCTCCCACCAAAGCATTGAATTGCGGACGAGCTCATTGAGACCGAAGGTAAAAATGGCAAAGTAAAATCCCCTCAGCCTCAGGCAGATGAAGCCGGTCAGCAGCCCGATCAGAAAACTGGCTAAACCGCCGCAGATAACCACCAGCGGAAAAGGCAGGACTTCTCCGAGGATGCCCGAGGTGTACATCCCGACCCCAAAAAAAGTGGCTGTCGCTAACGACATATAGCGGGTCGGCGCACAGAAAATCACCCAACTGACGGTCAGACATACATACATCAGCATGCTGGTGATGGATACGATCAAATAAGGGTGGGTATAAAAAGGTAAGGTTACCAGGATGAGTATCAGAATGAATAAAAAGAGCCAATTTTTGGAGAAAGCCATTGGTTTATCCATCTATCTATCTCGCCAGGACACCTTGTGGTCGAATAATGAGGATAAGGGTGAATATGGCATAAGAAACGACCAGCGTTAGGCCCGGATCCCAATACATAACCACGGTGGTCACTGCACCTAAGATTAACCCCCCGACCAGACTGCCTAAGATGTTTCCCGCCCCACCCAATACAAGTACGATCAAGGCGATGATAAGATATGGGAAACCCATTAACGGCGTAATTTCTTGCATCATGCTGATGATCGATCCGGCCAAACCCGCGAGCAAGGCGCCAAGGCCGAAACATAGGGTAAGCACCCTGTGAACGTTTATCCCCAGAAGCTGGGCGGATGCTTCATTCTGAGCTGCGGCCCTGATCGCCTTTCCGATATTGGAATGCCGAATGAACAGATAGAAAACCAGAACCACAACCAGCGTGAATAATAAGGCGACCAGCCGGTTAGCCTCAAGAGTCAATCCAAAGAATTTGATGGGATAATTTAAAAAGGTGTAGGCCTTTACGTTCGGACCCCACCATAACAAGGCAATATTCTGCATGATGTAAAGTATTCCAAAGGAGGCCAACATGGATCTGCCTTCAAATACGTCATTCGATTGCGAGGTTTTTCTGAGGTACTGAAATAAAGTGCGATAGGCAAATAGCCCGATGATGAACAGGGTGGGCCCACAGAGCGCGAGAGAAAATAGGGGGTTGATTCCAAAGAGTTTATAAACCCAGAAGGTGATAAAAGCACCCACCATGACAAATTCACCGTGTGATACATTCAACACCCGGGCCACACCGTATTGAAGGTTAAGCCCCATGGCAATCAGGGAATAGATCCCTCCCATTATCAGACTGGTAATAGTGACATCGAGGATTAACTTAACCATATTTTTCTGAATCTCATGTCCAAAGGTGCGTGCATCTTAAGCAGCCCATCCCGAGGGCAAGTAGCCCCCGGGATGGGTTAAAAGATGCGTTTATTTATATCATCAACATATTTTCACGACTACTGCGCTTTGGGCCAAGCGGGCTTGGGATACATGGGTTTTGCCGTTCGGTACTTCATGGGCATCATGAC
>JARRJQ010000373.1:0-3709 GCA_037388985.1 Desulfobacterales bacterium | reverse complement strand
AAAATTTAAACCCCTCATGTCCCGCCATCAAAACCGATCGTTACCTCTCCGGCTTCGATGATGACCGGAACTTTGCGCGCGCCTTTGGAGTGTTTCAGCATCCTGTCGAGCTGGTCGGCATCTAAGGCAACGTTGAGATACTCGACTTTCTTATCCTGTTTGGCATAGGCTTCACGAGCTGCCCGCGTGTAGGGTCAGGCATCTTTGCCGAAAATCAATACGCTTTCAGACATGGTTTATTTCTCCCGGGATTAACAGGTAATTTTCATTTATTTTACTTTAATTTCAAATAGTTGTGGTTAAAACCAGCAAAACCTTAACAGCCATTTCCGATCTTGTCAATGCTTTGACCTTGACATATATTGAGATATTGATAATTTGCAAAAATTTTTATAATAATTCAAAACTTAATGATTAATTTAGAATCCAAATTAACCCGGCAGGTCATTATCGTCAACGAACTGGGTTTACACGCACGCTCGGCAGCTAAAATAGCAAAACTGGCCGGCCAGTCAAAGGCTGCGGTTTGGATCCAAAAAGGCAGCGCAAAGGCGGATGCTTCAAGCATTCTGGAAATTTTGACACTGGAATGTGAAAAAGATTCTGAAATTACAATCGGTATCGAAAATATAGCCGATTCTGATATCTTGGAGGCCATTACCGAATTGGTTGAAGGTGGATTTGGAGAATAAGCCGTTATGGAAACGGATGCGCAAGAAATCATTATAAAAGGAATCAGTGCCTCACCGGGGATCTGCATCGGAAAAGCGTATCTGGTCGACCGGGAAGGTGTGGACGTCTTGCGGCATTATCACATTCCAGAAAAAAAGTTGCCCGATGAAATTAAACGGTTCAAAACGGCCGTAAAAAAAGCCAAGGATGATCTCGACCGGATCGTTGCCAATAGTCCTGAAGAATTGAAACAGGTACACATTTTAGAAACGCATATGGCGCTGCTCAAAGATAAGGCACTGTATGGAAAAACGATCGAAACCATCAAAACCCAGCGCGTAAATGCCGAGTGGGCCCTTAAACAGATTGTATCTGATTTAAAAGATGTATTTCGCAACATGCAAGACGCCTACCTGCGGGAACGCTCGGCAGACATCGTACACGTTTCAGACAGAATCATGACCCATCTTGGGGGTGCCGAAGCGCTCGATATCGCGTCCATAAGCAAGCGGGTCATCCTGGTCGCCCGCGATTTATCACCCGCCGACACCAGTCAAATTAATTTAGAACGGATTAAAGGATTTATCACCGATCATGGGGGCAAAGCATCGCATACCGGTATTATCGCCAGAGCGCTTGAAATACCGGCTGTTGTAGGGCTTCAAACGGCCACGCTTAAAATTAAAAACGACGACTTGATCATCGTGGATGGAAATTCCGGTGTGGTCATTATCCATCCCACCGAAAAAACCCTGGAGCATTACGAAGAACGCAATATTGAATATGAAGAATTCCTGGCCGTCATAACCCGGGAAAGCCAAGCCCCGGCTCAATCGGCAGACGGCGTCCGCCTGGAGGTTATGGGCAATATTGAATCACCGGAAGAAGTGTTTTCGGTGATAAAATACGGCGGCGATGGAATCGGTTTGTATCGCACCGAGTTTCAATACTTCAACAGACCCGATTTTCCGACTGAAGATGAGCTTTTTGAAAAATACAAAGATGTCGTCGACGTAATGGTTCCAAAGCCGGTGACCATTCGTACACTCGATATAAATGGCGATAAAGCGCTGACCAATCATTTCGCTTATGATGAGGTCAATCCCGCATTGGGGTTACGGGCCATCAGGTATTGCTTGAAAAAGCCCAATGTGTTCAGAAACCAGCTGAGGGCCATACTCAGAGCCGCCGTTCTGGGCAATGTCCGAATTTTGCTGCCGATGATCTCAACCTGTTTTGAAATATGGGAATCGAAACGGCTGTTGGACGAAGTCGCAGAATCTTTAGACAAAGAGGGCGTCCCGTTTAACCGCAATGTCGAAGTCGGGGCGATGATTGAAGTGCCATCTGCGGTGATCATGGCGGATGCACTGGCCGAAAACGTCGATTTCTTCAGCGTTGGTACCAACGACTTGATTCAGTATTCTTTAGCCATCGACAGAGGCAACGAGCATGTCGCCCACCTGTACCAGCCCCTGGACCCGGCTATCATACGGATGCTCAAACATACGGCGGATGTCGCTAAAGAAAAAGGCATCAAAATTTTCATTTGCGGAGAAATGGCCGGGATACCGCAACATATTCCGCTGCTGCTGGGTATCGGCATGGATGAACTCAGCATGAACCCCCAGTCCATTCCGGTTGTTAAAAGAGTTATCCGATCTTTGCGAGTTGAAGATACCCGATCATTCATTGAAGAAGTTCTTAAACAGTCCACTGCCAAAAGCACATTCGAACTGATCAACGACACCTATGGCAGCATTCTTTCAGACCAAATGTATGCGCAAGGAGCCGCTCAGTTTTCAAATAGTGCTGAGCAGTGAATCTGCAGTGAATCCGAACCTTAAATAAAAAGCCAACATTGGAAAAGGGACACATCAAAATCGTCGCCGAAAACCGCCGAGCCCGCCGGGATTATTTTATCGTTGATCAA
Organism: Desulfobacterales bacterium; assembly: GCA_037388985.1. Taxonomy (GTDB): domain Bacteria; phylum Desulfobacterota; class Desulfobacteria; order Desulfobacterales; family JAHEIW01; genus JAHEIW01. The sequence continues at coordinate 1,104 of JARRJQ010000373.1, read as the reverse complement.
TACGAAGCCGGAATGGTGCTCAGGGGCACCGAAGTAAAATCGCTAAGGCAAGGGCGCGCAAACCTGAAAGATTCCTATGCCCAGATAAAAGATGGTGAAGTTTACGTCTACCAGCTGCACATCGCACCCTATCCTTTTGCTTATTATGACAATCATGATCCGTTAAGGCCACGCAAGCTGCTTTTGCACCAACACGAAATTAAACGGCTCTATGGCAAAATCAATGAAAAAGGCCATACGCTGGTTCCCATCCGAATCTATTTTAAAAACGGAAAAGTTAAAATTTTGCTGGCTCTGGCAAAGGGCAAGCGTAAATACGACAAGCGCGAGGCGATCAAGCGCCGCGATGAGCAAAGAGAAATGGACCGCGCTAAAAAGGCCTACTTAAAATAAGCCGCAGATTGACGCCGGCGGAAAACAGTCAGCCTGCAGGGGAACAGGTGCACACAGACGCATTATTTTTAAAAATATTGACAAATTAGCCATTTTCACTTACTTTTTAAGCACACATCCGCTCTTTTACATACCCCACCTCATGATTTCGGATTTCGAAATTCGTGCTTCAGATTTTCCCGCTGAAAGCGGGGTTTATGGGGGCGAAACGGCTTCGACGGGGATAAAGAAGCTTGAGCTGCATACCGAGCATCCTGTCAGCTCGTAAAACCGATGGGGCTTTAAACATAATCGCAGACGATTATGCATATGCTCAGGCCGCATAAATAGGCCTGCGTCCTGCCGGATTTTTCCTGCGGACCCGGCTAGGACGTCGACTAGCAGGATAGTCGCCTCTGCCTGCCTGCGATAGACGCGGCGAAACCCTAGCAGGCTAGTGTTTCTAGTATCCTGTCTGGAGGAGACTAGTAACACAATATCTAAAATCCAGAATACGTATGTAGAGGCTTAAGTGGAATGTTTCCGGACGCGGGTTCGACTCCCGCCGCCTCCACCATTATTTGATTATAATTACAGTAAGTTATCTTATTTTTTACCTTCCAATGTGTTGTATGTTCGTTGTATGTCCCTTATCTTTTGATGAACACGTTTAGCCTTTCTTGCTTCCCCTTGGAAATACCTTTCAAAGGCTTTATTGGTACTATGGAGGGT
>JARRJQ010000372.1:0-3710 GCA_037388985.1 Desulfobacterales bacterium | reverse complement strand
GTCGCCTTCAGCGCTTCTACCAGGTCTTTGTACCCGGGGGTGAGATTCAAGCCGGCTGGCGCTGGCTGCGTGACATGATGTCCATCAGCCGGCGCCCGGAAGGCGATAAATGGCAACACCTTGATGATGTTCTGGCTGCAATGGCGGAAGCCTTACCTGATTTCAGCATCGTGCCGCGCATCTCGCCGCCGGCTATGTTCCGCATCGCCGGCATGAAAATTCCGCGCCAACCTTTGCGGTACAGCGGCCGCACGGCCATCGAAGCAAACAAATCGATCCATGAGTCTAAGCCGCCTGCAGATGATCAAACACCTTTGTGCTTCTCCATGGAAGGATTCGAAGGACAGCCACCCGCGCCTTTGATCACCCATTATTGGGCTCCGGGATGGAATTCGGTGCAGGCGCTGAACCGGTTTCAGAAGGAAGTCGGCGGTCAGTTGCACGGCGGCGATCCGGGGCGTCGCCTGTTTGAATTTCAAAGCTGTGAACAGATCCCGTATTTCACACACGTTCCGGCTCATCTTGACTTACCGGAAGGACAGTGGTTGGTTGTTGCCATTCATCACATTTTCGGATCGGAGGAGTTGAGTTTGCTGGCACCCGGGATCGCGCAAAGGGCACCGGAGCCTTACATCGGTCTAAACGATCGGGATATGGCTCAACTCGGCCTCCAGGAAGGAGAGAATGTTCGCTTTAATCGGCATGATAAGACCTATCAGCTGCCCGTTCGCCTTATGCCCGACCTGCCTCACGCAGTCGCGGGCCTGCCGGTAGGCCTGCCGGGGACGCTGGGCCTTTTTCCGCCTTTCCCGGTTCAACTGCGGCCCGGCCATCAAAAGCCGGCCGGATGATTTAATGCGAGGCCAAAGGTTTTCAATGAAACCGGATTGGGCGGCTCGAATGGGATATCTACCGTATGGCAATCTCAAGCGCGGCTAGCCAAAAACCGTAACGAAAATTTTAAAAAAATCCCATGTGATTATGTCGATATGGGCAGAAGTCTAAAAAAATCCTGTGGTTTTATGGCCTTAGCCATTCTGGTGCTATGGATTGCCGCCAGCTGTATCTACTCCGACCGAGTACCGCCGCATGGAGAACCTTCGTTTACGGCAGAAGCTGTTCGGCAGCGCTGGACTGAGCAAGCCGCTGAAACCACCGGCGAATCTCAAACACCGCTGACCGTGGACCAAGCGATCCGGGAGGCCTTGGCGGCCAGTCCGGAGCTTGAACAAATTCGACGGCGCCTGGAGGCCGCCGGTGAGCAGGTGCTGCAGGCAAAGGCAATCTTTTATCCGCGGATAATCTTCACAGAAGGCTTCAACGTAACGGACAATCCGGTCTTTGCCCTGATGAACATCATCAACCAGCGGCAGCTTGATGTCGGAACCGATTTCAACCACCCCGGGCAGAAACAAAATTTTTCCTCGCGGATACAAGGGGAGTGGTCCATTTTCGAGGGCGGCAGTCACTGGTACGATAGCAGGACGGCTGACAACCAGAAACGCTCTGTAGAGGCTGAGCTTCTCGCCGCCCGCAATCGGCTTGTAGCGACGGTTACGGAAACCTATTACCGCTGGCTTCAGGCCCTTGATTTCATTCACGTTGCCGAAGCAGCTCTGGAAGCGGCCCGCACCGACCAACAGTTGGGAGAGGCGCGCCTTAATTCCGAAATGGCACTGCCCAGCGAGGTTCTGCGTCTCAAGACCCAGACGGCCGAGCAACACGGCAACCTGGTGACCGCCAAGACCAGCGCCAGAAGGCTTCAGGCCGCGCTTGAGCGGCTTATGGCACGACCGATCGACTCCCACGAAATTCCGGCAGCATCTTCTTCCGCTGAGCTGCCCGCCGGTGGGCCCGGACCCGCAGAGGAAACGGCCGGGTTGCTAAAACAGGCTCTGGAGCGCCGCCCAGAACTATCGGCTATCCGCGCCATGATCGCGGCGGCCCTGAACCGGGTGCAGTCGGTTAAGGGAGAGCTTTTACCGAAACTTGCCGCCCAGTCCTGGTACCAGTGGGATAGCGAGGATCTCGGTAACGGCGGCACCAGCTGGATGTTTGCCGTCCAGGCAACCTGGCCGCTATTTGAAGGCGGACTGACGCTTGCTAGAATCAGCGAAGCGCAGGCGAACTTAAAGGCGCTTGAGGCCAAAGGAGAGCAGGTAGCGCTGGACATCGCCCTTGAGGTCAATCAGGCCGTACTGGGCATAGAGGACGCCGCCCAAAAGATTCGCGTGGCGGCTGACCGCAAGCGATACGCCCGGGAGGCACTGGCGGAGACAAGAAATCTCTACAAAAACGAGGTCGTCAAAGTGGACGCACTTTTGCAGGCAGCAGTCGCGTGGAACCGGGCCGAGGTCGCCTATACCGCAGCCGTTTTCGAGGGCAAGATTGCCCAGGCCGTTTTGAGACAAACCTTGGGCGAATTTGCAAACTGGATGGAAATGCGTCATGAGTGATCGATCGCGCCGACGAAAGCTGTTTTTTCGGAGCATCAAGGGGCTCGGTGTGCTGGCGGTCCTCATTCTTCTCATGCTGTGGCTTTCCGGGGCCTTTCTCGGCAAGGTAAAACCCGGTCCGCCGGTCTCCAAACCCAAGCCCCCGCCGTTTTCGAGCACCAAGGTTGTGTTGCGTGAATTTCCATTGATTGCCGAACAGGTCGGTACGGTCAGAAGCCAAACCCAGGCCCGGATCGCCAGCCGGATCATCGCCCAGGTTAGAGAAATTCCGATTCGCGAAGGCAGCTGGGTTCAAGCACCGGACGCAGAAGGAAAAGCTGCCACCGTATTGGCGATGCTGGACGATCGCGAGATCCGGGCCCGTTTGCACCAGGTTCAATCCCAAGTAGAGGCTGCAGATCGGGCCATTAAGGCCGCCAGATCAAGACTCGATGCCGCCATCGCGCAGCGGGAGGCGGCCCAGGCCAGAAAACGGCAGTCCGACTGGGAGTATCAGCACTACGAGGACCTTTATCGACAGAAGGCCGCCACCGGCCAACAGCTGGAGCAAATACGGGCCCACAAAGACGTAACCGCAGCGCAGGTGCAGGCCGCCGGCCAGGAAGTAAAAGCCGCCAGCGATGATGTCAAGCGCCAGGAAGCTCAGTTGCAACAGGCTCAGGCCGCGGAGCTGGAAGCCCGGACAATGCTCAGTTACGCAGTGATCCGTGCGCCTTTCTCCGGACGGGTAACGCGAAAAATGGTGGATGTCGGCGATATGGTGACACCCGGGCAACCTCTGTTCCTTCTGGATGTCCCCGCTCAGCCTCAGCTGCATGCCTACATCGCCGAATCTCTTATCACTCACCTGCAGCCGGGGCAGATCCTGAAGGTGGAGATCGAGGCACTTTCCGCGACACTGGAAGGTCCTATAGCAGAGATTGTCCCCCAGGCAGAACCTGCTTCCCGCACCACCCTTGTCAAGATCGCGCTTGCCCCGATGCCGGCCCTTGTCACGGGGCTGTATGGCCGCGTGGACATTCCGTATGGGACATATCGCAGTCTGGTCGTTCCGGTGGCGGCGGTCAGAGAGGTCGGCCAGCTTCATCTGGTGACGGTGCTGGATATAGACGGTTACCCCCACCGGCGGTTTGTAACCCTTGGCAGAAGACATGACGATCTGGTGGAAGTCTTAACCGGCTTGCAGGAAGGAGAGGAGGTGACGCTTCCATGACAGAATCCCCGGTCGCCTCTCACAAATTGATCAATCGCATC
>JARRJQ010000371.1:3780-4743 GCA_037388985.1 Desulfobacterales bacterium | reverse complement strand
CCGGCCAAAATAAGCCGGCGCGCCTTTTTTGTCTAAACCGTCCTGTCCCGAAAGCCTCAGTGTATAATCTTTTGCCTTATTCTGGCCGGCCGGTTGAGGTCAGGTTGTGCGTGTTGTCCTGGTTTTTTTCTGCGGGGTTCGATGATCAGCAGATCAGCGTCATAGGTTAGCGTGCCTAGCATAATGGCACACATTAGGCGCGAAATATTGACATAGTAATGTTGGCCCGATGAAACCGGATTCGGCATGAGCGGATCGGCAATCAGCACTGTGCGCTGCTCCTTATTATAGCCGGCCAGCACGACAAAATGGCCGGTTGATACACCGCGGATATCATCGTAAACAAGCACATTGCCGTCAACGCACTCCCGGGCGGTGCCGTAAAGAAAAGTTGCGCTTAGGCCGGAAAGCAGCGGAATGGATCGTTTCAGATAACTGCGAATCAGAGCGGTTGTGAGAACTTTAAACTGCAGACGGCCGCCCAGCCGCAGGAAGTCCAGGTAGGCATTGGTGGCCTCCTCAAATCCGGGCAGGTGTTTTTTATACGCCAGTTGCAGGTTTAGTTTTTCGGCAATTTCCGGGCTTGAAGCTGTAGCCCAGGTCGGATCGAAAATCTGCAGGTTGTAGCTGATGATGGTGGCCTTAAAACCGCGTAGCAGAGCATGAGAGGCGAGGTACACCGCCAGCGTACCGCCACCTTCCAGGGTGGTCACTTCGGCGATGACCTGCTGAAGGGGGATATTGTCATCAAAATACCGGTAGACGGCGTGCAGGCAGGTCGGCCCGCAGCTGCTCCCATCCGGTTGGGGTAATATGTCCAGGATTTTTTGCTCTAACATAGGCAAATTTCAGTTTTGCTATAATTCCAAAATAGCTAAATAGAAGCTATCTCAAGAATGGCCGATAATGCTTTCAGGTTGGCCGGTTTTCCAGTAGAGCCGGTTGAGCCCGTTGAAATCGGAA
>JARRJQ010000371.1:0-3743 GCA_037388985.1 Desulfobacterales bacterium | reverse complement strand
CTAACGGGCTAATCGGCAACGGGCTCAACCCATTATCGTGTGAGCATTTTGAGCCGATTCGCAACTCCGCCATGGGCCATTAGACGCATTTTTAAAGTGGGTTTTACTTCTCGTTAGCGGACTGCAAAACCACCTGCAACAGCACGTTGGCGCCTGCTTCGCAGTCTTCCCAGGTCGTGTTTTCGACTTCAACATGGCTGCGGCCGCCGATGCTGGGAACAAATATCATCGCCGTCGGGCAGACCTGATTCATATAGCTGGCATCATGGCCGGCGCCGCTGACCATGTGCAGGCTGGAATAACTCAGATCATCGGCAACGCTAAGGATGCGCTGCACCAATTTTTCATCGAAGGGCGAATGCTCAACCCGCCAGGTTTCCTCTATTCTAATCGGGCAGCCCCTGCGCGCTGCAATATTTTCGAAATCTTTACGGACCAGTTCCCAGGCCTCTAATGCATGGTCATCGTCCCAGGATCGGATGTCCACCGTAAAGTGGACTCTATCCGGGATGATGTTTCTCGAGTTCGGATAATTCTGAATTTCCCCGACGGTGGCCACCAGGTTGTCACCCATGCGCTCGGGCAGTGCATTGACTTTGAGGATCATCTCGGCGGCGGCGCACAACGCATCATGACGGCCTTCCATGGGAGTCGGTCCAACCTGATTGGCTTCGCCTTCCAGGTAGACATCGTACCAGTGAAGGCACAGGATTCCCTTAGGCGCTCCGATTTGCTTGCCTTCGCGTTCCAGAATCGGGCCCTGTTCGATATGGTACTCATAGTAGCAATGAACCGGAAATTTTTTGCAGGCAGCCGTCCCTTTGTACCCGATGCGAGTCAACTCGTCTTCAAAGCGTTTGCCGTTAATGTCGGTGCGGTCATAAACCCAGTCCCGCTTGAGCGCGCCGGCCCACACCCCGGAGGCCACCATCGCGGGGGCAAAGCGGGAGCCCTCTTCGTTGGTCCAATCGACGATGACAAAAGGGCGTTCGGTCTTGATCTTGTTTTCATGAAGCGTGCGCATGACCTCCAGAGCTCCCATGACCCCTAAAATTCCGTCAAAGCGCCCGCCCTTGGGCTGGGAATCGATATGCGATCCGCTCATTACCGGCTCAAGGTCATTGTTTTTTCCCGGCCGCCGGCCGAAAATATTTCCCATTTCATCAATGGTAATTTCCAGATCCAATTCTTTTAACCACTTTATGAAAAGATCCCTGGCCTTTTTGTCCTCATCTGAAAGGGTCAGCCGCTGGACGCCGCCACCCGGGGTCGCACCGATTTGAGCCATCTGCTCCAGTGTGCCCTGCATCCGTTTGCCGTTTACCCGAAAATCATTCAAATCCATAGGTCACCTCCATAAATTTCTTTCCGATTGAATATTAGGTAAGAAATACAACCCTGTCAATTACCAAAACGGTGTCTGTAAAAAGTGAGGCCGTGCGGCAACCAGGACTGAAAATTTTGCAGCCGGAATAAACTGTAAATTAACTATGAATCTACAGATAACGATGTAACTTTTACATATAATTGAATAATACCACGAAGTTCACGAAGCAAACAAAGTGAAAAGGTTAAAATTTAGATATATGCTTCGTGGATCTTCGTGTTCTTTGTGGTAAATGAGAAGCATAAATGAGTAGAAGCGCGCCATCCATTTAAATCTTATTCAATTCTTCCAACCAGCAACGTTAACTCTATCCCGCCGTGTAAAATTGGATAGGATCTGGTTTGAAAAGGAACCTGACGCGCCAGCTTTCTGCCGGGTGCAAACAATACCAGCTTCCAATGTCGGTAATCCTTTTTAAGCTTGTCGCAAATCTCACGGAAGAATTCTTCAGATTCCGTCTTTCCGCCGAGGCGGTGTCCGTAAGGCGGATTAATGCAGATGACCCCAATGCGGTCGGTCAGTTTGTGGGGATCCAGATTAAAAAAATTTGTTTGACGGACCTCTACGGCATCAGACAGGCTGAATTTGTCGACACAGTTTTGCAATTTCCGGCAGGCCTGCTGGTCGATATCGGAAGCAAAGACCGATGGATGCTCGTGGTGCACAAACCCGGATTCGGATTGGCGTCTGATATAATTCCACCGCTTCGGCAGAAATGACGGCCATTTGGTAAATGCGAAATCGCGAAACCAACCCGCCGGAATTTGTTTGGCGATTAATGCAGCTTCCAAAGAAAATGTTCCGGTGCCGCATAGCGGATCGATCAGCGCTTGACCGCCTTCATAACCAGCCAATAGAAGTGCAGCCGCTGCGAGTGTTTCCCTCAAAGGTGCTTTGCCCGTGTGTTTTTTTAGACCGCGCTTGTACAGGAGGTCTCCACTGCTGTCGATTGATATGGTGAAAAAGTCATCTGTGCCGCGGATGTAAAGATTCTGATCTGCGGCGGCCATATGCTTTATTTTCTCGCCGGGCTTAATTTGGGGCCAGCCCCTGGAGATGATTTCTTGAAACCTTTCGATAATTGCGCCTGAATGACGGAGCCTGCAATGCTTTGTCGTTACATGCACCTTTAAAAGGCCGCCGGGGTTCAAATACAGTTCCCAGGCAATATCGCCGACTTTCCTTTCAAGTTGTCTGAAATTCGATAATTTAAAAGTGCCGATGCGCATTAAAATGCGGCTGGGCAGACGCAGGTTTAAATTCGCACGGTAACAATCATCCAGCCGCCCCGCAAACTCCACGCCGCCGGGGGTGACCTGTGGATGGCTGGCGGTTGGTTGAAGTTTTACCAGTTCCTGAAGACAAATCGCTTCAAAGCCAGGAGCAGTGGCGGCAAAAAAGAGTTGCTGCCGTCCGATGACGTGACGCTTAATGCGTTTGAAAAGTGGCGACTGTGAGGTCATTCCATATCGTTCAAAAGGGTTTCACTAAATAAAAAAAGGGTTATGCTTGCAGCGTTAGAGCTAATAATTTAATCTCGAAATTCGAATTTCGAAATCTTAAACAAATCCGAAATTCCAAATCCGAATGTTCAAAACATGTATTTTGAATTTCGGTCATTTATTATTCGGATTTGTTTCGTATTTCGTATTTCGTGCTTCGGATTTATTAAGCTGTGCTCTAATGAGTGCCGGTGCCTTATCGTCATGCTGCTGTTTTAGCTGGAGCAAGATAACGGCTGCAATAACCAGCGCTCCGCCCAGCAACTGCAAGGATTGCATAACTTCATTCAGGAAGATATAAGCGATTAAGCCGGCTGTTATCGGCTCCAATGTTGCCGTGATGCTTGCGCGGGTTGATCGAATCAGATTGATTCCCTCATAATAAAGCCCGAAGGGAAGTATGGTCCCGACAATTCCGATATATAAAATCCAGCCCCACACAAACGGTGCATATGAGTGCGTAAAGGCTTCTAACGGCGGATGAATCAGGTTCCATTCGATTGCAGCGAAAAACATCGCATAAAACATTACCGTCCATGGATGGTACCGACGCATGCCGTATTCTCCATGTACCGACCACCAGGCAAACGATAGCGCAGCACCGAGACCACCGAGAATTCCGGCTGAATTTAATGCTAAGATATTGAAGTTATAGGCACCGACCACCAGATAACATCCCACGAAGGCGCCGATTAAAGCAACAATGGTTGTCCGGCCCAATTTTTCGCGTAAAAAGATGGCCGAATACAGGGCGATGAATACCGGTGCCAGATATTGCAGCAAGATGGCGGCGGCTACCTGGATTTTGCTGATGGCGAACAGGTAGGTGAAATTGACCGCGGCCATGCCGAAGG
>JARRJQ010000370.1:0-5090 GCA_037388985.1 Desulfobacterales bacterium | reverse complement strand
TTGCATCGGAACTGATGAAGCTTTTTATTCAGGAGGTGAAATATCGATACGATGATCGTATTATCATTTTTGATTCATCTCCTTTAATTATTTCTCAGTCTTTGGCCATTTCAGACAAGGTCGATGGTGTAATCATTGTCGTTAAGGCCGGCAAAACGGATCGAAAATTGGTCAACAAGGCCGTTGAGATGATCGGCAGAAAGAGAATCGTCGGTATAATAATGAACTATTGCAATGTTTCCTCATGGAAATATGCCGCCTATTTCGGGAAAGAAAGAAGCGGACAGTTTGGATAAGGAGACAGCGGCTATTCTCAGGGAGTTCATTTCCGGAAACTGGATGCAGCCATAGGGGGTCTTTGATGTCCAAAAAGTATCATATTATTTTTATGGTGTGTTTTTCATTTTATCTGGCTACGCTTTCTGCGAACGCATACGAAATGACCTTCAGACCCCGAATTTCGGCATCGATCGAATACACGGATAATGTCTTTCTGACCGAAAATAACAAGCAGGACGATTATATTTTATCGCTTACCCCCGGGATGACCGCCGGGCTGTTGGGTGGAACCAACAGCCTGGAAGTTTCTTACGACCCCACCTACGTAACTTACCTTGACAATTCAAGAAGCAATACTTGGCGGCATTCAGCCAATCTGCTCGGCTCGGCCGAGTTATCTGCGAATACGCGCTTTGAAATCCAGGACGCGTTTTTTCTCACTGAGGATCCGCTGCCCAATAGAGATGTTGTTGTCAGCAGCGGACCCCAGCCGGTCGTTCCACCGAATACAACCGTCAGGACAGGGCGCCGAAAATATTACAGCAACGCAACAAAAGGACTTCTGGAATACAATTTTGGCGCGGAAGATTATTTGAATCTTTCTTATACGTACGGTGTTCTCAAAAACAATGACGATCAGCTCTATGAAGACAGTAAAGCCCATATTGCCTTGGCCAGCCTGCAATACTGGTTTGACGCGAGATGGGGCATGGGGGCGGAAGGTGGATATACACGCGGACTCTATGAACAATCCGATGATTTTGTCGGCGAACCCTCCAATGACTTCAGCGAATTTTATGGAAGCCTGAAAGGTATTTATCGCCTTGACCAGAATTGGGATGCGTATCTTCAGTATGCGCAAACCTATCGAAAATGGGACCATACGTCTCAGCCGAATGGCGACGATTATTTCATTTACAATCCATCTATCGGTGCCGATTACCTTGTGGAAGAAAGAACCAATCTTTCGGCGAATGTCGGCTATTTTTATCGCGATATCATCGAGGATAAGGGCCAAAAAAATGATAATGATTCCGGACCGATGGGATTTTTACGCCTGGAGCACAATTTTACAGAGACTACGACCCTCTTTATATTCGGTACTGCAGGATACGGCTCTTCGGACTTCAGTTCTGAAAGCCTGGGGTTCAATAAATTTTTTGAGACCGGTGGATCGGTATCTTACGAATTTAATCGCTCTATAACCGGCGACGTTTTCGGCTCTTATCGATGGGCAAAATACCTGGACACGGATCCGCACCGTATTGACGAATTTGTAAGCTTCGGAAGCGGATTAACGTTCAATCCGCTATCATGGCTGGCAATCCGTCTTCAATATTCCTTGCGCGATTACTCTTCCGATGAATCACCCGGCTACACTGAAAACAGAATTTTCCTGGGTGTTGAGCTGCAACCGGCAAGGCCGTTCAGCTGGTGAAGATCGTCTGAATTCCGTCTAAAAACCGCTGGCGCGACTATCGGCTTACAATTTCTTTTTTTCAATTCAGAGGCCAAAAGCGAAGTCTGAAGTTTTAACTTGAAGGAAAATAAGATCGTCTGGCAAGGGAGCATCTCAGATGGAGAATTACAATTCCCGGAAAGATCCGTTAGGCAATTTAATTGAGATTCTATTCGCAAGGAAATTGATGCTGGCCATAGGATTTTTCTGTGCATTCGGTATGGTGATTGGTGGAGTGGCATTGATGCCCTCTACCTATGAGGCCTATACCTCGATTTATATCAGCGCTCCGGCACTTCCTCAGGTCGAAGTACCTTATATGAGCGAGCTTAGAAGCAGATCGTTCCTGGCAAATCAAACAAGGGTAATCAAAAGTCGATTCATACTCGAAAAAGTGGTACGGGCACTCGAGCTGCAAAAAGTGGCCAAGGGCAAATCGAATTTTGCGAGGCGTTTAAAAAATCGGGTTATGCAGGCACTGAATTTTTCGAAGCCGGAATCCAGTCCTGTCGAAGGTGCGATAGGCAATCTAAAGGACCGTATGGAGGTATATTTGCCCAGAGATTCCAATATTGTGTACATCAAGGTAAGGACCAAAACATCCGAATCATCGGCATTGCTTGCCAACGCAATTGCGCAAACATACATTGAATATACCGACAGCCTTTTATCATCCAAGGCAAGAAGCAGTTACGATTATATCGAGAAACAGGTCGAGGATGCCAACCAGAAACTGATGGCCTCGGAATCAGCCTTAAATGAATTCAAAAAGAAGGAAAAGGTATTTTCGATAAATGAGGAAAGCTCCATTATCATCCAAAAAATTGCCGAATTAAACGAAAAATATCAAGAGGCAATGCATAAACTCGAAGATGCGTTAAGGCAGACAAATAATGCAGAAGGTACGACCCTCTCTGAAAACTATTATGAAGCAAGGAATTACAGCAGTCCGGAAATAACGAATCTAACCAATCAATTAAGTAAATTGGAAAACGAGCTTATCGCAGCGCGGGCCTCGCTGAGAGATGAGCATCCCGATGTAAAAATATTGCACCATAAGATCGAGCAGACAGAAAAGCTGCTTGAGCAGGCGAAAGCCGGACAAAATATCAAAATGCCGCCTGAAAGAAATCAAAAACAAAATAGCACCGATTCGGTCAGCATAAAAGTTGCTCAAAAGGATATGGAAAAGCTGCAGTTCGAAAAAAATTACCTGTCGAATCAAATATTCAATTTCAAGCAGAGACTTGAAGCGTTAACCAATAAACAATTTCAATATGAAAAATTAATGCGGAATTTTGAAAGAGATCAACAGGCGTTAAGAGCCTTGAATAACAAACTGGAAAATGCAAGCATCCTCAAAGCCAATGATATTGCACAGGGTAGTATCCGAATTATTGATAAAGCCTTTCCACCTTTAAATCCTCTGAAAAAGGGTAAGATCATTTTGCTCTTAGTCGGATTTGTCGTCGCAATTATTGTAAGTGTCGGAACGGTATTGGTGGCAGAGTATCTTGATGACTCACTGAAAACCCCGGAGGACGCAAGAAGCTATTTAGATCTGCCCGTTCTGGGCGTCATACCCAAAGTTACCCGAAAATTGCGCCGCGCGGCATGACAAAATTGTGGTGCACGTTATCCGAATTTGACTGCATTAATGCAGTGACGACAAACGCTGATATGCAAATCCCAATAATAAGCATCTTCGCAAAAAACAACATCGGACGGCTCGCGATCGCATTATTCAGCGGGGTGGGAGCCGGATTGATTGTCGTATTTCTATTTTTTTGGCTTCCATCGACCTATGCCGCTTTCTGTGCCCTGGGACTGATAGCTCCTTTTTTTGCCGTTATCGTGGCGGATACAAAGCGCCTGTTATGGGCAGTGCTGACCATCTGTTTGCCGGTAACGGTAGACATCACAATTAATCACAGCCTATTCCCGGAGATCACCATTCCGGCATTTTGCTTATTAGGATTTGTTACGTTATCGATCATTCCGTCAAGGTACATACACTACAGCATTTATGAAATTATTGAGCTGATTAAATTCTACTTGGCCTTCCTTTATTTAGCCAATGCTCTTAAAAACAAGGAAGATGTCCTCTTTATCATCAAGATCTTTATGCTGTGCTTGCTTTTTGAAGGGTTGCTCGGATGGGCCCAGCATCGTTATGATGAACCCTTCTTTCCGACAGCGCTGGGGGGACCGGCATGGATCGATTCCCGGGTTAAGGGGACCTGGGTTTCTTACAATGATTTTGCCTGGTACCTTACCCTTTTTTTACCGCTGTCGGTGAGCATGCTTTTCTCTTCGATGAAGCCTGTCTATAAACTTATTTGCTTTCTGGCCCTTGCATCGGGCTCGGCTGCTTTATTGTGGACCCGATCAAGAGCTTCGTGGATCAGTTTCGCAGCAGCGACACTATTCGTTATTCTGATGGTATTTCCCAAAATAAAGTCTAAAAAGTCTTTGATAAATACTTTTCTAGCCATAATCGCCGTACTTATTTTGATACTTCCACTTTATCCAAGAATATACAGCAAAATATACGGTCGTTTTACCGGTTCGGATAAAGGTTCGGCTCAATCCAGAATTCCACAATTCCAGGTGGCTTTTAACATCATTCAAGCCAACCCGATATCGGGTGTGGGAATCAACACCTATTCCGAGATTATGGGGGGATATGACGACACGAATATGGGAATCGAAACCATAACCCGGTATCCGGTCCATAATATATTTCTGCATATTGCCTCAGAAATCGGCGTCTTGGGGCTTTGTGCGTTCATCTGGTTTATCGCGGCAATTTTTCGCGCCGGATTAAGTTATATATTCTTGAAGCAAAATGTTTTGACCTATGTCGTTATCGGCCTTCTGGCCGGCATTCTGGCCCATATGGTTCACGGACTGTTCGATACCGAAGCAATCGGGGATAAGTTGTTCATGTTTATCTGGTTTTTTGCCGGCATTATCATGGCCATATCGAGAATTGAGCGGGTATGAACGTTCTCGTTGTGACCAACATGTACCCAACCGAGAAAAATCCATTTTACGGGATTTTTGTCAAGGAACAGGTTGAAGCGCTAAAAGCAGAAGGAATTGATATTGATGTATATTTTATCAACGGCCGCAAGAACCGCTTGAATTATTTAAAAAGCGTTTTTGCTTTGGTAAAAATTTTTAGATTGCGGCACTATGATTTAATTCACGCCCACCACAGCTATTGCATTTTCCCCATCAAGATCGCAGAAAAACTAACCTTCAACAGGTTGCCTCTGGTTTTAACTTTTCATGAGGGAGAGGTTCATCTGCCGCAAAGCGTAAAATTAAAAAAAGTCGATTTAATGAA
>JARRJQ010000369.1:0-3757 GCA_037388985.1 Desulfobacterales bacterium | reverse complement strand
GGCTATTTTTATCACTATCTGTATCCTTTTCAGATCATCTATCCGCTTTATCAGTCAGATCGTCTGAACACCACAAATAAGATTAAAGCACGATACTTCAACAAAAATAAGGCGCAGAGATATGGGTTTCAAGATTCATCTTTCATAATTGATATTTTTCAAGAATATATTACATAATTGTTATAATTTTTATTTAACTATACATAATTGTAATTTTGTTCACAATTGAAAATTTGCTGATCTTAACAATATTTAAAATTATTATAAAGAGTTATCTTTATCACATTCGGTTTGAAAAAATTGGCACAAACGTTGCTCATTCAAAAACCCAATTTGGAAATCCCGGGAATTTATCAATAAGGAGGAGTTTCGTCATGATCAAAAAATTATTACTTACTTTTTTATTTGCTACAATTTTTATTGCCCGTGCCTGGGCAGGCGACGGATCGCCCACAGTGGAATCTAATAAAGACCTCATCGATCTTGTGCAGACTCATGCAGATTATGTCTGGACGCTGGTCGCCGCCGCCCTGGTGTTTTTCATGCAAGCGGGCTTTGCGATGGTCGAAACCGGTTTTACACGCGCTAAAAATGCGGTCAACATCATGATGAAAAACCTGATGGATTTTTCGATGGGCTCTTTGGCTTTCTGGGCCGTTGGTTTTGGCATTATGTTCGGTGCCTCATCAACCGGCTGGTTCGGCACCTCGGGTTTCTTTCTGTCCGATTTTAAACCCGGCGCTGATCCCTGGGTGCTGGCATTTTGGATGTTTCAGGTTGTATTTTGCGCCACTGCCGCAACCATCGTTTCCGGAGCCATGGCCGAAAGAACCAAGTTTTCCGGTTACCTGATTTACAGCGCCGTATTGAGCGCTGTGATCTACCCGGTATTCGGCAGCTGGGCCTGGGGCGGCCTGTTCAATGGTAAAGGCTGGCTTGAAAGTCTTGGATTTATCGATTTTGCAGGCTCCACTGTTGTCCACTCCGTCGGCGGATGGGCCGCTCTGGCGGGCGCGATCGTTCTCGGCCCCCGTATGGGTAAATATAGCAAAGACGGCCAGGTCAAACCGATTCTGGGCCACAACATGCCGCTGGCCGCCCTGGGTGTCTTCATTCTCTGGCTGGGCTGGTTTGGATTCAACCCCGGATCCACTACCGCCGCCAACAAAGACATCGCCATGATCTTTGTCAACACCAACCTGGCGGCAGCGGCCGGTTCGATCCTGGCAATGACCACTTCCTGGATCCGATTCGGCAAACCGGAGATCGGCATGACGCTAAACGGCGCCCTGGCCGGTTTGGTGGCGATCACCAGTCCCTGCGCGTCGGTTACCCCGCTAAGCGCCGTTGCCATCGGCGCGGCTGCCGGTGTCATCGTGGTGCTTGCGGTGCTTTTCTTTGACAAAATCAAAGTGGATGACCCGGTCGGTGCCATATCGGTTCACGGTGTTTGCGGCGCCTGGGGTACCCTGGCTGCCGGGATATTCAACATCGGCGGGACCTCACTGAAAATAATCGGCGTCCAGCTTTTGGGTATCGCGGCCTGCTTCCTGTGGGTTTTCCCGACCGCATTTCTGCTGTTCAAACTGATCGACAAAACCATCGGCCTCAGGGTCTCTGCAGAAGAAGAAATGGAAGGGCTGGATGTGGCAGAACACGGGGGGAATGCTTATCCTGATTTTGGGGTTGTCTCCTATAGCGGCGCCGCATCTTCAGGCAAACCGGCAGCGCCCGGTGTCTTAGGTGACGCCGTCGGTCAGCTCAGACCCGTTAGCCAGACCTGATTCATGACACATCTCCTTTTCCAAAAGAAAAAATAGAGGCGCATTAAAAAGCCCGCTGAGATGTCAGCGGGCTTTTTTTATCTTTAAACGCGACGGATTAAGTCGGTGCCGCAGCGGCAAACCCGTGCCTTAAGGCGATCTTGGTAAACATTTGCGCAAGCCCGGCACCTAATGTGAAAACAGCGTCGATGCCTAGATTTTTATCTGCTGTTTCGTCAAAATAAACGTTGAGACTGGATGCAAGTCCCTCTTCGGCCAACCAGTAACAGATCATGATCGGAACTGTGGGAAGCGGATACAGCACCACGGATATATCGGATTCGAATTGTTTTTCCACCCGCTTTCCGCTGAAAATGTGGACCATGTCGTCAAAAAGGTCGGTATAAATGTCGGCCACCCGTTTCATGGATTCTTCACATCGTTTCTGAAAAAGCGGATAGCGTTCTTTGCCGTCTTTGAGCTCCCGAAACGAAACCCAGCTCCCAGAAACCGGCAAGCCCTTGCCGTACAAAATGTAGTTGAGAAACGGCACCGCTATCCAGGGATTGATGTGGATGTCCGTTGAAAGATTTCCCTTTGTATCGACACTGAAGTTTTTGCCCAGCACTTTAAGCGTCAACTTGCCGCCCGAAAACCTGGCGCCCACTCTTTTGGCCGCTTCGGCAAGATCTGCTCCGGCAACCTGGGTTTTCAACTCTTCCAGATGGTCCTGTCCTTCCTGAAAGACATTATTCCGGTTTTCGGTCCCTTCGGTAAACCGCTCAATGGTTTTTTGATCCAGTTTCGGGCAATCTCCGATCTTCTTTTTGCCCTGGAAAACTGCCCCGGCAAATGCCAGGCATGTTTTTTCACCGCATTCCCGGCAATTTGACTTGTCGAGCTGCTGAAAGATTTCCATGGCGTGTTTGGGCCGCGGCATGCAATTCCCCCCTTTTCGCACTAGTATCCTACCCCTAACTTTAAATACGCGATTAGTCAACAACACCGAATATGCTTGAAGGAAGATTCTTGGCGGTGGCTTCCTCCTCAGAAGCCATCGCCGGCGGGATTCTAATTGGCGACATCAGTGGGTGGCATATGCTAATAATGTTCTAGAAGCCATCTCAAAAATGTCTTTTGGCCCAATATCTTTGTTGGTGCCTCGTTTCAAATCCTCGACAACCAACAGGTTGCCTGCGGTTTTAAACTCGGCCCCGCCGTGCGTGTCTAGGCGAAGCCTTTAGGCGAAGACGGAATCTTGAACCAAAATCCTATTTTTGAGATGGCTTCTAAAATTTGTTTGCAATTTCGTTCACCGCCCGGCGAACATCAACAAGGCATCATCGGCCTTTTGGATTTTTAATCGCACATTGGCAATTGCCAAGCTTCTTTTCAGTCGAAATCCTCTCCATTATCAGAGACCGGCCATTGCTGCGAAAATCCTCTTCTATATCTGCTTTTGTGTATTCGAAGCAGTAACAAATTAATTTGCCCATTTCCGGTTCCAATCCTAAAAAGTTTTCAGACGATATCATAACTGTCTAAAGTTCTTAAAAATCGTCATTCGTTCGAAATATCTGGATTAGCAATACCGCTAAACCGCTCCCACCACGCCGATAGCGGCCGGTACGGGTTCCGTTCCGTGTTCATCGGCTTGTGGGGTGGTCCGTCACGGATTGATGGCCGAAAACAGCGCCTCTCTCTCTGCGAGAAGGTTGGCTGCCGCCCCCAGCGCAACCTCATACTGGTTTCTACCCAACGCCTTCAGAACGCCGTCTGCTACCGCCTCCGCAGACATAACGGAGTCACCGTTTTCGGGCCTGCTACGCTCTCCTGATAGCCCGGTAGCAACCATAGGAGGGGCGACCTCAAAAACGTGCACGGAAGTGTTGCGGAGTTGATGCCGCAGGGAGAGGCTCCAGGAGTGAACGGCTGCTTTCGTCGCACAGTAGACGGGTACGACGGCAAGCGGCGTAAACGCCAGGCCCGAAGAG
>JARRJQ010000368.1:2145-5912 GCA_037388985.1 Desulfobacterales bacterium | reverse complement strand
CCGCCCGACCGGCTTCAATCAATTTCAGCCCTTTGAAAATAAACAGATTATAGCAGAATACACCTGTGATCCCCAGAAGAAGGACCGGAAGGATTTGGCTTTTTTTGAGGGCAGATAATTTACCTTCAATTTTCCAGGTTAAAAAAACAAGAAATACCGATGCGATCGCAAATCTGAAAAATGCCGCCGAAAAGGGCCCTACATTTTGCGCCAAGCTGCGACCGGCAACAAACGTCCCGCCCCAAAAAATCGCAGTCAGCAATAACTTTAGATAAATAAGCATCTCGGCACACAACTCCAGAAAGGGCGAAAACCAGCTGGTTGAATGTTTCGGGTGAGCGCGCCGGGGAAGGCTCAAATAAAAAAAGAAGTGCTACACACTATCTTTCATTATTTTCGTTTTTGACCAGGCAATCAATAATCTGGGAGATATAGTCGTCTGATTGGCTGACATGGAAGCGTGCGGAGCCGGCACCCGGATGGCCGCCACCTCCAAAACGAACCAGCAGCAGCCCGACATTCACCTTGCAGTCCGGATTAAAAATACTGTGACCGATATTCACCACTATTATCTGCTTATTTCGGTCCTCGTAGCGAATTCTGACATGTACAAACGACTCGGGAAATAAGGAATAAACCAGAAATCGATTTCCACTTGGAGGTCTGTCAAATGGCCGGAAGTCTGTAATTGCCACGTGTTGATTAAGGATGGTATGGGCCTTTAAAAATTCAACATAGCGGTCATTTTGCTTGGTGACCGCCTGGCAGTGCTGCTTCACTTCCGGATCTTTCAGAATTTGCCGGATGCTACGTTTTCTGAAAAGCTCAACCAGCTTGTTCCAGTAATCCTCATTCGGTTGATCCTCGTTTGAGACGGTCAAAGAAAGCAGTACGTAAGGATGGTTTTCAGGGTGAAGAACCTCTTCTAGAGTTAAGTTGGCCGAATCGATCTTGTCTGCTGCCTGTACCAGCTCGCCGAAATCTCGCTGGAACCGGTCCTTAAAGTACTCATAAATGATGCCTGCCGCTGACGGGGCAATTTTAAAAGCGCCCTCGAACGGTTTTTCGATCTGATTGGTATAGTGATGGTCAAACCACAAGGCGCATCTTTCATCATACGGCAAATTGGCAATAACGTCGCCTTGTTGGATGGGAATCAAACCTTTCTGTACGTCGTTGGGTTCAACCCATGTTACAGGTGTGCGAACATCTAGTGCTTCAAAAAGCAAAACCGCGCAGACGATGCCGTCGAAATCCGGTCGCGTGACAATGCGCATGAAAATCCCCACAGAAAAAAATAAGCCTTCAGATCAATCGGGAAAATTTTATTGATATTTAATAATGCTTATCTTAACTTTATCTGAATTGAGCGAAACCTGCCCAACTGTTTTGAGCGCATCGAGATAATATAAGACTATATCTATAATCTTTTTAAATTACAAGGAGGATTAAAGTCATGGCGCTTTATCTTATTCAACATGGTAAAAGCCTGCCAAAGGACCAAGATCCTGATCAAGGGCTGTCTGAAGAAGGAATCGCAGAAACCCAACGCGTTGCTAATTTGGCCAAAGATCACGGGATTTCGGTATCACAAATAAGACACAGCGTAAAAACCAGGGCCCGTCAGACAGCTGAAATATTCGCTAAAGCGTTAAACCCGGAAAAAGGTATTCAGGAAGTCGGCGGAATAAAGCCTTTAGACGATGTGGCCGAGTATGCATCCACGATTGATCCGGATCAAAACATCATGCTGGTGGGTCACCTGCCATTTATGGAACGGATGGTATCTTACCTCACAACCGGATCAGTCGACAGACCCATTTTCAAATTCCAAAACAGCGGTGTTGTGTGCCTGGATAAAGATCTTGAAGGGCAGTCATGGGTAATTCTGTGGTCGCTAATGCCGAAAATCGGCTAGAAGTGGGTTCAAAACCACTTCTGGTAGCCTTTTTAAATATTGATCACCTTATCTGCTAACTGCATGGCAGTGACGATATCCAGCATGTTGGTCGTTTCACCGACCTGTTTTCTTTCCAGCAGATTGAAATGGTTCAGGCAGGTGCCGCAGACCAATATTTTGAGGCCGTCTCTTTCATATCCCTGAAGATCATCGAGCACCTCCGAGCCGTCGATGGCCAGTTTCACCCCGTTGTTCACCAATACCAGTCGCCACAGTTCGCTTCCCATTTCTTTCAGTGTTCTTAAAAAATTGACCATCAGCTTCAAGCCCAGTTCATCGTCTCCGAAGCCAATGCGGTCGGTGGCACACATGACGATGATCTTCTTTTGATCGGATTGCTGTTCAATGGCCAACTGCGGTTGAGCCCCGGGCTCAGAAACACATGTGCCGACGACCAAATAGTCCTTTCCATTTTGCTCAAGTGTCGTCTGAAAACCCTGGGACTCCAGAAACCGTTGAACATTCTGCTGTGAGGCGGCATTATCGACAACAACCCTGACGCCGTTGGGCTTTTCTTCCTGCAGCGCGGCTTTGGTCTGCAGCACGGGCGCCGGACAGGCCAAACCGCGGGCATCGATTTCCTTCATCGTAAAATCTCCCATGTAACTATATTCTTCAAAAATCAGTTCTGTAGATCAAGTCATTTGAAAATTTAAATTTTTAATTTGTTTCGGCCAATTTTATCCAATCAGGCAAAATTCGATATTCGGATTTAGTGATAATCGTTATCAGAGCTCTACCCATATTTTTTCTTCCGGGCCGCTGAGTACTTCCCCTATCTGGGCTGCATCGCTGATGCCCGCATCTTTCAAAGCCGAAACGAGATGGTTGGCTTGATGCTGACTAACGCTGATCAATAATCCGCCCGAGGTTTGAGGATCAAACAGGACGTCCTGCACGGAACGCTTCAGCTTCTCTGCAAATGAGGTCATCGGCTCGCGGAATTCCCTGTTTTTGTGCGCACCGGCGGGCATGATCCCCATGGAAGCCAATTCCAGAGCTTCGGCAATAATCGGTACTTGGTTTGAAAAGACCCGCATACTCGCTCCTGATCCGCATACCATTTCGGCCAGATGACCCAACAGACCGAAACCGGTAACATCGGTGCAGGCACTGATGTTAAAATTCAACATGATTGTGGCGGCATCCCGGTTAAGAGAGGCCATTAATTGGCTAACCTTGTCGATCAATTCTGCAGAAGCCATACCGGCCTTGATAGCGGTATTGACAATTCCTGTGCCGAGCGGTTTTGTGAGAACCAGCCGGTCGCCCGCCCGCAGGCTTCTCTTGGTTATCACGCGTGCGGGGTGGACGACCCCGGTTACAGATAAACCATATTTTAATTCTTTATCTTCGATGCTGTGACCGCCAACCAGAACCACGTTTGCTTCTGTCAGCTTGTCGAGTCCACCCTGGAGAATTTGCCGCAGAACTGAAAGATCCATTTCTTTGACCGGAAAGGCCACCAGGTTCATGGCCGTCTTGGGTGTTCCGCCCATAGCATACACATCGCTCAAGGCGTTGGCGGCGGCAATCTGTCCGAACGCATAAGGGTCATCCACGATTGGCGTGAAGAAATCCACGGTTTGAATCAGCGCCAGATTATCTGAAATTTTGTAAACACCGGCGTCGTCCGCGCGATCCAAACCGATGATAACATTCTCATCGGTCGGAAACACCATGCCGCAAAGCGCTCTGTCCAGGTCCCCTGGAGCCAATTTGGACGCTCAGCCGGACCCGGTTACCGTCTTCGTGAGCCGTAATTTCTTTAAATTCTCCATGCGTATAGTCCATTATTGATTTTTTT
>JARRJQ010000368.1:0-2111 GCA_037388985.1 Desulfobacterales bacterium | reverse complement strand
CACCTTTCGCAACTTCTTCACACAGCATTAAAATACATCCATATATTCCGATATGTCAAACAGGATATTCCGATAGATATACGTTGATACTCAGGTTTTTCCGATAAACTGAAAAGGAAACGCACCTGCATTAGCGGAAGGTTTATTTTAAAGGCATTTAGCTAGTGGTGTATCAGGCAATGATAGCTTTTTTCTCGTTCGATGGAGCGGTTGAATGCATTTGGTCGCCTGCGCTGGCCAGCAGAAATTCGAGCATGGCCTGGCACGCCGGCGAGGCGATTCGCAGTTTATTGCGGATCAGGAAAAAGTTGCGCGACATCTTCAATCCCTCAAGCTTCAGCGCCTTGAGCAATCCGGCTTTGACTTCCGTGCCAATAGCCCTGGCGGAGAGGATGGACACGCCCAGGCCAGATTTGATGCCCTCTTTAACAGCCGTTGAGGAGCCAAATCGGGCGGAAACCTGCAGAGCGCCGGTACCGTCTTCGGCGAATTCACGTAAATAGGCCTCCAGGATCTTCAGCGTTCCGGAGCCTTCTTCGCGCAGGATGAAGGGTGTTTTGCGCAGCTCCTGAAAGGAAACGCTCTTCCGCCGGGCCCACGGATGCCGGACAGGTACGGCCAGCACCAATTCGTCCTCCCATAATTTTTGGCATAGCAGGTTTGCATGTGAGCTTTTTGAACCGATGACGCCGATCTCAATTAGGCCTGCCAGGACACGATTTTCAATTTCACTGCTGTCGGCGATGGTTAGTTTCACCGATAAATCCGGATACCTTTTGCTGAATCTGCCGATGACTTCCGGAAGGATATATTCACCCGGAATGGTGCTGCCGCCCATGGAAATTTCCCCCTGTTTCAATCCGGTGAAGCGTTCTATCTCTGACTCTGCTGTTTCTTTCATTTCAAGAAGAAGGGTGGCGTGTTTGTGCAGAAGCTCACCGGCGGCTGTTGGAATCACCTTTCTGCCCAGGCGATCCAGCAGTCGGGTCCCGATTTTTTTCTCAAGAGTGGCGATCCTTTCACTCACCGATGCCTGGACCAAAGAAACGGCTTTAGCCGCCTTTGAAAAACTTTCCAATTCGACAACCTTGCAAAAAATTTCAAGCTCGCGAAAACTGAAATCAATGTTCAGCATTTTCGAATTCTTCCTTCTACCGTTTATCTTCTGCCTTCTTAGATCGCAGCACAAACAAATTTCTGATATCTCTGATGATTAAATAAAGGGCCGGCACATAAAGCAGCGTCAGTACAGTCGCCACCAGCAATCCAAAGCAAATGCTGACCGCCATGGGAATGAGAAACCGCGACTGAAAACTTGTTTCCAAAAGCAGCGGAAAGAGCCCGGCGATCGTCGTAATCGAAGTCAACAGAACGGGTCTGAACCGGGCCTTGCCGGATTCAATTACGGCCTGATCAAATTCGGTGCCGCTGCGCACCGCCCGATTGATGAAATCAATTAGAATTAGAGAATCATTGACCACAATCCCGGACAGCGCCACAATCCCTAAGACACTGACGATGGTAAACTCCAAGCCCATCACCAGATGGCCTAAAATGGCACCGATCAGCCCGAATGGTATCGCCGTCATGACAATCAGCGGCTGGATATAGGAACGAAATTGGCTGGCCAGTAAAAGGAAGATACCCATCAGCGCCAGCAGGTAGCCGCTTTTAATACTATCCATTGATTCGCGCGTGCGTTTTTCCTGGCCTTCAAAATCGTAAGCCAGGCCAGGGTAACGTTGCTTTAATGTCGGTAGAAAATTCGCCTTTAGATCGTCGACGATCATGCTGGCATTGGCAATCGACTCATCAATATCTGAAATAACGGTAATGGTTCGTTTTCGATCCACCCGATTGATCATCGAATAGGCTCTTCCGGGGATGATCTCCGCCACTTCTTCGATGGGCACTTCATGCCCATCAGGGCTGCGAATACGCATATCTTCAATTCCGGAAAGGCTATGGCGCTCTTCTTCGGCATATCGAACCATCACCTTGACATCATCTCTATCCCGCTGAATGCGCAAGGCTTCTTCTCCGTAAAAAGCCTGGCGAACCTGTTTGGCAAGACTGCGCATGGTAACCCCCAGCGAACGTGCCCCTTCCCG
>JARRJQ010000367.1:0-3782 GCA_037388985.1 Desulfobacterales bacterium | reverse complement strand
CTTTTCCCACGGTGTTTACCTCTATTTGTTAATGAATATGAGATCATCTGGATCAGTGTTGATCGTTAAACGCCACATTATTTTTAAAATTTTTCACTTTACCCGATTAATAAATCAATGTCAACTTTATCAATTTTTCAGGCACTATTTCCCGGAAATCCGTTGAAAACAAGCCTTCCAGATTCATCTTCGGCTAATGGGCGGCAGGCGGCTAAAGTCCTGCGGCTTGACTTTTAGGGGATATGTTTTATTTTGGTAAAAATCCTAAAGAGCCGCGGAAATTCGTTGCTGCCAATTACGGCATAAAACCTGCTGCGGAAACTTCCTTAAAAGATCAGGTCCCTTAGAGGGCTAAAGAAGGAGGAAAAAAATGACCAAAGATATCTACGAATTAGAAACTCGACAGCAGTTTGTATGGGTTAAAGATAATGCTGGCAACCAGTATGTGTGCCCGGTGGATGTTTTAAAAAAAGCTGACCAGCTGACTGAAGAGGAGCGCAAGCATTGCATCGATGATGCATCGGTTTATCAGGCCAGCGCCGGCGGTTAAGCGCCGGGGCTTTACCATCAGGCTAATCAGCCTGAATTGAGTTTTACCTCAACGGGGAAGACGGCATGCTGTCTTCCCCGTTGTTTTTTATGCGTCCCAGGACCGCCACCATTTTCAAAAGAGCTTGACAAAAACAATTCATTTTGATTAGAAGCTATTTTTTAAGCTTGATAGGGTAACTCCTTTTAAGCTTGATAGGGCAACTTGGCTCTTGTTGGTGGGTGGGTTGTTTTATCTGAATTTTTAAATGGTTATCAATTTTAATTCACGGAGGAATGCTATGGCAGAAGAAAAAACAGCTCCTGCCGGCAGCGGCATCTTAGTGGTCGGCGGAGGCATCAGCGGTCTGACCACGGCGATTGAAGCGGCCGAAACGGGGTACGAGGTTTTTATAGTTGAAAAAAATCCGTATCTGGGTGGAAGGGTCGCACAGCTGAACCAATATTTCCCAAAGTTGTGCCCGCCAACTTGCGGTCTGGAAATCAATTTCAGACGGATAAAGGACAATCCCAGAATCAAAATCCTGACCATGGCCGAGGTTGAAACGGTAGCCGGCAGCCCGGGCAGCTATGAAGTGGCGGTCAAAATCAACCCCCGCTACGTCAATGAAAATTGTACCTGCTGCGGTGCCTGTGCCGAAGCCTGTCAGAGTGAAATCGACAGCGAATTTGATTTCGGCATGAAGCGCATCAAAGCAGCTTATCTGCCGTTTGAAATGGCATTTCCGGCCCGTTACGTAATTGCGCCCGAGATCATCGGTACCCCGGATGCCACCCGTGCCAAAGAAGCTTGCAAGTATGACGCGGTCGACCTTGAAATGGAAAGCAAAACCCTGAATCTGAACGTCGGGGCCGTCGTGTGGGCCACCGGTTGGCAGCCCTATGATGCCGCCAAGATCGATAATCTGGGTTTCGGTCAGTATCCGAACATCATTACCAACATGATGATGGAACGCCTGGCATCTCCCAATGGGCCGACCCGGGGTAAAATTCTGCGCCCCTCAGATAACCAAGAGCCGCAAAGTGTGGCCTTTGTCCAGTGCGCGGGCTCCCGGGATGAAAATCACCTGCCATATTGCTCCTATATATGCTGTATGGCGTCTTTAAAGCAGGCCACCTACGTTCGCGAGCGCTATCCTGATGCGAAGATTTACATTTTCTATATCGACCTCAGGTCTCCGGGTTACCGCTATGAACGGTTCTATCAAACGATCAAGGAGGACGAAAACATCTTCCTGATTAAAGGCAAGGTAGCCGAAGTAAGTGAAGATGCGGGCACACAAAATGTCACCGTGGTTGCCGAAAATGCCGTGACTGGCGAAAAAATCTATCAGGAAGCGGAAATGGTCGTTCTGGCCACCGGAATGCAACCGACGGCGGTGACTGCTAAACTTCCGGCAGATTTACAGGTCGGTCCGGAGGGGTTTATCGCCAACGACTTTGAAAAAGGCGGAATGTTTGCAGTCGGGTGCGCTAACAAGCCGGCCGACGTGGTTTCTTCCAATCAAAATGCTACCGGAATGGCCCTCAAGGCGATTCAAACCTTGGTGAGCAGGTAGGAGGTTTTCCATGGATAAAAAATATGGTGCATATATTTGCGAAGGTTGCGGGATCGGAGAAGCCCTGGACATCGAAAAGCTTTGCGATGTGGCCAAGGAAGAAGGGTTTCCGGTCAAAACCTGTCCAGTCCTTTGCAGCAAAGCCGGCGTTGAGCTTTTGAAAAAAGATATTGCCGATGAGGGCGTCAACACGCTGGTGATTGCCGCCTGTTCCCGTCGGGTGCTTTATGATGTTTTCCGTTTTGACGGCTGTATTGTGGATCGGGTGAACTTAAGGGAAGGGGTCGTCTGGACTCATCCGCGCTCCAAGTATCCGGCGCCGACAGCCGAACAAAAAGACGACGAAACCTTTATCGACCGCGTTCAGATGATGGCTGCCGATTATTTAAAAATGGGGATGGCGCGCGTTAAGAAAGTCAATCTGCCTGAGCCCTATCTGCTGGAAACACTCAACAGAAAGATACTGGTTATCGGCGGCGGCATGACCGGAATTTCGGCGGCCATCGATGCGGCCAAATTGGGCTACGAGGTTACCATCGTCGAAAAAGAAGCTTCGCTGGGCGGCAATGCCAGGAAATGGCGCAAACAACTTCCCGGAGCTTATCCTTATGAAAATTTGATGCCGCCAGTGGTCGAATCTAAAATAAGCGAACTGGCAAACTATTCCAACATAACGGTGAAAACCGAAACAGTGGTGGCACGGATCGCCGGGGAACCGGGCAATTTTAACGTGACCTTTAAAAAGCCAGGTGAAAAAACAGAATTCGACGTTCCATATCCCCTGCCGGATGAAATGAAAGTCGACGATAAGGGCAAAGAGCTGGATGCCGAAGCGCTGCACGCCAAATTTATGGAGTATAACAAAGGTAAAAAGGATATTTTGACTCTGGATCCCAACAGTGAAAAATTTGGTGCCGTGATCCTGGCAGCCGGATGGCGGCCCTATCAGCCCCAAGAAGGCGAATTCGCCCATCTGGGTTTCGGTGAGGTTGCCGATGTGGTCACCAATCATCAGTTTGAAGAAATCGCCGCCGCCGGTAAGATTGTGCGGCCCTCAGACGGTAAAGCGGCCAAATCCGTTGTTTTCATCCAGTGCTCCGGCCAGGGAAACGACAAAGATTTTGATTACAGCGGGGCGGTAACCAGTCTGGTGGCCCTCAAACAGGCAAAATACCTGCGCGAAGATTATAATGACGGTAAATCTTATATTTTTTACCAGCATATGCGCACCATGGGTCTGACGGAAAACTTTTACAAGAGCGTCCAGCAGGATCCCGGTATCTTTTTAACCAAGGGAGAGGTCACCCGCGTTTCTAAAAACGGGGAGGGGTTGATTGTCGAAGCCGACAATACCCTGTTGGGGGAAAAGGTCCAGCTCAAGGCCGATATGGTGGTGCTGGGGACCGGTATGGTTCCGGTGACCAAAGATGATCCGGTGGTCAATCTGGCTTACCGTCAGGGACCGGGATTCCGGGACAATGCGCTTTTTGATGAGTATGCCGATTCGAATTTTATCTGTTTTCCTTATGAAACCCAGCGGACTGGAATTTACGCCGCCGGTGCCATCCGGCGCAGCATGACCGTGGAAGAGGCGCTTGAAGACGCGTCCGGTGCGGCTTTAAAAGCGATTCAATGTTTGGAATCGGTCAATCGGGGCGTTTCGGTACACCCGCG
>JARRJQ010000366.1:0-3792 GCA_037388985.1 Desulfobacterales bacterium | reverse complement strand
TGTATTTGAATTCAAGGTCCGTCTGACCAAAAACGGTAAACCGTTTTGGACTATGACCAAAGAAGAACTGGCCCATGAACGATCACAAACGGCCGAATAACAGCGATTTGCAAAACTTCTTTTAGACTCCGGCCAATAACTGTTTATGAATGCTCCCGGGCGGCAGCGGCACCCCGGAGAAAGGCGTGAGGTATTCGAATATTTCTGAAAAACGTGCGCCGCGCAACCGACGGTCAAATTGAAGGTGTTTGCGTGTAGCGGAGATGGGTATCTAAGCCGCCGACACGTGTCAGACAGGTCAAGCGTTGCGCACAAAGGAGGCCAGCGGCTGCTCAATGCTTGGTGGCTATGGAACCGCCAGCAAAAGTAAGTAACCAACATTTCGATACACCCTTCGACAAGAAACTTCTTTCCAAAGACTCCCGCATATATATCGGCCACATCGTTATGCATGACCGGCATCTGATCGACTCGTGGTCGAAGCTCGATCCGTCCGGTGTCATCACCGGTATCGCTTAATTCTCTCAAAAGCATTTCTTGACAATTGGCGAGGTAGATGCTTTTGTTCGGTTATTAAATAGATGGGAGCCGCATCGGGAGGTGCCAGGCACATGAAAGGAGCTTAGTTCAATGGCAGAAAAAGCCTTTGAACCGGTCGGCGTCATGGCGCCGCAGATTTTTGGACTGCCGGTTGATCGGGAAAGTCTGTTTTCCAATCACAAAAAAGTTTACAAGAAGCGCATTGAAAAACGGCAGCGCAAACTGATTATAAAATTGCCGTTTCTCAAACCCTTTTTAAAAAAGGGCGAAAAGATTTTACTGGTTTCAACCGGATATTCGCCGTTAACATCTCTGGCTCAGTATGTGACGGGGTTTTTATTTGTTTATCTTAAAAGATCCCTGTTCGTATTTACAAACTATCGAATTTTTCACATTCCCACAACTACAAACTATAACTATAAGCAGTCAATTGCTCAAATCGCCTATGCCGGCTGCCAATCCATTGCATTAAAAGGAGGGACGCTGGTTGTCCAGTATGCAAAATTTGGCAAGCTGGAAAAGTTCAGGGCGATTGGCCTTTCAGAAAGGAAAAAAATCAGGGCGCTGCTCAGAAGCAAACCGCCGTCCGGAACTAATACCCAGTTAGCCGAGCGCCTCTACCTCTGTCCGCAATGCACGCATCCGCTATCTGCCGGGAAGTACATTTGCCCATCCTGTCGGTTAAAGTTTAAAAACAAAATCGCAGCCTATATTTTAGCTGTCCTGTTGCCGGGAGGAGGCTATTTTTACACCCGCCATTTATTTATCGGACTGCTAGATGTTGTGGTGGAAATTTTTTTACTGCTTTACATCGGCCTAGCAGTGCAAAACGTTCAGAATAATATTGAAGGCAGCCTGATCCATCTAGTGCTACGCTGCGCCATTTTTCTGGCCATTAAAATCATTTCGGTTATTCATTCGGTCCATTTTGTTCAGGAATTTATTCCCCGGAAAAAATTGATTCAAGCCGATCCCGCCGCTGCGAGATCCCGACCGGCAAACCAAAATCAGAACACCAAAAACATCAAATAAACGCCAATCGTTGGCTCGTTGAGCCAGTTAATTAAGGAAAAATATCTATTTTATTTCTTAACCGGCGAGCGGGCTGACGGGTAACGGGGTCACAACCTCTTTGAGACAGCTTCTATTTATTCCACGAAAACAAAGCAGCACCCAGAATTAAAAAACCCAGTGTCATTAAAACAAGGACAATAATTTGCGGACCGACGTCGAGCAGGCCGGCGCCATCGAGCATGACCTTGCGGGCGGCGGTGAGCATGTGCGTTAGCGGGAAAATTTTAGCCGAGGCTTTAACCCATTGTGGAGCTCCTTCAAGCGAAAACCAGACCTCGGATAAAAACATCATCGGCCATGAAATAAAGTTTAAAATGCCTGTTGTGAATTCTTCACTGGTTCCCCTGGATGCCAGTACGAGGCCCAGGGCTGTCAGACTGAAGCTGCCGAGTAAGAAAATGATAAACAAATCCAGATACGATCCCTGCACATTGAATGAAAAAATCAGGTCGCAGCCCGTCCAGACAATCACCAGGGTAAACATGAGCAGAAAAATTCGGGAAATGGCTTGAGCGGTTAGATATTCAAAAGCCGTTAAAGGGGTGACTTTCAGGCGTTTTAATGCGCCGTTTTTCCGATAACGCACCACGACATATCCGACGCCCCACAGTGCACTGAACATCATGTTCATGGCCAGAATGCCCGGAAACAGCCAGTCGATATAACGGATGGGGTTTGCCTGAATTTCTCTTTTTTCAGCATTGGGTTTGGTCCCGGGCGGGAAAAGGCTGGCTTTAAACATTTGTTCAACGATGTATCCTTTGGGCGAGGCATCGCTGACCCAGTATTGATAGGGCTTGCTGCCTATTTTTAACAAAAAATCAATACGGTGATGTTTTAGCTTTTCCAATCCTTGGGCTGCATCCGGAAAACCGATAAATCTGATATAGCTCATCTTTTTAAAGCCCCGGGGAATGTCAAGCGCCTCAATGGAAACCTGCTCTGATTCAAATGGGAATACGCCGACCTTATATTCGGTATAGGTTTTACCGCCGAAGATAATGCCGAAGCCGGCAACCAGCAAAAAGGGGAATAAAAAATTCCAACCGAATGCCGAACGGTCACGGAAGAACTCTAAATTTCTGGCTTTTAAAACGGCCCACAGTCTCCTAAAGCTCATGGCTATTCTCGCAATTGGCGTCCGGTTAAGTTTAAAAATACAGTTTCCAGGCTAGGTGATTGCACTGTAATATCCGATAAATCCACACCATGGGCGATGAGTTGTTTCAGACATTGGTTGACATCATCGGTACTAATCTCGATGGTGTCCTTGACTTCACGAACAGGAAGCGGAAACCCATCTGTTGACTGGGCAAATTGCTGCCGGGACATGACTATGGTAAAACCGCTGCCGTATTGTCGAATCAGCGCAGCGGGGGTTCCTTGAGCGATAATTTTGCCGTAATCCATAATGGCCACCTCATCACAGAGAAACTGTGCTTCTTCCATGTAATGGGTGGTTAAAATGATGGTTTTGCCGTCGGCTTTAATCCCCTGGATCAGATCCCATAAATTGCGCCGGGCTTGGGGATCCAATCCGGTGGAAGGCTCGTCTAGAAAAAGCAATTCCGGCTTGTTGATCAAGGCCAGCGCCAGCAGGAACCGTTGGCGCTGGCCGCCAGACATTTTATCATTGTATCGATTCAGAAATTCGCCGAGTCTGCACAGCTCCACGAGTTTTTCAATCGGGGTGCTTTGCGTGAAAAAACTTTGAAAAGTTTCCAGCGTTTCGCGCACCGTTAGAAAATTTAACAGAGCGGTACTTTGAAACTGAATGCCGACTTCTTCTCTAAATGAGGGCGAACGGGGTTTTCCTTTGTAAAAAATTTCACCGGCCGTTGGCGAAATTACATCTTCAATGATTTCAATTGTGGTGGTCTTACCGGCGCCATTGGGACCCAGCAGGCCAAAACAGACACCTGGCTGCAGGGCAAAGTTGATTCCGTCGACGGCAACTAGTTTGTCATATTTTTTTAGGAGGTTTTTGACTTCGAGGATGGGTTGCATAAGAAGTTCTCAGGTCTCAGTGTTCAGGTTTCGGGTGGCAGGTGTCAGTTCACGGGGTTCAGGGTTCTGCTTATAGCTGATGGCTCATAGCAAGATGCTGGAAGGCTATAAAGCTAGGAAGTTCACAAGTGGTTGAGTCTTCGAGCTTCCCTGCTTCCAGGCATCCCAGCA
>JARRJQ010000365.1:0-4256 GCA_037388985.1 Desulfobacterales bacterium | reverse complement strand
CCCTTCGAAGCCTGGTCGATTAAAAATTTTCTTAAAATGCCTCCAAACGCGGGCCTGGATGGTCTGAAAAAAGCCCTTAATTTCCGCCTCTATGCCCGGATTAATACACAGAGCGTTATTGAGGAAGATTCGAACAGCATCATTTTTCAGATGAATGAATGCCGGGTGCAAAGTGCGCGGAAAAGAAAAGGGTTGGACGATTATCCCTGCAAATCCGGCGGTATGGTCGAATATACCTATTTTGCCAGCAGCATCGATGAACGCATTACCACCGAATGTATTGCCTGCCCGCCGGATGCGCATCCCGACCAATGGTATTGTGCCTGGCGGTTTAAAATCAATGACACTTCCCGCAGCTAGTATTGCGTTCTCAGAAATAAATTACCATATCAATTTGAACCGAAATAGATGATGGGCGTTTTGAAACGAGGCTCAATTGCAAAAGAGGTCATGTTTTTTATTTGGGATGATTGGCACCCATCATTTTGGGTCTGGCGGCAGCATTGATCTCATCCCAAATATCGGACCACCGGCAAGATAGATATCATAGCGGCTTTCAGAAAATTACATGACCGGCGCAGCTTTTTTGCTGATTTGTGGGACATAATACTCGTTGCGGGCAGTTTCATTTCGGTTTGATCCGGCATGCGATCCCTTTGAGATTGGGTGTGCCGAATGCCTTTCCCAGTGGTTCCATTGAGGTCAGGATGTTAAAATTGGATGTTTCCCAATCATACTGTGAATCGGGCTTTGCTTCGGGAAACCACCATCCATATGCCGAATTAATGACTTGCGGATGAATCGCATCGGTTACATGAGCGATTTGGGTTATTTTACCCTTGGCGGTTTCAATAATCACCGCATCTCCGTTTTTGATGCCCAGTTTTTCAGCTGTTTGCGGATGGAGTTCAACTTTTGGCTGGGGTCTTTTCTCGCGAAGTGGCCTCAGCCATCGGTATGATGAGTGCAGATAAAAGCGGCTCTTGGAACTGGTCAAAATCAAAGGAAAGTTTTTATCTTCTTTCTCCGGCAGCGCGCTAAACTGAGGTAGCGCCGGAAGCCCCAATTTGTCGGCCTCAGACAGCGACAATTCCACCTTGCCGCTAGGGGTTTTAAAACCGGCTGATAGATATTTGCGATACTTGGCGATCCCCTTAAGATATCCCTGTTCGGCGAATTTCTGATAATTGAGGCCACTCGGCTGCAGAACTTCATCCAGCAATTTCTCATAATCGTCATACCAGTATTGCTTCGCAGTAAGCGCTTTTCCCAGTTCATTTAATATTTTTATATCGGGCCAGCACTCCCGGGGTGGGTCGATCACCTTCGGTCGGGCGAGAATGTAGCCGTGACCAAGCCCGTAATGACCAATATCATTGAATTCAAAGTGTGTGGCGGCTGGCAGAACAATATCAGCCAGTGAGGCAGTTGGCGTCATGAATATGTCGGCGAGGGCAATGAAATCGAGTTTTAGAAGGGTCTCCAAGGTTTTTCGGCTGTCTGCATAAGTGACCAGCGGATTGGTCCCCTGCATATAGACTGCTTTGATCGGGTATGGGCATTCCTCAAGGACCGCCTTTCTGAACAAGCCCGGAGGCACGGTCATTAATTGGGGCAGCGTTTGATGGTAAGCATTGATCATTTCCTTGCGCTTTTCAGGCATCAAATCCGCTCTGACAAATTTTCCAAATGGCGCTGTTTTGGGTTCATCAGCCATCAGATTGCCGCCCGGCACATCGAGGTTGCCGCTGACGGCCATCAAACAGACCAGCGCCCGGGCCGTATCAAAATTCTGCGTCGTTTGTTCAATGGCGTTGCCCCATTGCAGGGCAGCCGGGCGGGATCGGGCATAAAATCTGGCTGTTTCCCTGATGAGTTGCGCAGGAATCCATGTTATTTCCGACACCTTTTCAGGAGTGTATGTCTGGACATGGGTGAGCAAATCGTCAAATCCGAACGTCCAATTTTGGACAAAATCTTTATCATAAATACCTTCATTGAGAATAACGTTTAAAAAGGCCAGCGCCAGCGCCGAGTCTGTTCCCGGTCTTATCTGAAGCCAGTAACGGGCCTTTTGAGCCAATACTGTTTTGCGGGGGTCCACCACAATCAGTTCGGCACCGTTTTTCAATTGCCTAAGCAGCAAGCTGCATATCGCGCCCTCTTCGTTGGTGCTGGTGATATTACTACCCCAAAGGATAATCGCTTTGCTTGGGTGATCAAAATCAACCACGGGATAAAACCCGCAGGTGCGCCTGGCGGTTATTTCGCGTGGCACATGGCAAACATCTTGAACACCGACGACATTCGGCGAGCCAAAGGTATTGGCCAGTCGATTCATGACAAACAGTTCTAAACCCTTGGGCATGCCTTGGCAAAAGGCAACGCTTTTTGCACCGGTTGTATCTTTAACCTTGCTAAAGTTTATGCAGATTTCCTTAATGGCTTCATTCCAGGAGATCCTCTTCCACCTGCCTTCTCCGCGGGCACCAACCCGTTTAAGCGGATTTTTAAGACGATTCGGATGATTGAGTCGCTCATGCGAAGCGATTCCTTTAAAGCAGACATACCCTTTATTTAAAAAACCTTCAGGATCCCCTTTGACTTTCACTATTTTATTATTTTTAACCCCGACCATCAGGGAACAACCCCCATGGTCCATTCTGGCACAATGGGTTTTCGTCCACCGAATATCATTATCCATCTCAAAATAATTTCCTTTTCAGGTTTTAGAAACCAAAAAATCCTGCCACTGCCATCTAGTTTTCCCTTTATCATTGTAACATTTTAGATTTCCATTCGCGATCGCGTGCCGCAAGGCAGACTCGAGCTGTTGAGGATCGATTTTTCTCTTCCGCATGATGCGACCCAAAAGCATTTTAAGGTTTTTGGTTTCATTAATTTGGCCGTCAGCATCAGACCCCCATCCATCTTCTTCAATGGTCTGATTCATCATCAGTTCATAAAGGATAACCGTGCGTTCAAGGTTTTCAAGCTGATTGACTTCATCTGCATTTGCCGTTCCGGCTTGCATTCGTTGTCGGATAAGGCCCAGATATTGAACATACTTATTTTCCCAATCCAGCGCAACCGCATCCAGCATCCGGCGGTTTACAGCGCCGGTCTCAATAACTGCCCGGTTGGCATCGTATTTGGACCAGTCGTTGGTTAAAATCCGAAGCCCCAGTTCTTTGCTTTTTTCACGCACCTCGGTTCCGGGAAAAGGTGCCAGAATGTGAAACCCGGAAGCAAGGCCCTCTTGTTGCAATTTAACGGCGAAATCGGTAGTTTCTTTAATTGTCGCTTGCGTTTCCCCCGGCAGCCCCAGGATAAAGGATGCATATGGGACGATGTCCGCACGGCGGCACATCCGCACGGCATTTAGCACCTGTTTGAGCGTTATTCCTTTTTTGACCGTTTTTAAAATACCCGGATTGGCCGACTCAATCCCAAAGCTGACAGCCGTGCATCCGGCTGCTTTCATCTTCGATAAGAGCGCCTCTGAAACCGTGTCCACACGGGCAAATGAGGTCCAATTGATAGCCAATTTTTTCTTCAGTATTTCTTCGCAGACGGCCAGGCAGCGTTCTTGATTGCCGGTGAAAAGATCGTCGGCAATATTGATTTGATGAAAATTTAACTTCGCCAGATATTCAAGTTCAGCGACCACTCTATGGGCACTGTGGTAACGGACCTTGGCACCGACCATCTTGCGACCGACGCAAAAAATGCATTTGTACGGGCATCCCCGGCTGGTGGTCATGCTGATGGGCATGCCTAATGTTCGGTATCTGCCCAACGCAAGCCGGTGACGGGCCGGCAAAGGAAGCAGATCCAGGTTCTCAATAAAATTTCGTCTTGCGGTAGTCTCAATCTTAGAACCCATTCGATAGGCGATCCCCCTGACGGTATCCAAATTTTGCGCTTCTTCAATTGTTCGCGTGAGGTCAACAAGGGTTTCTTCGCCTTCGCCCAGAACAACAACGTCCAGTTCCGGAAAAGTTTGCAGGGTCTGCTGTGCACAAAATGAGACATGCGGTCCCCCCATAACGGTTAAGATATCAGGCTCGATGGCCTTTATATCTTTGAGAACCTGTTTGGCGTGGTCAAAGGTCATGGTCACCGCCGTCGCTCCGGCAATCCGCGGCCTGAAATCTTTTAAAACAGATTGCAGCTGATCTTTCCGATAGCCATAGACGACGTAGTCCAGAATTTTAACCTGCACGCCTGCCTGCTCCAGTGCAGCGGCCAGATAA
>JARRJQ010000364.1:0-3799 GCA_037388985.1 Desulfobacterales bacterium | reverse complement strand
ATGCAAAAAATAAATTATTGCCTACATCATGGGCAGGAAATAACGAATGGAAATAATCGCTGGAATATCAGTACTCGGAATCAAATTTCGGACGAACCGGCATTTTAAGAATAACTAGTAGGGCAAAAATCAATTTTTAAAATGCCGGTTCGTCCGAAATTTGATTCCGAGTACTGATATTCCAGCGATTATTTCCATTCGTTATTTCCTGCCCATGATGTAGGCAATAATTTATTTTTTGCATCGGTTTATCTATTCTAGTTATATTTAGCTGCTTTATATCATCTCAAATAAATGAAACGAATCTCAAAAATCTAAACGTGCTATTGAATTCTGATTATTTTTCATTCAATGAATCGTTTTGTATTGTTTCTTATTACTAAGTTTGAGCTTGGATGAAATATATCGCCAGAGATCTGCATCGATACTTCCCGAAATTTGAAGTGGGCCGGGATGAACATCATACGATAAAGTAATTTCATCGTTTTAGTCATAAATGCCTTGGAGGTAGTTATGAAAAAGCCGGCGATTATTATATTTGGGATCGATAAAATTTTGCGCTACATCTTAATTAAGCAATTGACGCAAAATGGATTTAAAGTCTATGAAGCGCCTGAAAAATGCGATGTTATGGCTCAGTTTCATTCAGTTCAACCGGATCTGACCATCGTATGCTCCTTTCGCATGGATTCGGAAGATAAACTGAATGTGATAAAAAAGATTAGATGGTTTGACAAAAGAGTTCCGATAATACTCATTACACGATTTAGTACTGAATCCAGAGTAATTGCAGCTTTAAGAGCAGGTGTCAGCGATTATTTCAAAGTGCCGTTCACTTCGGAGAAACTCGTTGAAAGGATATTCAGATTGCTTTCGGATGTCAAACTCGTAAACCTACCGGGTAATCCATCCGATAATGCCGGTTTGATCAACCGGCAATTAATTGGTGAAAACAAGTGCATGCGAGAAATAAAAAATTATCTTAACAGAGTTGCTCAAGCAGACTCAAACGTTTTAATTACCGGCGAAACAGGAACTGGCAAAGAGCTTACCGCTGAAATGATTCATATCAAAAGTCCGCGTTATACAAACCCGTTTGTTTGTATAAACAGCGCGGCTTTGCCTGAGACGTTAGTCGAAAGCGAATTGTTTGGCTACGAACCGGGAGCTTTCACCGGAGCGATTGCGCAAAAGCCCGGTAAATTTGAACTGGCTAGCGGTGGGACCGTCTTTTTGGATGAAATCGGCGATATGAACCACTATGCCCAGGCTAAGATTTTAAGAAGCCTCGAAAACAAAGAATTTTTCCATTTAGGAGGGAAACGTCCGGTATCGTTTAATGCAAGGATTATCGCGGCGACAAACAAAGATCCGGTACAATTAATTGAAGAAAAAAAGATGCGCGAAGATCTCTATTACCGGCTTAATGTTGTCCGGATTCACTTACCCGCTTTACGGGAGCGGAAAGACGACATCCCGTCACTTGTTTTGCACGCTTTAAAAAGACTGAACACCAAATTTGGGCGCAATGTACTGGGCTTAACCCATGATGCGATGGCAAGCCTAATTCGTTATGATTGGCCGGGTAATGTCAGAGAATTGTTTAACCTGTTGGAAGTTGTTTATATCAATCTTTCCCCGCGTCCGACAGATTTCATTGACCTTAGCGAGTCCGTACAAAAGCAGATGAAGACGACAAGGATGTATACAATAGACGAGCGCAAAAAGATTGTTTCTACTCTGATTGAAACCAACTGGAACAAAAGCACCGCTGCCCAAAAGCTCAATTGGTCAAGAATGACCCTTTATCGAAAAATGACAAAATACAATATTATTGAAAGAAGGACTGCAATAAACTGACTGCCATAAAAGCATTCACCTCAGGACTGTCTAATTTCGCCAGCTTAGATTTTACATCTGACAGCCCCGGTATGTAACATTGTCACTTCTTTGTGTAACATTTATAATTTATCTGGAATGACCATCTGTCACTGAATAACGATCGGGTCAAAACAAATATTTTACGCCCTCCTTGCCAATAGACCCTCCGCTATATCCTTTATTTCTGACTTTCCTCGACACAGCGCCTCCTTCTAAAAGTGTAACAGGCAAATTCGTATCATGTGGGATAAAATTCAGTGAATATTTTTAGAATCTTATAATTTATTAGAAAATACAGAAGGTTACCCAAACATTAAACATCTGGCTGGAACCTGGCACTCATATTGCTGAGAGGATAGTTTTACAGAAACAATTTTGCGCCCTTCGATTAGGCCCCCGGCGTTGATTTCAGACATAAGTTTGCTGAATTTAGAACACCGAATTTGGATGTTAAAAATATAATCTACCAAACAATGGGGGGAAAAATGAAAATTCATTTCTTTAGAAACTCGCCGTCTCGTTACACCAAAAAATGGATTCGGTGCCAGCTGCTCAGGAATTCGGAACTCATTTTATTTGTTATTGTCTTCGAGTTGTTCACTTTATTTGTCAACGGTGAATGCTATTCTCAAAATGAGAAACCGGAAGTTTTGGTGACCGTAATTTTCGCGAAAGAGACCGAAGCTTGCGCACCAAATGGTTATGCGAGTAATTATGATACTCAGAGCAGGCAGAAAAAATGTAATCCATTATATTATGATAAGTTAAGTGAGCTTGGAATAACCGTGGCGCACAAATTACCGCCGGATAAAATACCTTTAAAAGAACTATTTCGACTGGTCAATTGGTACAGCGATAAGTGCACCTTAAAGGCGCCCTGTAAAGATCCGGAAGACCGATACTCAATAATTTTAGCATTTGAATTTCAGATGAAAGATACAAAAGGAATAGAGGTATCTTTAAAGCGCAGGGTCCCAGAAGACTTAAAATCAGATTTTGAAGCGGATTCGGATCTGGGGAACTATTCCGCCGAGGGCATGTTGGATGAAGGCGGGCACTGGATAAATCATCAACGCGCGGATTTGTTTTTGCCGGGTTATGGAGTTAAATGGATATTAAAAGCCGGCGAGTATAGCTGGACACTGCTTACAACAAAATAATCATGGAGAATCTGATGAATGATGATTTTAAAAAGAAGTTATTGCTGTTGGTTATAGATAAAATACTGTTTGGATCCATAATTGCCATAATCGGAATCTCATTCAGCCTGTATATTGAATATAAATATAGAGAGGCAGAACAACGAGATCAAATGCTGCAGTCAGTCTCAAAAGTAAATTCTGATCTTGTAGTCGAACAAAGAAAAGGTCTTACAGAATGGATGGGTAAGCTTTTTAAAGAAGTCAGCAGTTACGCGCCGAGCGGTCAAATTACCGAAAAAGATCTAGAAAAATTAAATGAAATCACCGAAAATATAGAAATATCAATATATCAGATTGATGCGCTTGCACCAGAATTTTCCAAAAGAGAGCTAGTCAAATCATTTCTGCATACACTGATCGGTTGTAATATCTATCTAGGGGTCGAAAAGAAATTAACGAAACCGCAGATCATGAAAAAATTAGAGGGAGTCAGGGGTGCTTACAAAAAGCTGCTGGAGGAAATAGGCAAGGTCAGTATCGAATTGGCCCAAATCGATTATGAGCGTGTAAAGCAATAGCAATTTTCGGCTGCCGATAATTGTCAATAAACGGTTTTCTGCATGATTTATATAATTAGACGCACACTGAACAATATTCGAATGGCATAAGATCTTTTCCCTCACACTTCATCTCTGGGGTTCTCTGAATGGTCTGAACTGAAAAAGCCAAAAGGAGTCGCAATGTTAACAGAGCGTAAGAGAAAGCCTTCGGACTCT
>JARRJQ010000363.1:0-3805 GCA_037388985.1 Desulfobacterales bacterium | reverse complement strand
AGTCCTCAGCACTCATCACTTATCTTCGCGAAAAATTTGAATCCGCTTATTGGCACTCTGCACTAAATGCTTCCCGACTGTAACAATGTCTTGGCGGCCAGCTCGCCGGGGGCGCCCATGATACCGCCCCCCGGATGAACACATGAACCGCACAGCCACAGATTATTAATCGGCGTGCGGTAGCGGGACCAACCGGCCACCGGTCGAAACGGACCCAGTTGCTCCAGACTCAGCTCGCCCTGAAAAATATTGCCTTCGGTCAGGCCCACATCCTGCTCCAGATCCCAGGGCGTGATGACCTGACGGTGCAGGATCGAGTCTTTTAAATTCGGACAATATTCAGCCAGTGTATCGATCACCGCGTCCCCCAGCGCTTCCCGTTTTTGAGGCCATTGAGCCGCTCCTGCTTTCAGGTGATAGGGTGCGTACTGGACAAAAATTGAAATGACGTGTTTGCCCGGCGGCGCTACGGTGGGATCGGTCAAAGACGGAATGACGATATCCAGAAACGGTCTTTTTGAAAAGTCACCGTATTTGGCGTCATCGTAGGCCTTTTCCAGATAATCCACTCCCGGGGCAATGGTGATATCGCCCCGCAGATGAGGCCCATTGCCCGGTTTGCATCTGAAATCCGGCAGCCGGTCAACGGCCAGATTGACCTTAGCTGAACTGCCCCGGTATTTGAAGCGTTTGAGCTGTCGCACAAATTTGCTGTCCAGGTGCTGTTTGCCGACCATTTTAAAAAATGTTTGATGCGGATCGGCGGCTGAAATAACCGTTTTGCTCTTAATCTCGTATCCACCGCGGACGACCACCCCAATGGCCCTGCCGTCTTTGACGAGTATTTGTTCCACCAGCGCTTCGGTGCGGATTGCAGCGCCAAATGATCGGGCTGCTCGCGCACAGGCTAAACTGACCCCTCCGGTGCCGCCTTTTGACAGCCCCCAGGACCGGAAAGCGCCATCAATTTCACCCATATAATGATGCAACAGAACATAAGCGGTTCCCGGAGACCTCACGCCCAGAAAGGTACCGATGATGCCGCTGACCGATATGGGGCCTTTCAAGCGGTCGGATTCGAACCACATATCCAGAAACTCGACGGCACTCATGGTCATCAATTTGGTCAGTACATACCGGTCGTCGCTATCAAGTTCCCTGAACTGGCGGCCCAGCTCGTACAATTTGAAGATTTCAGCGATTTTAAGAGAGGCCGGATCGAAAGCGGGCGCATCGATGATGTATTTAACGAAACGGGCCATCTTGGTCATGGCCAGAGAGAAGCGGGGTGCAACTTCTGCGTCCTTCGGGCTGAACCGCGCAATTTCCCGCCGGGTGGCATGCGGATCTCCGCAGCGCGTTAGAGATTCTCCGTCCGGAAAAGGTGTAAACGTGCATTCCAACGGGATTACCTGATAGCCGTGGCGGGGCAGTTCCAACTCGCGGATGATGCGGGGTCGGAATAGACTGACAACGTAGGAGTACAACGAAAACGTAAAGCCTGGAAAAATCGTGTCACTGGCAGCGGCTCCGCCCAGAATATGTCTTTGTTCCAGAACGAGAACTTTTTTGCCGGCTTTTGCCAGATAGGCGGCGCAGACCAGTCCGTTATGGCCCCCGCCGACAATGATGGCGTCATAGGGTTGGGTCGGAATATCGTTAAGCAGCGGTTGTGAAACTTGAGTCATCATCTTTTCTTATGCTCGGGATTGTAAAAAGGTCTGGGCACCACCCTCGCGGCAACTTTTTCTCGCCGATATTCTACGGTGTGTTCGATTCTGAGTTTTGTGCCCGGTTGCGCGTAGGGGGTTTTGATCGAGGCCAGGGCCAGGTTTTTCTTGATCGTCGGCGACCAGGTACCGCTGGTGGCCCTGCCAATCTGGCGGGATCCTGCGCTGTCGTAAACCGGCACGCCGCCGCGCCAGGCGGCTGTCGAGATCTGAACCGGCAGGCCATGTTCGGCGTAAAGCGCTTCCTGTTCTTCCCAATCCAGCTCAAGTCCTACCAGTGAATATCGCGATCCATTGGCCTGCTCGGCTTTAAGCGCCCGTTGACCGCTGAAGGGTTCCCGTTGCAGATCGACCGTCCAGCCAAGACCCAGCTCAAAAGGTGTCGATTTTTGGGCTTCGATCAGGCAATGTTGGGCGTTGTGAAATTCCACGCCGTTTAAGATCAATCCCGCCTCGATGCGGGTGATGTCCAGAGCATCCAGCCCGGCAGGCTGCAACAAAAATGGCTTTCCGGCGGACATGAGTGCATCCCAGAGGGGCAGGGCGGCCGCGGTTTCCACCCAGATCTCATATCCGAGATCGCCGGTATACCCGCTGCGGGATAGATGGACATCTTGCCCATTGAGTTTGGCGGGTGCCACTCGAAAATAGCCCAATGCATCCAGATCGATATCGACGATCCGCTTGAGAATATCGCGGGAGGTCGGTCCCTGGATGGCGGCGGCAGCGGTGGTTGCGGAAATATCCTCTAAGGCGACATTAAAATTCCCCTTGAACTGCTCAAACCAGGCCCGCATGGGCTCGGCGGTATGCACCCGGAAGTGATCTTCGTTCAGGCAAAAGACAGTGCCATCATCGATAATTTTTCCAAAATCGTCACACCAGCAGCAATAGCTTGCCTGGCCGATATGGATGTTCTTAATATCTCTGGCCATGATGCGGGACAGAAAGGTGGTCGCATCAGGCCCGGTGATCTGGTATTTAAACAAAGGCGTGATATCAATTAAGCCGGCACTATGGCGGATGGCGTAATACTCGCTGTCATTGGGCAGGTTATAGGAACTGACGGCGTAATAACCCGCCCAATCGGTCCATTTGTAACTGGTGCATAATTTTAAAGTTCGATCGTGAAAAGGGCTTGGAATAGGCATCTTTATTAAGGTTACAGGTTACAGGTGTCAGTCGCGTGGTTCATGGATTCAACGTTCAAAGTGTAAAAAATTAGATAACAGCACAAAGAAATCAGCAGTCGAAAGAAAAAGGTCAGCAGCCAGCAATATTTAGGCTGACACCTGAACACTGACACCCGATTTTGTTGGAAATCCTGTTATATAAATCCTGGGCCCCGGGTCTTTAAGGGTATGCCGAGTTGACCTGGTGCGGTTGCGATATATGGGTTGCCCGAAGTTGTCAAGTTCTTTCTGGCATTAAAAGACTGATTGACAAGCCATTTTCGACCCATTAAATTTGGTAAAACCTGACTCGAACAAGCCGGAACGAATAAAAGATAAATTAATCACGAAAGCACGAAATCTAAAATTAAGCTCGAAAGCTGGGAAGTTTGGAGGCTTGAAAGCTCAGCACGTTGACCCGAATTGATTTTGCAGGATACAAGCTTTCTGGTATCCTGGCCTTATCGCTTTTCAGCCTCAATGCCGATTTGGTGGTTTCGTGTTAGAAAAAATCATAAAATGACAAAAAATTACATTTAAGACGCTAAATTAAGAGACGTTTTGCGTTAGTGGAGGTTACTATGGCTTACGAACCGGAAAAGGACAAGGTTTTAAAAACGTGGAAATGCGATCAAACAGGCTTGATGGTTTCAATCAACCAGTATGCCAACGGTGAACCCAAGGTCCAAATAGGACCTCGAATTCTAACAAAAAAAGACGGCAGCCAGAGAGCACCGGCAAAAGCGGGCCGGCTGACCATCGAGGACCTCGAGTGGTTGTACGAAATTATTGATGAGGTTAAAGAGGAGCTGACTGCCGTGCTCAAGCCTCAATAATTAAGAGGTCTTCCTTTTAAAACGGGCGACAGGTATGGCTACAGAAGATGCCATTATTTTCCCCCGA
>JARRJQ010000362.1:0-4633 GCA_037388985.1 Desulfobacterales bacterium | reverse complement strand
GGCGCGATTAAGCGGTTGTCGAGTCATTCGGGAAGACAAGCGGGTGATTGCCGCAGTTCGCAATACCGGGGCGCGAAACGCACGCGGACATATATTCGTATTCATCGATGCAGACAACATCATGCATCCGAATACCTTTAATGCAATCGATCAGCGTTTGGCAACCGGCAAAGTCGTCGCAGGCGCATCCGGCGTAAAAATGCAACGAATGTCTTTTGCAATTGCGGTAACCTATGCGTTGATGGTTCCTCTGGTATGGCTCACGCGCATGGATACCGGTGCTGTATTTTGCCGGCGGGAAGACTTTGAAGCCATTGGGGGCTACAATGAAGATCGGCTTTTTGCAGAGGACGTGCAGCTTCTGTGGGATCTGATGGTGTTGGGACGCAAACGCGGCCAAAAACTTTGCAGAATCAGATCAATCAAAGCCATTTATTCCACCCGAAAATTTGACAGGCATGGTGATTGGCACTGGCTGCACCTGATACTCCGGCTTTTGTATGGATTGATATTTTCAAAATCTTCTATGGATAAATTTACACATCTTTACTGGTATGGTGATCAGCGCAGCAAACCGAGTCACAATCAGTCGCGGCAAAAATAAATGAAGTTTAAACTACAAGCGCTGAATCAGATAAAGATAGGTGGGCAGCCGGCTTTTGTTTTTGATCTCAATGAATTGACGCAGTAAGGATTGCCGCTTGCGGCTGGTATTCAGAGGCGACAGGTAAAGGGCGCCTTTGCTGTAAAATCGGTTAAGGCCGCTGCTGCGGCTCAATTCGATAAGCGCGGTATTATGCTCCGGCGGAAGGTGGTCTCCCAGCAAAAAGTTGGCCGTGATTTCGACGTTCAGATAACGGCGGTTTATCTCCAGCATCTTCTGGAAGGCATCCTTAATTTTGTTGGGTTCCAGGGGTTTGTTGATCTGCACAAGCGTCGCGGCATCAGCAGACTCAAGCCCGATGTTAATGCGGGTGTAAAACGGAAGCCGGTTGAGGGCTTCAAATAGCTTGTCTGCGGCTTTCAGCAAAGAATCCGCACTGCCGAATAAAAAAAGTGCAGGATTTTTGAGGTGTGATTT
Source organism: Desulfobacterales bacterium (assembly GCA_037388985.1). Taxonomy (GTDB): domain Bacteria; phylum Desulfobacterota; class Desulfobacteria; order Desulfobacterales; family JAHEIW01; genus JAHEIW01. Next base: position 3,552 of record JARRJQ010000362.1, on the reverse strand, counting down.
TTCAAAATTGAATGTTTCATAGGCTTCGACAGCCGTCATGCCGATTGAATCCCATCCGGCGGCGAGCGCATCATGATTGCCCAGGAACAAGGCGTTATAGTTTCCTAAATTAGCACCATAAAAGGTCTTTAATCGGCTGATCTGCCGGCGAATATCAGCCACAGACCGTTTAAGAAAGCTGCGTCCGGATTTTACGCAGCAAAAGTCACAATGATACAAACATCCATCGGCCACCATCAGCGGTATGACTTCGTAGTCCACATGGCGGGCGTCCGGCGGCAGTACCGAAACGGGCCCTCCGATAATTTGATGCAGTTTTTTCGTTTTCAGGCGCAGGCCGTTTGCGTCTTGGCGCAAAATATGACCCAGAAAATCTTTTATTTTTAAAGGGATGCCGTTGGCGAGCAGCGCACGCAGGTCCGTCTCCAGCCGAAACCGCGCCGTCAGTGCTTTTTGGACGCTCGGATCGCCAAATGGATTGTATTCCCAGGGCGAGTTGCTGGGGTAAGACAAACAGGGCAGATAATATTCACCCAAAAAAGAAAAGAGCCGGTGGTACCTGCCGACCGAATAATAAACCCAGTCATCGGCGTCGGTTCGCTTCAACCATTCGGCCGGATGCGGCCAATTTGAGCCAAAACCGCGAATGGTTCTGATTTCACCGTTTAAATTATACTCAAACAGATATTCTGGCGTTTTAATTTCACAGAATCTTCCATAGCGGACCGGATAACTGGCTTTGGTGTATCGGTTAGCCCCTTTCTTATCGAGGGTGACCTCAATTTTATTCAATTGAAAGGCATCCACTTTTTGTCTCAACTCAGATGGATGAAATGAAAGTTTAGATTGACACTTTGAACGTATATGGTCAAATGAAAAATTTAACCCTTGCGGGCTTGAAGATCTGCAGGGCATCCCTTGTCAAGGGGGCAGGTGCGCGTTAGATTAGAATTTAAACCCTAACCTGAATCCAAATAAAAGGCGCTGTGATTCGTATCCAAAATATTCTGGCCCTGCTGGATTTTTCAGAGGCATCCATAAATGCCGTATGTTTGGCGGCATCACTGGCACAGGACCATAATGCCAGGCTATATGTGCTGCAGGTCAAAGAGCCTTTTCCGGTTCATGGTCGCATCATGGCAGGATCGCTGGAGGAAGTCCAAAAGCATCATCGCCACAAGGAAAAAGATCAGCTTAGCAAAGTGATTCCTGCAAGGTTGAAAAATTCCATTGCTGTAGAAGAAATCCAGGTAATCGGTATGCCGGTTGATCGGGTGATCATTGAAACGGCCCGGAAACTCGGCGTAGATCTGATCGTGATCGCTTCGCAAAGGCGTAAAGGGTTGACCCGCTTTTTGAAAAAGGATTTGGCCCAACAGCTCCTCCAGAATGCCCCCTGTTCGGTATTTGCGGTTCGAAGTCCCCTGAGCAGTGATTATGCTGTTTGAATAAGCTTGCGCAGAACGTAGGGCAGGATCCCGCCATTTTTGTAATAATCCACTTCGATGTCGGTGTCGAGGCGCGTGCTGACTTCAAAGCGAATGTCTCTGCCATCGGACTTAACGGCGCGCACCTGCAGCTGCTGCCTCGGCTGGATATCTTCAATACCGCCAATAAAAAAGGTTTCGGATCCGTCAAGACCGAGGCTTTGTGCATCTTCGCCGGACTTAAAGACCAAGGGCAGCACACCCATGCCCACCAGATTACTGCGGTGAATTCGTTCAAAGGATTGGGCGATAACGGCTTTAACACCCAGCAACCGGGTTCCTTTTGCCGCCCAGTCACGGGAGGAGCCGGCACCGTATTCCTTACCGCCCAATACCACCAGCGGTGTGTGCCTGTCCTGATAAGCCATGGCTGCATCGAAGATATACATTTCATTTTTTTCCGGAAATGTTACCGTGTAGCTTCCTTCCTTTGTTCCAACCAGTCTGTTCTTCAATCGAATGTTTCCGAAGGTTCCGCGCATCATGACCTCGTGGTTGCCGCGCCTTGACCCATAAGAGTTGAATTCAGCCGGTGGAATGCCTCTGGCCGTCAGATACTGCCCCGCCGGGTATGCTTGCGCAATGGCTCCTGCGGGTGAAATATGGTCGGTTGTAACTGAATCACCCAGCACGGCCAGCACCCGGGCACCTTCGATGTTGCCGGTTTTTGGCATATCCATGCTGAAATTCAAAAAATAGGGCGGATTCTTGATGTAAGTTGATTTTTCATCCCAGGCGTATGTAATGCTCTGCACATCATGCAATCCCTGCCAGAACTCGTCACCTTCAAATATCCTGCCATACTCCAGTTCAAAGAAATCCTTTTTAACATGCCGTTTGATCAATGCCTCGATTTCGCGATTTGCGGGCCAGATGTCATCTAAATAAACGGATTGGCCGTTAGGATCCAGGCCTAATGGCTCAACGGTCAGGTCGATATCAATGTGACCGGCCAGAGCAAAAGCGACCACCAGCATGGGCGAGGCCAGGAAGTTGGACTTTATCCGTTGGTGGATCCGCGCTTCAAAATTGCGGTTGCCCGACAGTACGGCAGCCACGTTGAGATCGTGGTCGACAATGGCCTTTTCGATTGCCGGATGGAGCGGACCGCTGTTACCGATACAGGTGGTCCAGAGATGTTTTTACAAAGGGCGGTACCGTGAGGCCGCGCCGAACCGCATTTTTAGCCATCAGACCCGCACCCAGCAGCACAAACGGATTGGATGTATTGGTGCATGAAGTAATCGCGGCAATCACAATACTGCCGTTTCCCAGCGCCACCGGCTGTGCATTTAAATCGAACTGGCAGCTGGTTTCGGTCAATGGGACGCATTTTGCAGCCCGGTTAGTCCGGGTTCCGGATTCTTCATGAAACTGGGAGATGCGCTGCATCTCTTCATCTCTTTCATATTTGCAGCCCAGAATATCGGCGAATTTTGATTTCAAATCCCTCAAAACAATCCGATCCTGGGGTCTGGCCGGACCCGCCACGCAGCGTTCGATCTTCGACAGATCCAGTTCCAGTACATCGGTGTAATCGGCCTCCTGCCCACCGGTGTAAAAAAGGCCGCAAGCCTGTGTGTAAGCTTCGACGATCGCAGTCTGTGCTCGCCTGTTGGTCATCTGCAGATATTCAAGGGTCTTTTCATCCACGGGGAAAAACCCCAGGGTCGCTCCGTATTCCGGCGTCATGTTGGCAATCGTGGCGCGATCAGGGACAGTAAGGGTTTTTAGTCCCGGGCCAAAATATTCCACAAACTTTTCCACCACACCATAGTTTCTGAGCATTTCGGTGACCGTCAGCACCAGATCGGTGGCGGTAATGCCCGGCCTTAATTGCCCGCTGATGCGAACACCGATGACCTGCGGGATGGACATATAATATGGCTGCCCCAGCATAACGGCCTCAGCCTCGATGCCGCCGACACCCCAGCCCATGACACCGATCCCGTTAATCATGGTCGTATGGGAATCTAGCCCAACCAGGGTGTCCGGGTAGGCAATCTTTCGGCCGTCAATATTTTCGATGATTACCACCTGTCCCACACTTTCCAGATTCACCTGG
>JARRJQ010000361.1:0-3816 GCA_037388985.1 Desulfobacterales bacterium | reverse complement strand
ATTTATTGAACACTTCAATCCCTCAACATTATGGTGGATGCAAGGGCTTTTCCTTGCACCCACCATCAGGATACAGCTCCAGTTTGCGGAAAGCTCCCGGTCTATCCGATCTTATTTGCCCAACACAAAAGCCTCGGGTTTCAGGTCTGCAGGCCCGGCTGCTGACGGGATGTGATAGGTGAGCTGCTTTTGTTTCCAGAAATCACTGCGCTCCCGACAGAATTTAATCCAACCTCTTACCTCTTCCTCGGAATACCCTTTACCCACCATCCTTTTCACATAATCAGTTATGACCGGTTCGACAGCTGCCTGCCACTTGGGAACCTCCTTTGGATCCACTTCAATAAATTCCACTCCGTGCTTTAAACCAAAAGCTTTGCCGATGAAATCAATGGCATTCCACATCAGGATATAACGCTCCTTGTACTCTCCGACAAGTTTGTCAAAAATTTCTCTGATGTCCGGCGGTAACTTCGCATAGCTGTTTTTATTCATCGCCAGATAAAAGGGGTAGGGATTGTTGATCTGCCAGCAGGACGTCTCATATTTTACCACTTCAGCAAACTTGAAGGCGAAAAGGGTTTCGAAGTTTGAAGACTCCCCATCAATGACGCCTTTGGCGATCGCGTCATACACTTCTGTCATCGGAGTAGGAGCCGGGTTTCCGCCCAGAGCCTTGATGACCTCGCCGGCGATGCTGGGTGCTCGAATGGTAAGCCCCTTGAGGTCTTCCAGCGTGCGGACCGGCTTCTTGGAAGTGGCTATGGCGGAATCGGGAGAAGCATTAAACCAGAGCACCTTGACCGGATCAAATTCCTTGGGCTTAAATTGCAGGTAGAAATCATTCATGACTTGACTGGCGACCCAGCCGGTGGGAAAGCCCAGCGGCAGACCGGTGGCTTCGGTAACCGCCATCCGGCCTGGAGTGTAATACACGTGGGAGTAACCGATATCAGTGATTCCGCTCACGATCCCATCAAACATCTTCGGGGCTCTCAGCAATGATCCGCCACCATAATAATCAACCTTCACTTTACCGGCGGCGCGCTTTTCCAAATCGCGACAAAATTCCTCCAACACTTTGGATTGGAAAGACGGGGGAGGAAAGAAATTAGCCACTTTCAGTCTGACCACATCAGCGGAAAACGCGGGCGGGTTAAGTCCAGGAAGTGTAAATGCAACGCTGATCATTAAGACCAGAGGGATAGTCATCAAAAGAGTTTTCTTGGTCATCGGTCGCTTACCTCCTTTTCTGAAGAGTTAGAAATCATCGATCACACACAAAACCGGATTTTTTTCACCACCTCCTTGATTAATGAATATCATTTATAATTTGGGTTATCTTTGAAAGAGTCCGACGTATTTATTAAAACATTTCTAATTAGATTCTTTTAAGAACTTTGTCAATGGATATATGGAGCTTATGGCATTCACGGCCGATTATGATGGGCTCTGGTAGACACAAAATGGATTGAAGTCTTTGTTAGCAGAATTGGGACGCAGTGTCCAACACTTTATGGACATATTTCTTAATTTGAGATTACATTTCAATTCACAATTGACGGCCCCTCTCGGCTCTGCTAATGTCCGGCACAAAATCGACTGAGCGTAAAGTGAAACGGATCAGCAAGAGGGACAATGAACATTGCCAAAAAAATGGCCTATGGCTTAAAATTCTATTACGGCTGGATCATCGTATCGGTCGCCTTGGTATCGATGGCTTTCTGGTTTGGCATCCGAGCCAACTTTTCCGTCTTCTATGTCGCTCTGTTGGAAGAGTTTGCCTGGAATCGGGCTGGCTCGGCCGGCGTTCAATCCGTGGCGCTGCTGACTTACACCGTCCTGGCTCCGCTGGTGGGCGGGCTAATCGACCGCTTCGGCCCCCGCCGCGTGGTCGTGCCCGGAATTTTAATCCTGGCTCTTGGCTTGATCCTTTGCAGAACCATTGAGACCCTTGCTCAATTCTACCTCTTTTATGGGGTAGTGGTGGGTACCGGAATCACCGCCATCGGTATCGTAACCTATTCTGCCATCCTTGCCCATTGGTTTGAGAAAAGAAGAGGCCTGGCCAGCGGTATTGCGGTTTCCGGGATGGGACTGGGAACGTTTGTTTTCGTCCCGCTTTCGCAAAGCTTTATTTCGATGTGGGGCTGGCGGCTGACTTTTGTTATTCTGGCAGGGCTCGTTCTGATCATCGTGCTACCGCTGAACGCCCTTTTTTTAAGGCATAAGCCCTCTGAGTTGGGTCAGCTTGTTGACGGGTTTGAAAATAATCCATCTTTAGCTGAATCCGATTCAGGCGCCATAGAGGCATTGGGCAATGAATCCGGCTGGACTTTAAGAAAAGTCCTGTCATCCGGACGCTTCTGGGCTCTGATCTCCTTTACCTTCTTTTCAATTATCTGCATATATATCATCGTGGTGCATAGCGTCCGGTTTCTGGTCGATCAGGGCGTCTCTAAAATGACGGCGGCATTTGTACTCGCGCTGGTTGGCGGAATTTCTTCGATGTTCAGGATTTTCTGGGGGTGGCTTTCCGATCGCATCGGTCGCGAAATAACCTACACCATGGGGATTGCATGCGGCTGTCTGGGCGTAGGTTCGCTGCTGTTGTTTGAAGCTTACAAATCTTTTCTTTTTGTTTACTGCTTTTTTATCTTTTACGGAATGGGCTGGGGTGTTACGGCCCCAATGATGATGGCCGTAGCTGCCGATCTTTTTAGAGGAAAAATTTTTGGGCTCATTTATGGGTTCGTGGAAGCCAGTGTCGGAATTGGTGCTGCCTTCGGCGTATGGCTGGCGGGATTTATTTTCGATCGAACCCAGAGCTATCAGCTGGCTTTTGTTCTGGTGATTGTCTCTTTATTGCTTTCCTGCGTTTTTTGCTGGCTTGCCGCTCCCCGTAAGCATCGCGTAAAGCCATTTTAACCATCGCCTACGTTATCTATAACTGATCAGCAGCCATCCACTTTAATCGATTCGAACCGATTCGGCTGCTCAAAACCTTGTCCCGATTCGGTCTATTTTTTCTTGACAGATTAAGATACTTAATTTATATAGAGACCGAATGTTTTCTATAGAGAACTACCTGATAATTAAGGAAAATCTATGCAGCCCAGTTTTAAGAGGGTTCCGGCAGTTGACAAAACCTTTGCCATCCTGGATCTTCTGGCCAAATCCAAAGAATCCCTGGGAATCAGCGATATCACCCGGGCGTTAAATTTTAACAAAAGCACTGTTTTCAATATCAGCCACACCCTGGCCGATCTCCAGGTTCTAAAACAAGCGCCGGATAATAAATTCAGTCTCGGCATTAAATTTTATCTTCTCGGCAGAGCATCCCGCATCGGATCTGAAATCATCAGTACCGTCCACCCCTATTTGGAACGGATCAATCAAAAAACCAATCTATCGGTTTTTCTCGGCGTACGATCCGATTGGGACGTCATCATTGTGGACAAGGTGGATGCGGCTTTTGATATCAAAATCTCCTCTGAAATTGGGATGCGCCTGCCGCTTTTGGCCGGTGCCGGCGGCAAGGCAATCCTCTCGCGTATGTCGGAGCGGGCAATCGACCGGATATTATCTAAAAAAAGTCTTCAACGCTATACGCGCTATAGCGTTGTTGATAAAATAAAATATAAAAAGATGCTCAAAATGACCCGTCAAGAAGGATTTGCCGTTGATAAGGAGGAATATATCGAAGGCATCCGGGCTCTGGCCGTCCCCCTTAATATCAACCGGGGCAACTCGCAATTTGCCATTTGGGCGGTGGGCTTGAAAAGACAAATCGCAGATAAAGTCATCGACACGCAT
>JARRJQ010000360.1:0-3826 GCA_037388985.1 Desulfobacterales bacterium | reverse complement strand
TTTTATTAAAACGCTTATTTGAATATATGATCAAATATTCAAGGAGTGATTATGGGTTCAGCAAAAGCCAAATGCCTGGATGGAGAAGCATGCCGACTCGGTCAATCCCAGAAATGCAGCCAGGTCGCAAACGCACATATCCACGTTTCTGAGTGCCATAACAATCTTCAGGCGGCTGGGATCACCCAAAACCTTATAAATAGATGAAAGCCTGTTTAGTTCTTTTTCGGAGACCGTTTCTCTTTGCGCCTGCTGCACCCGGTCAAGGTGAATTACCCGCACCCGGCATGCTTCTCCATCCAGGCATTTGGCTTTTGCTGAACCCATAATCACTCCTTGAATATTTGATCATATATTCAAATAAGCGTTTTAATAAAATTTGTCAAGCCTTATTTCAGTTGTAGAAGCCACCCCAAAAATAGGGTTTTGGTTCAATATTCCGTCTTCGCCTAAAGGCTTCGCCGCAACACGCGCGGCGGGGCCGAGTTTTAAACCGCAGGCAACCTGTTGGTTGTCGAGGATTTGAAACGAGGCACCAACAAAGATATTGAGCTAAAAGGCATTTTGGGGATGGCTTTTAATAATTATTTAACAATATTATAACTTTATGGTAACAATACCACCATACTTTCCTTGGCCGAAGACAAATATTAAAAAACGGTTAGGATTACGTAATCCACAAATTAAGTTTGGAGTCTAAAATGGCAAAGGAAAAAATTCTGGTTGTCGATGACGAAGAAGATATCCTCGAACTGGTGCGCTACAACCTGTCCCGCGAGGGGTATCGGGTAACCGGATCCCTGACGGGGGAAGACGCGCTTCGTAAAATTCGTTCGGAACCTTTTGATTTGATTGTCCTTGACTTGATGCTGCCCGGAATGGACGGTTTGGCATTCTCCAAAACTGTAAAAAACGACTCCAGGCTGCGCAGCACGCCGATCATCATGTTAACCGCAAAAGGTGAAGAAGCCGATATCGTTACCGGCCTTGAGCTTGGCGCGGATGACTATATTACCAAACCCTTTAGCCCAAGGGTAATGATTGCCCGGGTGCGCGCTGCGCTTCGCCGGCAAAAAGAAACGCCGGAAGATGAAATGGCGATCGTAAAAATCCATGACCTGGAAATCAATCCCGGCAGGCGCAGCGTGCTGGCCAAAGGCAGTCCGATCGATCTAACCTACACTGAATTTCAGTTGCTTTTTTTGCTGGCCAGGCGGCCCGGTTGGGTGTTTACTCGCTCCCAGATTGTCGATTTGATTCGCGGCAGCGATTACCCGGTCACCGACCGCAGCGTGGATGTCCAAATCGTCGGGTTGCGCAAAAAGCTCGGCACCTATGGCAAATATATTGAAACGGTCCGCAGCGTCGGCTACCGGTTCAGGGAGGCGCCATGAAAAAACGCAGACGGTTAATGTGGCAGCTTTTTCCGTCTTATTTATTGATTACGCTTATTTCGCTGCTGGCCGCCAGCTGGTATGCCTCCGCAGCCATGCGCCATTTTTTTCTGGACCAGACCGCCATCGACCTCAAAGCCAGAGCCGCTCTTCTGGAGAAACAGATCAAGGGACTGCTTTCGCCATTACAAACCGAAGCCATCGACGCCATCTGCAAAGAAGCTGGGCGGCTTTCAGCAACCCGCATCACTGTCATTCTCCCCGACGGAAAGGTGATCGGCGATTCACATGAATCACTCAGCCGAATGGATAATCACGCCAGCCGGCCGGAAATAATCACTGCGCTGGCCGGCCAAACCGGTCAATCCTTGCGCTTCAGCAAAACCCTGTCGCAGCGCATGCTTTATGTCGCTTTACCCATCAGAGATCTTCATGGAATTGTCGCCGTGTTGCGCACCGCATTGCCGGCAACCGCAGTCGAAACTGTAATCCGATCCATTCAGCTGAAAATCGCGCTGGGTGGATGCATCATTGCATTGCTGGCCGCCTGCATCAGCTGGGTCGTCTCCCGCCGCATCAGCCGTCCCATCGAGCAGATGAAAAGAAGCGCCGCGCAGTTTGCCGGCGGCAATTTAGACCACCGGCTGGCTTTCCCAGCCACCGAAGAGATGGCGGGCCTGGCGGATGCCATGAATCAGATGGCAGTCCAGCTGGATAATCGGATCAAAACAATCATCCGCCAGCGCAATCAGCTCGAAGCGGTTCTGGCCAGCATGCTGGAAGGGGTGATTGCCATCGACAGCGAGGAGCGTATCGTGAGTATCAATCGGGCCGCTGCGCAACTGTTTGAAAATGATCCGGCCAACTGTCAGAATAAAACGATCCAGGAGGTCATTCGATTCCCGGCTCTACAACAGTTTATCCTGGGTGCCTTAAACAACCCGGAGCCCACCGAGGCAGATATCTCCGTATATCAAAATATAGAGCGCGTCATAGAGGCCAAAAGTTCTCCACTTCTGGATGCCGGCCGGAAGCCAATCGGTACCTTGGTCGTATTTAACGATGTTACCCAGCTGCGGCGACTGGAAAACATGCGCCGCGATTTTGTGGCCAACGTCTCCCATGAAATCAAGACGCCTTTAACGGCCATTAAAGGCTTTGTTGAAACCCTTCAGCAGGGAAAAGTTGATAAACCAGAAGAAGAAAACCGCTTCCTGGGTATTATTCAAAAGCATGTGGACCGCCTGAATTCCATCGTTGAAGATCTGTTGACCCTGTCCCGCATTGAGCTGGAAGGCGAACAAAAAGAAATTAACTATAAAGAGGTTAAAATTATCGAGGTTTTTCAGGCGGCCATACAAGTGTGCCGCCTAAAGGCCGAAGAAAAAAAGATCCGCATTGATCTTGATTGTGAAAAAGACAGCACCGCCGTATTGGATGCAGCCCTGATCGAGCAAGCGGTGGTTAACCTTCTGGATAATGCCCTTAAATACAGTGAGCCGCAGAGCACGGTTCTGCTGAAATCACACCAACAAAATTCCGAGATGATTATCAGCGTTCAGGACCAAGGCATCGGTATTGCGCAAAAGCACCTGCCGCGGCTCTTCGAGCGTTTCTACCGGGTGGACAAAGCCCGCAGCCGCAATATGGGTGGAACCGGCCTGGGACTGGCCATTGTCAAGCACATTGCCCAGGCTCATGGTGGGCATGTCTCAGTTGAAAGCAAGCTCGGTGAAGGCAGCTGTTTTAGCATTCACCTGCCGCAAAATAAATCGGTGCTCATCCCATCCGGATCTTCGCTTTTTCATTGATTTGCTGATCCCAACGTGCTATTTCCTCGCAACCTATTAAACAGTCATTTCAAACCTCTGGTTGGTTCTCAGCAGCATGATAAATCCTGTCATACTTATTATGGTAATCCCTTTATTTTTTATTGAAAGTAACGATTTTTAATACCATTCAGTCTACAATTGCCATATTTCATCTGGTGGGTTTCGTGGAAATGATGGGCCTCATCACCGATCGTGCTGAAAACGACGTCGATATGCGGGGCTCCGCGATTGCAGAATAGCGAATAGAACTGGAAAATAAGTGGTAATTAATGTTGAAATAGTTCCTTTAGGCCTGGCTTTGTTGTTCGGGTTTTACATGGCCTGGAGTGTAGGCGCTAACGACGTGGCCAATGCTATGGGCACTTCGGTGGGATCAGGCGCCTTAACCTTAAAGCGAGCTGTTATGCTGGCGGCTATTCTTGAATTTTCCGGAGCCTTCTTTGTTGGAAGTCATGTTTCAGAAACGGTGCGCAAAGGTATTATTGATACCCAAAGCTTTAATGATCAGCCGATGCTATTGGCGTATGGTATGCTTGCCGCCATGTTGGCAGCTGCTGCCTGGCTGCAGTTCGCCTCTTACTATGGCTGGCCCATTTCAAC
>JARRJQ010000359.1:3949-5292 GCA_037388985.1 Desulfobacterales bacterium | reverse complement strand
CAGCTTCTTCCACGACTGCCTGGAGATCTTTTTCGGTCAACCCTGAAAGCGGTTGCACGTTTTCGGCTGCATCCGTATCAATCTTTGATTTCAAGGGAGCCGCAAACTCGTTTTTTGCGGTTTTCTCTTCAAGCGGCACCTTTTCTTTATTAGACATTTCAATTTCGCTGGCCGGAATGAGCCACTCTGCCCGATGCCCGGCCCCGGCCAACAGCACGATTTTTAAATCTGTCTTCTTGGGTATCTTAAAAGAGAATTCACCCTGATCGTTTGTTGTGCCGGTCAGCAGTTCGGCGCCCTGGGAATCGCTGACGATGATTTTGCCCGCTTTTACTTTCCTACCGCCGCTGAATTTGCTTTCAACATAAACGGTGTCGCCCTCGACCCATCCAAAAACACTAACGCCATGGGCATGCGCGGGCGCGCTAAGGAAACATACGGCGTACACAACCATAAATAAGTATAAAATCGGTTTTGCCAAGCTGAATTCAAGTTCGTTATGTTTCATAGATCCGCCTAACTGTCCGATAAATTCGAAATTCGAATATCGAAATCCGACTTTATCGGTTTTATTTAATCTTCATATTAACGCATTAGTTATAAGCTATTTTAATAATTACTGCTCTAAAGAACCGGGAAGCATCGCCGGTTGAACTTTTCTGATAAAGGTTACACAAATAGTGGTGATAATTCCTTCAATAATCATTACCGGGATGTGGGCGGCAATCACAATGGCAGAAACCTCAATGAAGTTCTCTTCTGTAAATACCAGGGCTAGGCCCACAAGAATGGCGCTTAAAAATACGGATAAAAAGCCGCAGGCGAAGGTCGCCGAAAGAGCCAGGGTCGCATTTTTGTGAAGAAAGCGGCTGAAAACCAAATAGCAAATTACGGCCGGCAAGGCCATAACGATCGTATTGACTCCCAGGGCGGTGATGCCGCCGAATTGAAAAAACATCGCCTGGAGCACCAGCGCCACCAGGATGGCCGGAAAAGCGGCCCAGCCCAACAGCAACCCCACCAGCCCATTGAGGATCAGGTGAACGCTGGAGGGTCCTATAGGGACATGAATCAACGAGGCCACGAAAAACGCTGCCGATAGAATGCCAGCCTGGGCGATGCGGTCATAATCCAGTTTTTTAAGACCGATGGCCGTTCCGGCGGCTGCCAGAGCCGCGCCGGATATAAGAACCGGGCCGGATAAGACCCCTTCTGAAATATGCATACCAACCTTTTATGGAAACTAACATGCGCAAAAATTTTAGCTAATTCGGATGAATTCTTCTCACCGCGAAGGACACAAAGCTCACAAAGTCTTAATAAATATTTTTCGAATTTATTCT
>JARRJQ010000359.1:0-3873 GCA_037388985.1 Desulfobacterales bacterium | reverse complement strand
CTTAATTTGAAATCGGCCTTATTTAAAGCGGCAAATCCCCACCAGCCTGCACATGGTGCCGAATAGGTGAAAAGGCCGTTCTGATCGGCTTTGATCGTCTGGGTGACCATGTATGCGGTGGGGGCGGTGTATTTTTTAGACGTGTTGTAGTATTCGACTTCAACCTCGGCAAACGGCACCGGTTTGCCGTCCAGCTTTACAATCCCCTGAAAGACATTGCCGGCATACAGGCCGAAGGGTTTGGACAGAGGAACGATTTCGGTCTTAAGCCCGATTTCAGCATCCCAGCCTTCATCGTCGCCGAAAGCGGCTACGACCGTTTTGGTGTAGTGAATGATAAACGAATCTTCGGCCGGTTCCCAGTAGGGTTGGGGCTCCATGTAAAACACATAAACGCCCGGCCGTTTCACCGGATAGGATGCCTGCCATGCAGTATGCGCCATAATCTCGGTTTTTTCAAGAGAACCCAGCAGGTCCTGTTTCTTTCCGCCGGCCAGCACCGTAAATACTTTTGGTTTGACCAGATCCATACCCTTCATTTCAAAGGGGTGGGAAAAGGATAGGCTGAGCTTCAGCGTCCGGCTGTCTTTTTGCATCACCATGCTATCAGAGGGAATAAGCATTCCAAAATGAGAGCGGGCCGGCTCAGCCACGATCAGTAAACCTATCATGCCGATAATTACCACAATGCTTTTTTTCATGATTTTGCCTCCAGGTTTTTGAGATGGGCGCCCAATAAAAAAGCCACTCAACGCTTTTCCTTTCCAAAGGAAACGGCCTTCGTGGCTTGATGATGGTTTAATTGTTCAAAAGCGGCTTAAGGCTTCTCGCCTTAGCTGTTATTTTATTATAAATTTTGAATCACTTTGTCAAGGGATTTCAAAACGGGGTCTGTACTCTCCGGTGCCAAATTTGTTGCTCACCGTTTTTCCCCGAGCGATTCTTCGAAAATAATTTTATGATCGACTAAATTCATCCGCTTGAGTTTAGCCTTAATGGTCTTTTGACTGCCGAAGATGTCAATGAGTAAAAATTCACCATCATTTCGAGGCTCCAATACATCTACGGATTCGAGAATGAGTTCCTCTTGATCATCGCGTAAAAGATAAGCACTTGCTTCACACATCGGGTAACACCTCCTTGATGATTTCCTTAACCAGGCGCTGTATCATATGGGGTAAGGGTTCGAGGACAACACCGACCAGAACCACTGATTCCTGGGTAAGCGGTAACAGGGCTTTTGGCGCCGGGCTGGAGGTGATCGCTTCGGCCATTTTGGATGTGACTTCCCCCAGCATGGCATTCGCCCAGGTGATCGCAATGGGGCCCACAATCAGATCGGCTGTGCGCACCGTTTGAACAATGGCGTTTTCCCCTGAAGCCCCGCGGTTGGCGCCGGCCTTGAGCATTTGGGCGGTGGCAATTGCATTTGTACCCAGGGCGATGAGTTCGACTGTCTCTCCATAGGTTTCTTTCAGATGTTTAATGAGTGCAGCGCCGATGCCGCCGCCCTGACCGTCGATGACACAGAATCTTTTCATATATGTTTCTTGTCCGTTCTAAGATAAAGCCCGTGAAAAATACCTTTTGTCTGCTTTCATGGCATTTTTTCACAGATCTGGACACCTCATCGAGCCCTTTACCCTAATTTTTTTATTTGCAAGCCATCTTAAAAATAGTAGATAACGCTCAAGAACAAGGCAAAAGCCGATCCGCCGTCGCCCTTTTGCAAGCGCCGGGCTATGGCGGGACAAGCGCAAAAGCGCAGCATACGTTTGAGTATGTGAGCATTTTAAGGAGGCTTTTAACGCAGTTATTGAGTGTTAGATGCATTTTTGAGATGGCTTGTAATTAATTTAAGCCTATATGTCAACAGAAACCACTTCCGGTCAAATCTGAGATTTGCTTTCAATCCTGACAACTGACTTGACTTCGCCTTGAAAACTGCCTATCTACTCGGAGTCAACGACCACACGCATAGCAGGTGGCTTGGATTTTACGCCGGAGGCGGTAAAAGACAGGGGCACGAAGTGCGCTGATCGTTGAGGACAACGCGGTTTGGAAAACCCAATCACAAGAACCAATAATCATGAAAGAAAAGATAAAAGAACTCATCAAAAAGGCTGCGCAGGTCGCCCATGAAAAAGGCGATCTTCCATCTGTCGACATCCCGGAGCCCGAGGTAGAAGAGCCCAGGGTCGAGAGCCACGGGGATTTTTCGACCAATATCGCGATGGTCATTGCCTCGGCGCAAAAAATGGCCCCGCGTAAAATAGCAGCAGTCATTATCGACCATCTGCGAGGTGCGGAGTCCATCGTTGAAAAGACCGAGATCGCCGGTCCGGGGTTTATTAATTTTTTTGTCAAGCCGTCTGCATGGCATCCGGTTTTGCAACAGGTTCATGAAGCGGACACCGCATACGGTGCAACTGATTTGGGCGGGGGTCAAAAATTCCAGGTTGAGTTTGTCAGCTCGAATCCCACCGGGCCACTGCATGTCGGGCACGGACGGGGTGCGGCTGTGGGCGATGCGGTGGCCAATATTCTTTCCTTTTGCGGCTATGATGTCCAGAAAGAATATTACATAAATGATTCCGGCCGTCAGATTCAGACGTTGGGCCGATCGGTTTTTTTGCGCTACCAGGAATTGTTCGGACGCAAAGTAAAATTCCCCGATGACTGCTACCAGGGGGACTACATTGTCGACCTGGCTGCCGATATCAAATCACAGCAGGGCGATGCGTTCTTAAATCTGGCAGATGATGATGCCCTGATGCAATGTGCACGCTTTGCCGCCGGGAAAATACTGAAAGGCATTCGAGACGATTTAAGATTATTCGGCGTGGAATTTGATTGCTGGTATAGCGAGCAGAGTTTATATGATTCCGGCCGGGTGGATCAGATGATTGATCAGTTCCGCAAACAGGGAATTATTTACGAAAAAGAAGGCGCGTTATGGTTCAAAACCAGTGATTTTGGTGATGAAAAAGACCGGGTGGTGGTAAAGAAAAATGGGGAAATGACCTATTTTGCCTCGGATATTGCCTACCATCAGGATAAATATGACCGCGGATATGCACGCGTGGTCGACGTTTGGGGGGCGGATCATCATGGCTATATTCCGCGAATGAAAGCCGCGATTGAAGCATCGGGACATCAACGAAATCAGTTTGATGTCATCTTAGTTCAGCTGGTGAATTTGCTCAGGGGCGGCGAGCCGGTCGCCATGTCGACCCGCGCCGGTGAATTTGAAACGTTAAGAGACGTAATCGATGAAGTGGGCCGCGATGCCGCACGATTTATCTTTTTGACCCGCCATTATGACAGTGCGCTCGACTTTGATCTGGAAGTGGCCAAACAAAAAACCAATGACAATCCTGTTTATTATGTTCAATATGTGCATGCCCGTATCGCCAGCATTGTGCGCAAGGCGCATGAGCGGGGCACCGCCGACATTTGCTGGGATGATAAGGCCGCGGCACAACTGTCAGCGCCCGAAGAAATTGAGTTGATCAAAGCCCTTGCCCGTTATCCGGATATGCTGGCGGGCAGCTCGGAATATATGGAGCCCCATCGCGTGACGTATTATTTAATGGAGCTTGCATCTGCCTTTCATACCTACTACAATAAGCACCGTGTTTTAGCCGATGATGCACTGTTGCGCTGCGGCCGGCTCCTTCTCGTTTTAGCGGTTCAGAAGGTCATTCGCAACGGATTGACGTTGTTGGGCGTGTCGGCACCCGATAAGATGTAAATTTGGTTTCTCATCTCCCGCTTTTTGTTTGCTGGTCCGCTGGTCAAATCAGTATGATCGAATATTTTTTCGCGGCAAAATGCCGCTCCCACAGCTCATCAATGAATCGTGGGAGGGGC
>JARRJQ010000358.1:0-3964 GCA_037388985.1 Desulfobacterales bacterium | reverse complement strand
TCACCGATGACCTCGACAAACAGATGCACCAGGCATTGGAAGCCTATGACGAGGAGTTCAAAGATACGATCAAGTAGTTATTTGGTATTTGTTAATAGTTCTCAAGCGGTTTCGAATGACAAATAACGAATAACGCATAACTTTTTTTAAGGTTCTTTGGTATGGCCACTTTAAAAGATATTGTGCTAAAAATCGGCGCGGTCAAGAAAACCAAGCAGATTACCAAAGCAATGAATATGGTTGCCGCTTCAAGGTTGCGGGGTGCTCAGACCAACATGGAAGCATTTCGTCCCTATGCCGGCAAGTTTGCCGAAGTACTGGGCAGCCTGGCTAAAAGGGCCGGAGAAGCGACAAATCCGCTGTTGGTGCCCAAAGAAAAAGTCAACAACATACACCTGGTTTTGTGCACTTCCGACAGGGGGCTTTGCGGTGGATTCAATGCGAATTTAATTGAAAAAGCCCAATCGTTTATCAAAGAAAAAGCCGGTGCTGAAATTAGCTTTTCATTTACCAATTTTGGCAAAAAAGGCCGCGACTGGTGCCGAAAAGAAAATCTGCAGATCAGTGATCAGCATCTTGGCGTTGTCGGTACGTCTTTTGGCTTTCATATCGCTTCGGCCACCGGTAAAAAACTGGTAGATGCCTTTCTAGAGGATACTTACGATGAAGTCCATGTCTTGTATTCCGAATTTGTTAGCATGGCCAGACAGCTTCCGGTTTTAAAACAACTGCTTCCGATTCCACCACTTGATACCGGCGAAGGAGAAGAAACTGCAGAAAACGGCCCGTATTTAGCCGAGCATATTTGTGAACCTTCGACCGATTCTTTGTTCGCAGACATGCTGCCCAGAAATGTGTATGTTCAGATTTACAGCGCTTTGCTTGAAACATCGACCAGCGAGCATGCCGCGCGCATGATGGCAATGGACAATGCTACCAAAGCTTGCAACGATATGCTTGAAAACCTTACCTTGATTTATAACAAAGCCCGACAGGCATCCATTACGGCCGAATTAATGGACATTGTCGGTGGCGCCGAGGCGCTCAAGGGTTAAATAGGAAGTGACCAATTTATTTTACGGAGGATTCTAAATGGGAGAGAACATTGGCAAAATTATACAGGTAATGGGGCCTGTTGTTGACGTTGAATTTGAGCAGGGAAAACTGCCGACGATTTATACGGCGCTGACCATCACCAACCCCACTATCAGCGACGAAGCCGATAACCTCGTGGTCGAGGTCGCCCAGCATCTGGGCGATAATGTGGTTCGGACCATCGCCATGGATGTCACCGACGGGTTGGTTCGTGGTTTGCCGGTTAAAGATACCGGCAAGCCGATTTTGATGCCGGTGGGTGAAGCCGGTTTGGGCCGGGTGCTAAATGTTGTCGGCCGACCCGTTGATGGCCTGGGTCCGGTGAGTCAAGAAAAACTACTGCCCATCCACCGTGAAGCTCCGAAATTTACCGAACAGGACACTACCGTCCGCGTGTTGGAGACGGGGGTGAAAGTCATCGATTTGCTGGTCCCCTTTCCGCGGGGGGGCAAAATGGGAATGTTCGGTGGCGCCGGTGTCGGGAAAACCGTAATTATGATGGAAATGGTGCATAATATCGCGATGCAGCATGGGGGTATCTCGGTTTTTGCGGGTGTGGGAGAGCGAACCCGTGAGGGCAATGACCTGTATAACGAGATGAAAGAGTCCGGGGTTTTGCCTAAAGCAGCCCTGATATATGGTCAGATGACCGAGCCGCCCGGTGCCCGGGCGCGCGTTGCACTCTCGGCTCTGACCGCTGCTGAATATTTTCGTGATGAAGAAGGCCAGGATGTGTTGATCTTTATCGACAATATTTTTCGCTTTACCCAGGCGGGTTCCGAGGTTTCAGCGCTTTTGGGACGGATGCCGTCTGCGGTGGGCTACCAGCCGACTTTGGCGGTTGATCTGGGTGAATTGCAGGAACGAATTACTTCCACCGATAAAGGATCCATTACCGCTGTGCAGTGTGTTTATGTGCCGGCAGATGATCTGACCGACCCCGCGCCGGCAACAACGTTTGCGCACCTGGATGGAACCGTAGTCCTGTCGCGCCAGATTGTTGAGTTGGGGATTTATCCAGCGGTGGATCCCCTGGATTCAACATCACGGATACTGGATGCGGCTTATATCGGAGAGGAACATTACCGGGTGGCGCGTCAGGTTCAGCAGATTCTGCAAAAGTATAAAGAACTTCAAGACATCATTGCCATTTTGGGAATGGAAGAGTTGTCTGACGAGGATAAGGTGACGGTGGCCCGGGCCCGCAAAATTCAAAGATTTTTGTCTCAGCCGTTTCATGTCGCTGAAGCTTTCACAAATAAGCCAGGCGCATACGTAAAAATCGAAGATACCGTCAGAGGCTTTAAAGAGATTTGTGAGGGCAAACACGATGACATTCCCGAGCAGGCTTTTTACATGCGAGGCCGCATTGAGGAAGTCATTGAAGCGGCTAAAGAAATGGCTGAATCCGAATAGAATCAGATCCTAAATCTTTGTTCATCGGGGAAAAAGGTTTTAATTCATCACGAAAACACGAAATCTAAAAAGTAGGAAAGTTTATTTTCTTTTGAATTTTCATCCTTTCATCCTTTCATCCTTTCGTGCTTTCGTGGTTATAATTTTTTTAAATAATGTAAAGAATTCATTCCTAAGGAACCATTATGGCTCAAAACATTTTTCTGGAAGTCGTTACGCCCGAAAAAATTGTCGTTAGCGAAGATGTCCGGATCGTGGCGGCTCCGGGGTCGTTGGGGGAGTTTGGCATTCTCATCGGCCACACACCTTTTCTAACGACGCTCAAAACCGGTATTATACGTTATAGCGATGCTGCCGGCAAGGAGCGTTACGTGTTTGTGAGTGAAGGATTTGCGGAAGCTTTGCCGGATAAAGTGACCGTACTTGCCGAATCGGCCGAGCGAAGGCGCGACATCGATCTTGAACGGGCCAAAGCAGCCCAGCAGCGCGCAGAGAAACGCCTGGCTGAAGATCGCTCCCGGGAAGATATTGATTTTGCAAGGGCAAAAGCCGCACTAGAGCGAGCGATGGTTCGCATCCGACTTGCTCAGGTGCGGCCCAGTTAACCCGCATGCGGGCCTGCAGGCGGTCGAATTTTTAATCCAAAGAAATGACTTTAAAAATGGGTAAACCGGCTAATTTGGTTTGCCCTTTTTATTTATTGAAACTAAAGTAATAGGTATGAATGCAAAAATTGCAATTGTGATTCTGGCTGCGGGATTGGGAACCCGTATGAAATCAAATAAAGCCAAAGTGTTACACAAGGTGTGGGGTAAACCGATGGTGAACTATGTTGTCGAAACCGCCAGCAAAATTGCTGGCAGCCACCTGGTTCTGGTGGTGGGTCATCAGGCCGATAAAGTCCGCCAAACGGTTTCGAATTTAGGGACGTTCGGTTATGCCTATCAAAAAGAACCATTAGGAACCGGACATGCCATGCTGTGCGCATTACCCCACCTGCCGGATCACTGTCGGCAAGTCGTCATTTTATGCGGCGATGTGCCGCTGATCAAAGCCGAAACATTATCGGCTCTAATAAAGGGCCATTTGAATGAAAAAAGGGATATTTCAATCTTAGCCGTTGAATTTGAGCATCCCAGAGGTTATGGTCGCATCCTATTGGATAAATCGGGGCGCGTTCGAGCCATTGTTGAGGAAGCAGATGCCAGCGCAGAGCAAAAGCGGATCAAATTAATCAACACCGGTATTTTTTGTGTCAAAAAAGAATTTCTGCTACGAGCGGTGCCGCAAATTAAGCCGGATAATGCCCAGGGGGAAATATATTTAACCGATATTGTGGGAATTGCCTACACTGAAAAAAGACATGTTGGGGTGACCGTCGGCGACGATCCGATTGAAGTGACGGGGATCAACACGATCCAAGAGCTAAAAAGAGTCGAGCGTGCAATAAAAA
>JARRJQ010000357.1:0-8633 GCA_037388985.1 Desulfobacterales bacterium | reverse complement strand
GGGTCTTCACTTGCCCGTTTTTGAATTGAGCACTAAATTTTGATGACTGATTTCCTGGCCTTTAAGAGCAGGCGTTCCCGTCTGATAGCCGCTCTTTTCCCAGGCGCTGGTCCAGTAATCAACAATTTCATTGACCGCAACATTGTAAAGAGTCTCCATAAGATCTTTATCCCATTTATGCATGCATGGATTCCGGTAGTTTTCAACCAGGCTGGTGATATTGGATTTGACATTGTCAATTTCCTGGAAGCCATCGTACTTTACGTCATCAGGAATCAGATGCTGAGGCGTTCTGAAGTTGTCCGGTGAAATTGTTTCGGCAATAAAGCAGGCCATCACGCCAAAGGCATGCGCCGTATTGTATTCATTTATTTTACCTTCTTTTAAATCCTCGATCAGATAATTGTAAATTGATTCGGTTTCGTATGGGTTAATCGAGTAGCTGCGCCGTTGATGCAATTCAGCAAAATGAGTCCCGGCGATAACGCTATCCAGATTGTCACGCAAATAATCTCTTAACTCCGAGGGCGCAAATTCAATGGCATCATATACGAGCTGATCCCGGGTAATCGATTTGAAAGCAAACGAGCCGGCCGGGTGAAATATAAGGCCAAAAAGCATCAAAAGAACAAATATATTCAATAATTTCTTATACATATTAACATGCTCCTCTGATTGGAATTGGGGTTTGTAATTTATGTAAGTGACTGATAACGTATATTTATTTATCGGCAGATGCACCAAGAACTTTAATTAAATCATAAATCTTATTATAACCTATCTTGAAAACAACAAATCAAAATAGGACACGAAAAATCCTTTTTTGCAGCCTGCTGGGTTTGATCGTCTGCAATCTGGCATTGGCCGGCACAAAGCTGCCTGCAGCCACCCATCAAATTTCCAAAAGCTCCGCTGCGAAATCAGCGGCCTCAAAAACCGAACCCTATCAGGCTTACCTGGTGCTGAATGCAACATCCGGTAAAATTCTTGAAGAGAAAAACGCCCGCCTGAAATGGCCGCCGGCCAGCCTCACCAAGCTGATGCTCACATATATTGTGATGGAAAAGATCTATCGGGCCGAGCTGAAACTTTCGGATTCGGTGACCGTCTCAAGAAACGCCGCCGCCATCGGGGGCAGCCAGGTTTATCTTAAGCAAGGCGAGGTATTTAGCCTCGAGGAGTTAATGCGCGCAACGCTTATCGAATCCGCAAACGATGCGGCTTACGCCATCGGCGAGTTTGTCGCCGGAAGCAAAGAAGATTTTATCCGTTTGATGAATGAAAAAGCCGCGTCGCTTCACATGGAAGATACCGAATTTCATTCCCTTCACGGACTGCCGCCGTCAAAAGGGCAGCTTGAGGATGTCACCACATGCCGGGACCTGGCAATCCTTGCCCAAAGGCTCCTGAAATATCCCGTTCTGCTGCAATGGACCTCGGTGCGCCGCTCCCGCTTCAGGAACGGAACCTTTATCATGACCAGCGGCAACCGGCTGCTTTCAAAAATGCCCGAAATGGACGGGCTCAAAACCGGCTATTACCGGCGGGCGGGCCACAATATCGTTGCCACGGCCAAAAAGGGAGATCTGAGACTCGTCGTCATCGTGTTGGGCAGCCCCACCGCAGGCACACGGGATGCGTTTGTCAGAGAAAAAATCAACCGGTATTTTCGGAAATAAATCCGAAAGGCGAAAATCATCGGCTTTGGGGATGATAGCGGTTTAAGCAAATAAAAAGGCGGCCCATGGACGGGCCGCCTTTTCAATGGATGGAAAGGAAAAAGCTTGGAGGTATTATAATGCATTAGAGTCTTTCGACTCTGATATTATCTATATGTGCTAAAAAATTCAAGACAAAATCCATCCTGCTTTCTCATTCATTCTTCGCTTTTTCGATCTCCTCCATGCTTTTCTCTTTTTCGGTCTGCATTTCAGACCCGGCTTTTTCTTTTTTCAGCCTGGCTTCATGCCTGGCTTTTTCAGCTTCACTTTTGGCCTTCGCCTTGTGCTTGCCGCTCTTTTTCCCGGCTTTCTTCTTTTTCTCCAGTTGCCCTTCGCTCAGCCCGGGAGGCGTATTTCCTTCCCAGCCGGTCTTCTCACCCTGTTCCCATCCGGGCGGCGTGTTCTGGTTTTTTCCATTGTCCCGGTCAGCGGCGAATGCCGGCAAACCGCTTATAAAAACAGACACTATCGTCAAAATAAACAATTTGATTGGTGTACTTTTCATCATCAACCTCCGTTCGAATGTGTCGATTACATCAGTGAAAAAAACACGATCCGTGTCATGCATCCGCAAGGTTAAAAGCCCCAAAAGGTAAGCCTTTCATCCTGATTTTCAAGCCGGACCGGGCTTTTTTCAGATGCGCCGAAATGGGTGATTTTGCCGATGGCGGGATGCGGGGTTCAATTGACACCTGCCGGGCGCCTGGTGAAATCGTTTCGGAAAAAGCCCGGCAGGCGCAGTGCTAATTTTCATCAGGGCGGGTGAAGGGCTCAAATCTGTAATCTGCCCTTCGAGATAGGCGCGCACCAGCATAAACGCGTTTTCCGCTTCGTTTAACTGTTTTTCGAATCGAGACAAATTGACGCATTTTAATTGCAAAACGTCTTCCAGCTCAACGATGTGTTTGTGCCCGCAGACTTTTTTGCCGGCATGTGCTACCAGATTGGAAAGAATGACAATCGCATAGCGGGATGGCGCTGTTG
Organism: Desulfobacterales bacterium; assembly: GCA_037388985.1. Taxonomy (GTDB): domain Bacteria; phylum Desulfobacterota; class Desulfobacteria; order Desulfobacterales; family JAHEIW01; genus JAHEIW01. The sequence continues at coordinate 5,928 of JARRJQ010000357.1, read as the reverse complement.
GCTGCGCATCTTGAATCGTGCGGCAAAAAAATTGATAACAGACCGGCGGGCGCCCGACCGGCAGCGCACATCCGGTCGGTGTCAGCCACCCTCGACTATCGCTGTAAACCGCATCCGAAGCGAAACGCCGGCGCAGCCTACTGAGAAAGGGGTTGGTTAAGGTTTCCGCGCAATATTCCGGTTTGCAGCACGCGCCCTTGCAGGCCGAACAGTGATGCCGGAAGATCTTTGCGGTGTAAGCCCTGACTTCGAACTCAAAAGCCGCATACTTGTCAATTATTTTCGATAATGTGGTCATTTGATATTAATTGGACACACCCGCCCGCCTCGCCTGAGCAGCTCGCGATGGCGGGCAGGGGATCTGCGCAGATGAACAATCCGTGTGCCATTGATACTAATTGGACACAGATCTGCTCAGATTAACACAGATAAAAAAATTATAAATTTAACCATAAAAACAACCTGTGTGCATCTGTGTAAATCTGCGTCCCATAAATAAAAATTAGACTCTGTGTGAGACCGCTTGCTTAGGAATATTAATTGGACACAGATTTTCACAGATTAACTCAAATTTTTTTGTTTAAATTTGTTTTTTTATCTGTGTATATCTGTGTTTATCTGTGTCCCATAAATAAAATTAGACTCTGTGTGGGGCCTGCTGCGGCGTAGCTCGCCAAAGCGAAGACGGGTCCGCTTGTCCAGGAATATTAATTGGACACAGATACACACAGATGAACACAGATTAGAAATTTTTAATCAAAACCATACTCAATCTGAGCGAGTCTGCGTTCCAGAGATATTAATCGGACACAGATTCTCTCAGATTAACTCAGATTTTTTTAAGATTAATTTAGTTTTTTTATCTGTGTGCATCTGTGTAAATCTGCGTCCCATAAAATAAATCTCTGTGTGGAGCCGCTTGCCCAGTTAAACTTTTCGAAGAAAAAGAGCATAGCGAGTTTAACAGGGGTGGCTAATTATTTCCCTTTTTTCCGTTCGCCCATGGATAATTTCACAATCAACCTCTGTTAGCCTAACTAATAAGACTGCCCGCTTAAATTTCAACTGCGTTTCGTAACAAAGATCGATTGCAAATTTTTTTCCCACAAAATCAATTACTTGGCTTTGCCACATTTACATCAAAAGAAAGAAGTGATAAACTGAAAGAATAATAGAAAGGGATTGTGATGTCTGTATTTTCTTTACTTGGAATATGTTTCCTGGTCATGGGCCTGGGCCTTTTCGGTTATCAGGGCTTATCAGCTTTTCTGGATTTGGGCACATCTGATGAATTTGTTTATGGAAATATCAAATTAATAGACATTCTGGGCGACGGAATGTTTACCTGGATCGACGGCATTTCGTCGCCGTCTATTCAAAGCTTCGCTGAAACCCTAGTAAATGCACCGGCAGCTGTCTGGCTGTTGGGCGCAGCGCTTTTTTGCTTTTTAATTCACGCTTTCAGGGGTACAAAGCACATAAGATAGTAAGTCTTTCTCCTGCGCCCCAGTCCCTGATGAGCATGAGTTCTCTCCAAAAAGTTGGCGCGCAGCCCCGCTGCGCTCCACGCCTTCGAACCCCCCGTGGATTCCTTCAAAAGAAAAGCACCTTGACACCATTTCACCGAATAAATATTTAATGGGAAAACCGGGGGAGTGTAATTCCTATTAAAATGTCAATATTTCACCAGCGTCCCTGCAACCTGCCGGGATTTCTATACCAGTTGCCTAAAAACATCATCCGGTGTTTTATGGGTTATAATTTGCTCTGGCACTTTTTGGCCATCGTGCTTACGGTCATTATCGTAACTTCCGATTTTGATTGGACCTATTTTCTCGCCTGCCAAAAATCATTCATGCGCACACTTTCTTTTCCGGCAGTCAGGCTGGGCATGATTTTGCCGGTTTTTGTTCCTTTGATCCTGCTGGCATTCGGTGCACTGCGAAAAGATTTCAGAATTAATCCCCCGCATTTTTTGGGCCCCGGCACGCTGGTGGATACCAGCCACGGATTTCGGTTCGGTTTTTTACGCGGCGGAATGTTCTGGGGCTGGCCCTCTTCACACACCACCGTCGCGTTTGCCATGGCCGTCGTGCTCTGGAAGTTATATCCCGAGAACAAACTTGTGCGGTACGCGGCGATGTTTTACGCGTTCTATGTGGGCATCGGCGTCTCTTTTAGAATCCACTGGTTTTCGGAGTTCGTTGCCGGCGCCATCATCGGTTCGGTAATCGGCGCGGTGGTCGGAAAAAGTTTTAAACACCGTAGACCAAGCGTAGAACAGTAGCAGCCAACGGATTTTCTACCTTAAATTTGAATAAGAATTGACAGCCGCCATCCGCAAAGGATAAACTGCAATTTACAAAATTAAAATGGAGTCGAAAAAAATGAAAATACTGATACCTTTAATTCTGTTTTCAATGTTTTGCCTGGGGACGTCCCTCGAAGCTGACGAAATCTATCAATGGGTTGACCAAAACGGCGTGAAGCATTTTACCAACCAACCGCCGCCGCCGGGCGCAAAAATCGTCAATCAGCAACAGGCAATCCAGACGGATGAAGCGGCCGTTCAAGCAAACAAGCAACAACAGCAAAAGGTTCTAAAAGAAGCCGCGGAACAGCAAGAATCACAGAGCGCTCCGCAGGCAGAAAGCCAGCAGGAATCCCAGGCAGGCCAGCAAGTTCAGACCGGCTCTTCCTATTCCAATTCCGATGATAATGAGGGAGACGTCTATGTGAACCCGGATGTTCGAAATCGGGAAGAGCTCCGTCGCATTTATAAGCGGCGCCATAGGTTAGATGATGAAATTGTAACGCCGCTGCCTGAGCGCGAGCGCGAGCCCGGGCGCATGCGCTGAAAATGAAATAATTAGCCACGGACACACACGGACAAACACAGACTGGATAAAAAATAATTGGCCGCGGACATACACAGATATTTATTTTATGGGACACAGATTTACACAGATGCACACAGATAAAAAATTATAATTTAACTAAAAAAATCTGTGTCCCATAAATCTCCGGATCTGCTTTCTTCCTTCGGTATTGATCTTAAAAAATTCTTATTTCAAAGGCCAGGCTGCCACGGTTCGTCTTTGAACCAGATAATCGTTGAATATCCTGCCATAAAATTTAAACATGCTTGTTTTTTGAAAAAGCCAAACGGCGACTAGTCCCCCCTTTGAGTCCTTTTTGCGATGCTGCTAACGATCTGAAAAAAGTAAAAATATTAATCCAAGCATATAACTACATTTCCTAGTCCGTGGCAAAAAACTTCCTAATACCTTAAATTTATTATATATTATTTCAATTTTGTGTTGGCAATTTGCTGGAAACTGGTGTATAATATTTAATAGTTAATATCGGTTCTGCTACTTCAATCTCTTCTACGCGAGCTCAAATCTATGGCTGAAATATTCTCATAAGCTCTAAGCTTAAGCCTCGATGGGGATCAACCACCCCATGGAGGCTTTTTATTTTCTTTTAACGGCAAACCAAAACAAACAAAAATCAATTTCACAAAGCATTCGGTATAGGCATAGGTGCGTTTTTGCCTGTGGGAGGCTACGCGCATCAATCTAAATGGATCAGTTTGATCCAAAATAAAAGCAGAAGGAGTTATGTTATGCAAAAGTTAGCATGTTTATGTTTCGTTACGGCCATTATTTTTACCTTAACTACCCATCTGGCTTTGGCCAAGCCGGTCTCCAACCAGTGCTCCGGCGATCTTGTTCTCAATGTTACCTTGCAGATTGACAACAGCATGGATTCTGGAGTGGCCGGAAACTATTGGGCCTATGACTTCCTTAACAGAAATATCCAGGTCCGCCAGGTCGAAGAAGGCGTTTATTGTGCCGAAGTCCGAGATACCGGAAAATTCGTCACAGTTGAAGGCCCGAGCCCTGTAATACAGATGAAAATGATATCGCCGCAGAAATTGAAGGAAGTATCCATGGCGGATATGTGATGACAATTACAGGTACACTAGAAGAGGATGCTGACACCTTTGGGAATATCGGCAAATTTGACTACGAGTGCCATCCTGATCAGAGTACCTGTGATAATGCCTTTAATTGGTTAGACGCATATTTTGACGGATATAGTTATTCCTACCAACAATGGGAATGGGTCTATCACACACCGAAGAATGGGACTTGGGTTAACTCATCGGATGGAAACTCCGGAGACATTACCGATTAGCACAAATGTCGATTTTATTCTTTTTAGTGGTTTAAAGCAGCCAGGGGTAAAGAGGCAATGCCAAGCCTACGCCCCTGGCTGCTTTGCACCGTTTGATACAATAGGTTGGGGTACCCTAACGCCACAAACTATTAAGCTCTACCACCGATTGTTACTAGCTTTGCCCGAAAAGCCCGTTATCACGATTACAGACTTCTCCAGAGATTGTCGAAAAAGCTAAAATCTGCAAATTTGATGTTTGAAGAAAAGAAAAGAGTCACATCTTAAATATTAAATATTGACATCGCTGCCTGCCTTTGTAAGCATTTTTTGCATCCAATCATTTTCCAAATCAAAAAGAAAGCCGAAACAGATGTTCAGAGCTTTGAGCGGATTGTCCGGCAAGGATTTGGGTTTATTTTTCGGCGGGGTAAACGGCGCCTTGATTATAGTTATGCATAATCGCATCGCACAGGAAGGCGCGCAAAACTATCACTTTAAAAAGAAGTTGGAGAAGATTAAAGAGCTAATATTAAATATTTAAGATGTGACCCTTTTCTTTCGGAGATACAGTTAAAAAGGGGATATAAGCTAATGGAAAATTTTATTTATCTTGATAATGGCGCAACCTCCTATCCCAAGCCAGATGAAGTATATACCTTTATGGACTCTTTTTACCGGAGTCATGGGGTCAATCCGGGAAGATCGGGATATGACCTGTGCATGGAGACCGGCGAATTGGTAGACACAACCCGTAAGATGCTTACCGACTTTTTTAACGGCAATGATCCAAATCGGCTATGCTTTTCGTATAACTCTACCGACGCTCTTAATCTTATCATTTTTGGTATGTTAAGACAGGGCGATCATGCAATCACAACAACGCTTGAGCACAATTCCGTACTTCGGCCATTCTACCATCAGAACAAATTTAACGGTGTAGAAGTCGACTATATACCGTTTGACACAAACGGATTTGTCGATCCCGATGATTTCAAACAAAAAATCAAAGCAAATACCCGGCTGGTTATCGTCAACCATGCCTCCAATGTGATCGGCACGGTTCAACCTGTGGAGGCCATTGGGCGCATCTGCCGAGAATACGGCGTTCCGTTTGCTGTTGATGCCTCTCAGTCAGCCGGCAAAATTTTAATCGACATTGAGCAATTAAACATTGACGTTGTTGCGTTTACCGGCCACAAATCCCTGTTAGGTCCGACCGGTATCGGTGGCCTGTATGTAAGAGAGGGGGTTAACATCCGGCATACACGTGCCGGTGGGACAGGAGTCCGTTCCGCTGATCGAATGCACCTGGACGAATATCCTTACAGGCTTGAGTATGGTACCGGCAATATCGTGGGCGTCGCCGGATTGCATGCCGGTTTGAAGTGGATAAAAGAGAGAGGTATCGATAAAATTCACCACCATGAAATGAGGCTTACCCAAATGCTAAGAGACGGTCTCAGTGAACTGGATGGTTTGTCGCTACATTGCCAGGATGAACTCATCGATCATATCGGTGTCATCAGCTTCAATATAGACGGAATGGAAGCGCTCAATACGGGCACCCTTTTGGATGGCGAATACAATATTGCCTGCCGCACCGGGCTCCACTGCGCACCTCTTGTGCATGAACAACTGGGTACCGCTCATATCGGTTGTTCGGTTCGGCTAGGTATCGGTCCTTTTTATACAGTGGACCACATGAAAACGGTTGTCGAAGGCTTAGTAGAACTTGTCAATTTT
>JARRJQ010000356.1:0-3967 GCA_037388985.1 Desulfobacterales bacterium | reverse complement strand
GCGCTCAGCCCCAATACAAACCGATTGGTCAATAACAGCCATCAACGATAAAACAATGAATAGCGTTGCAGCCTTAATTAAGAAGCGGATTGAATACGCCCCCTTTGTCGGAATTAAAGGTGCTTCCTCCTTGCCCAAACGGTGTCTCATTTCATCCTTCATCGCATTTTTAGACCGCTATGCAGGCGCATCGATTGCAAATCAGACGGGCGGATTGCCCGCTAAGCGCTCGAGAACAATCTAAGTATTTTACGCAATATGTCAAAATCCGTTCCGATATTTCACTGAATTTGTTGACTTCTTTATTTGACTCCTTAATTTATTTTACGCGGTTAAAGCCCATTTCCAACTGAATTGGAAGCCGTGAAAAATGACCGGTAGCGGCCAAAAACCGGTCGGAAAGGAGGTGGCGCGATGGCCGATTCATCTAAAGCGCGAATTTGTTGTTCAATTGAAAAAAAGAGGCTAATAAAAGCTCTTGAAAAATGCAACTTCTGTTCTGATAATTACGAGGAGTTTCACAGCTGTTATCAAAAGGCAGCTCGTGAAAGTGGATCCCGTTCGCGATCCTGTGTGATCGCCTGACGTACTGCGAAACCGGGGATTAATGCCCTGGTTATCCCGGCAACCGTTTTCGCACTGTTACGGACGACCACGATTATATCCTTTTGTGCCGGACAAAAACAGGGTGAATGAGGTTGCCAAGTGCACTTTAATATAATGAACAAAGGCCCGGAAAACTTTCCGGGTTTTTGTGTATCTTCAAGGTACTTACCGGTTTATATTTAGGCGAATTATTCAATCAATGGGGGTATTATGGCCAAACAACAAAAAACGGGCCAGGGGCAGTATGTTCGGAAAGAGACATTTTTGATGGTCACCCTTCTGGCTTTAGCTGTTGGTTTTTTCGGGGGGGTTGTGTTTGCGGTTTTTAAATCCAATTCAAAGGCACCTGTTCAACCCGCACCTGTTCAGAACCTCGCGCCTGCACCATCAGAATCAGACAGGATTGCGGTATTTGAACGCGAAACCCGGACAAATCCCACCAATGCCAAGGCATGGACGGAGCTGGGAAACGCCTATTTTGATTCCAACCAGTTTGACAAAGCCATCAGCGCCTATAAAAAAGCCCTGGAGATAGATCCCAACAACGCCGATGTCTGGACCGACATGGGGGTCATGTATCGACGCAGCGGCAAGCCTGAGGAAGCTATCAAAGCCTTTGATCAGGCGATCAAGGTGAACCCCAAACACGAAGTATCGCGGATGAACAAAGGAATTGTCCTCCTCCATGATCTCAATGATATTAATGGTGCCATTCAGGCCTGGGAAGGACTGCTTGCGGTCAATCCGATTGCCACGGCGCCAAATGGGATTTCTATCGATCAGATGGTCACTCAGCTTAAAAAGCAACAGGCGGGGCAGGGATCGCAATCACAATAAATTGCCTGCTTCAGGCTTTTTCCCAAATAGTGGGGGTATCCTGTTCAATTATAGCTATAAGGCTTGGAGGCTCAAAAGGTTTTCTATTTTTCTGGCTTCCAAGCCTCCCGGCCTGCAGGCTTTAGGCTTATTTGTATGAGCTATTTTAACGCCGACTGTAGATAGTCTGAAACTCTTCTTCTGAGAAGTGGTAAAGCGTGTTGCAATAATGGCAGCGCATCTCAAGCGGAAAAGGTCCCTTGTCTCGAATATCTTTCAGTTCATCGGAGGGCAGCATCGCTAAAAGGTTGCGCAGCCGCTCGGGGCTGCAATGGCACATGAATTCAATGCGCTTGTTGGCCAGAAACTTGGGTGTGTACTTTTGAAAAATGTGCCGGATGAGGTCTTGTGGCTCCTGTCCGTCGCTAAGAGCATCACCCATAGACGGAAACACGATCACCAGCTCTTCGAGTTCGGCGGTCAGGGCATCATCTGCGCCCGGCCTGGCCTGCAAGAATAATCCCCCCGCACCGGTAACCTTTCCGGTTTTATCGTATTTGATGCTCAGATTAAATGCGCTGGGGATCTGTTCTGAGGTCAAGTAATAATTGGCGAGATCCTGGGCAATATTGCCGAATTTCAGGGCGATTTTGCTTGTAAACGGCTGCATGGCGTCTTTTAGGTAACGAATAACGGATAGAAACCCCGTACCGAAAAAGGGCGCAAGGTCAAAATTTTCCATGGGTTCGCTCAATGGAATCGGGATATTTTTAAGAAAACCGCGAACCTCACCAAAAGCATTTGCCTCCACCGTGAGCCCTTTTATCGGCCCTGTGCACTCGATTGTTAAACTGATGCGGTCGCTTTCTTTCAGGTCGGCCGACATCAAACCGGCTCCCAGATAGGCGCGCCCCAGCACCAGTGTCTCTAAAATTCCCAGTTCATGGTTGGCCCGCATTTCTTTGATCATACGGGTTCCGTTTAGAATCGCACCACGCACCTCACCGCCTGCCAGCAAGAAATTATAAATGCGATCTTTGGCGCTGGCCAACAGCCGCTCTTTGAGCGATTCGCCCTCCAATGTCTTTTTAATCATGAAATTATTTTTTAAACAAATTTTTCAAGATCAGCTTAAATCTCAGCGTAATCTCTTGGATTAAGTTCTTATCTAGAGGATTAGCAGTTTACCGACCCGGAAGGCATTCCATGGTAAACATAATGATCTATGCGCGATTTGCAATACAGAAAAGGCAGGGCCAATCAATGGCCCTGCCCTTGGTGTTTAGTGAATTAGTGAGCCATTACTCTGCGGTGACGGCATCCGCCTGAGCGACTAAGGCATTACATGGTTAATCACGTCGATGAGCCCTGTCCGCATGTCTGCGCTTTTTTGCTCTAGCTCTAGCGCATCAGGATCTGCGATCTTGCCACGATCAATTTTGTCTTCAAGCCGCGCATTATAGGCATCCAGCTGATCTAAGGCTCTATTAAGTCTATCAAGATAAGTATAGTAGTCTATTTTGCCGCTTAGATAAGCATCTTTTGCTTTAGTGACTTTGGCGACAACGCCGCCGTTGCCGATAAGCGTGTTAATCATACCCTTTACGCCGGGGGGGTCGGCCGCGGTAAGCAGTTCAACACTCGAGCCACATTCGAACTCAAGAACGTCAATCACCGCTTCCGTATCAAAGGTAACATCGCAGGCATCACCGAGTGTATCGTAGTCAGAGTCTGCCTGATCCGGGTTAGGGGTGTCCGGGCAGTTGTCTTGAGCATCCGGGACGCCGTCCTCATCATTGTCCGGGGGTGCCAGGCTAAACACATATGCCGAACCGGAATCGGAGCCATTGTCGTCATCATAGAGCGCACCAATTACCGCGGCGGTGTCGCCGTCCACGGCGACCGAAGCTCCGAAATGGTCGCCAGAGGTCCCATCGAAGGCCGTGAGCTTGGCTTGCTGCGCCCAGGTGCCGCCGCTGCGGCTGAACACATACGCTGAACCGGAGTCGGAGCCATTGTCGTCATCATAGAGCGCACCAATTACTGCGGTGTCGCCGTCCACGGCGACCGAAACGCCGAACCAGTCGTTTGCGGCCCCGTCGGAGGCCGTGAGCTTGGCTTGCTGCACCCAGGTGCTGCCGCTGCGGCTAAACACATACGCTGCGCCGGATTTGCTACCATTGTCGCTGTCACCAAGCGCGCCAATTATAGCAGTGTCGCCGTTCACGGCGACCGAACGGCCGAAATAGTGGAATTCGACTCCATCAGCAGCTGTGAGCCTGGTTTGTTGCGCCCAGGCGCCGTCGCTGCGGCCAAACACATAAGCCGAACCGGAATCGGTGCCATTGTCGTCATCATAATGCGCACCAATTACCGCGGTGTCGCCGTCCACAGCGACCGAAACGCCGAAATAGTCCCAACCGGCCCCATCGGAAGCCGTGAGCTTGGCTTGCCGCACCCAGCTGTCGCCGCTGCGGATAAACACATACACTGCGCCTGAATTGTAACCATTGTCGTCATCATAATACGCACCAATTACCGCGGT
>JARRJQ010000355.1:0-3992 GCA_037388985.1 Desulfobacterales bacterium | reverse complement strand
AATATTTCTGCGTCGGTTTGCCGGCTCCAGATTCTCGCCATAGTCGTCTTGCCGGCACCGGACTCGCCTGCAAAAATAATTCCTCTATCGCCTCTCTTGATCCCGCAACCGTGAATGATGATCCCTTTGCCCGCCGCCAGGTAATGCATCATTAAGAGTTCCATGGTGGGACCATAAAAAGGAGTAGTAAAACGACTATGCGGATCGTCAAAATAGAGATCTGTTTTTTTAGCGTTCCTGGGTAGAACAAGAGTCCGCCCGTACCCCTGCATCTGTTCAAAGAGTCTCAGGATAGAAGCCCCGTTTTTTCGGTAAAGGTACCAGATCGGCGGGCTCTCAAAGACCTTTGTTTCTGCCGCAACGGCAAATTCTGCAAGGTGAAGCCGAAGAGAAATGTTGCTTTTGCCGCTGCCGGTAAAAAGGCGGTAAACAGGCGGAATATCGTAGTCGATTCTTCCCGAGCCGTTCTCTATTGAAATAGTGGATTCACCAATCGTGAATTTATGGTTCTCGATCATTTTTAAGTAGAAATGTTGAGCCTGATCTAAGGACTTAAAAGTTTACGATCCTGGTTCTGAGCAACATCCAGGACAATCGCAATCAGTCCCGCCATAAGGGCCGCTACCGCCTTCTATTTTGCAGAATCCCAGCACGGCACATTTGACATCCAGTCTTATTTTAGTCACCTGAGGTTTTGCATATTCTTTCTTTTTCTTTTTTTCCATCGCTATCACCTACCTTAATTAAAAAGATCGAATTTTTCTCTTTATAGCAAAACATTTAAACTTAATCACGAAACCACGAAAATTTAGAAGCACGAAAATTTATTTATATTTTTCACTTTTCGTGTTTTCATTCTTTCGTGCCTTCGTGGTGAATATTTTATTTTCACCCCATCCGGATTAAGTCTCACTGATTTCCCTGAGGTAAGATCGCCTCAATCTCTTTCAATTGATCCACAAATTCCATCAAATCCGATTCAGCGGCTTTCGAAGAAACTTCAAATTCCATGGCAATCTTATTTTTAATGTCAGACAATGTTTTCTCACCATCAAGATGCTCCCAAACATAAGCACCTACTTCATTGAGATTATAAATAGAGTCCATATCCCCCACATTGTTTTTAATGGGGACCAGAATCATTTCGTCATCTATTTGGCGGAAAACAAAATTTTCATTTTTCTGAAAAACCTGATCGATTCGCTGCATAATTAATACTCCAATTAATATATACAATTATATCTTAGAGTTATAAGATTTTCTACTTTTCTGCTCAAATTTTTTAATTATCTCTTTCTCAAAACGGCATATTAAGTCTTTAAGCGCCAATAATTGTGCAAACTATGTGCCATTTTAGTTCAATAAGACAATTTCATAAATTGTCCTTGGCGCAAGGCACACGGCACAAGGCTCAAGGGCCGCTCTCTTAACCTCAGCTTGCCGCGGCGTAGTCATGCTTTTAGCATGACGAAGACGGGTCCTCAGTCCTGACTTTTGCGCCCTGAGCCAGTGTGTTAACACCACCACAGCAGTAAAGACCACCAGCACCCAGCACAGCGCCGCAGGGATGGAGCCACCTACCGATTCAATAAAACACCCCAGCACCGGCCCGGCCGCCGCTGAGGCCACAGAAGCCGGGCTGATGCCCAAAGATTGCGCGCTTTCATCGCCGTCGCCATCTTCAGAGCTGACCCCATAATAATAGCTTCCACCACCGCCGCCACCGGCGTTAATCGTTACCCCACCGGAGATGTCGATAAACTCGGTGGCTGTAATCAACTCGGTGTTAATTTTGCTGTAAGGACCTGCCGGGGCGCTGGCGCGATAGATGTTGTAGCCGGCCACCGCGTTGCCGTTGGAGTCCAGTGCCGCCTGCCAGCGGATGCGCACCTGCCCATTGGCCAGCCGCTGGGCAGTCACATTTTTGGGCATGCGCGGCAGCGGGATCCTAAGCGCGGTGGCCGGATCACCAAACAAAAGAAAAGTGGCTGAGATCTGCTCATAATCGCTGGTGACGTTGGCCAAAAGGGTTTGTTTGGCAGATAGGATCGCCGGGCCCAGCTCTCTGATGTCATCGACAAACAGCGCCTCAAAAAGCGCGGTGTTTAAAATGTGCTGACCGCCTGTGGTGCTTAGCCCGGTGGGCATCAGCGCAGCCACTGCCCCTTCAGAATCGGCACGCAAAAGCGTTTCTGCCAGCGAAGGCGCCTCGCCGGTTGGCCACACCGTGCCAAAATTGCCCGTTAAACAGCTCATGGAGATCACAAACGGATATTTGCCCTCATTGTCCAAAGCCGCCACATCGGCGTTTTCAAAAAGCGTCTCAGTGGCCCAGCTGTCATAGCCCCCGTGGCCGCTGTAATTGACAATTAGCGCCCCGGAGCCAATGTTGGTGTCAATAAAATTGGCAATCGCCAAAGCCGTTGAAGAGCCTAAATAACCCCTTAAGGGCACCATCTTGGAGGGCAAAAGCGCAATGGCATCTTCGTTGATGGTTTCAAAGACCGCCTCATAGGCTTCGGTTTGATTATCAGCCACCAAAAGCACCTTCTGGCGCCAGTCTTTGGCAAGCTGCTGCTGCTCATAATAGATAATTTTTTCCACCATCAGCTGCGCCTGAGCTTCAGAGGCTGCCGGCAGCCGCCCGATGTACATGTCCGGGATGGCATCAGCACCGCTGACTTTTACCAAATACTCATCGGTGAGCGCCTCGGTGCCCCAGTTGGTATAAAGCGCATAAGACGGCACATAGTTGATGGTTCCGATATTTAAATTATCTTTATAATCATAGCTGGCATCGCCCACCAAAAGCACATATCGCGGCGCCGGTGTTTGCCAGTTGCTGTAGGCGTAAGCTAAAAAGTCGCGGATCGCCACCGGGCTTTGCAGCCCATAGCTAAACTCATCAAAGATATCGGCCACATTGACCACCTTGACTTCAAAACCGCCTTCTTCACGCAGCTCAACTAAAGCCGTCAGCCACGGTTGCGCATCACCGCCGCTTTCCCAGCCAATATCTGTGTGGGTAATTAAGATGTAATCGGCCTGATTGTCGCTGTCGGCCAGATCAGATCCCTGATCCTCACTTATGCTTACTGGGGTTTTATAATTGGCGGCGCTGATAACCAGATAGGTCTCAGTGGTGCCCGGGTTTATGGGCGGTTCAAAGCCAACGCTAAAACTAAAAGGCCCTGTGCTGTCAATTTGCGCATTTTCGATACGCGCCACATCTGATGGGTTGCTGATGTCAAAAATCAGCAGATCATTTGTGCTAAAATCATCAATTACGTAGCGATCGCCGTTTTCGTGCACAAACTGCAGCTCGTTGTTTACCGCCAAGAAGCTTCGCGCATAGCTAAGTTCAAAAAAGTCCACATAAAAGATGTCATCGATGCTGTTGCACACCAGCGTTACACTGCTGTCTATGCGATACACCGAGGTGGCATCCAGAAGCGGGCTAAAATCATCGTCAACAGTGGCCGTGTTGGTGCTGCTGTCATAATCGCTGATTTTTCTGACCTGACCCGCGCCTTTGCCCGCGGTAATCTCAATGAGCATCTCATTGTAATAGTCATCAACTGCCAGGGCCTCCGCGGCCAGGCTAATGCTGCCGGCGGTGGCTAACTGTGCGTTTTGATTGACAACGGAGTCTTTGACATCCACGGCCTCGAGGCTCAGCTCATTGTAGGCAATGCCGCTCCAGGTAAAGCTGTCTTTATAAGCCCCGTTGACCCACACTTCAGCTTCATGTTCGGTGTCCAAATAGCCCCAAAGCGAGATGCTCAGACTGCCCGCACCCTGATGGCCATAGACCGGCAGGGCATAGTCGGCCGGACCGCCTCCGATAAAACTGGCGCTGAGCACCCGCTGGGTGTAATACCAGCGATCCAGGCTGTCTGCCCCCGGGGCATCGCCCCGGTAGCGGCTGTTTTGCTCCTGGTGCTGCAGAAAGCTGTGAGAAAGGGCTAATTCAGTTTCTGGCAGCGGAGCGC
>JARRJQ010000354.1:7877-9749 GCA_037388985.1 Desulfobacterales bacterium | reverse complement strand
AAAGATTCGAAAAATTCGCGAATTTTTTCCGCGTTTTCTTTTTTGTTTTCGTGGCTAAAGAAAACGTTAGAAGTGGTTTCAAAACACCTTCTAGCCAGCATTGGCCGTTTTAGTGGGTGGGAGCGGCTTCCAGCCGCGATCAAAAACCGAACAGAAACAGCAACATGATCAGTGAATCCTTTGCCATCGGCGACAGCTTTATTCACCGGCTAGACCCCCGGATTCGCGTGGGTTTAACGGTGCTGTACTCCTTTTTGGTTGCCCTCGCCTATCAATTTTCTGTTTTAACAAGCGCGCTGATTTTCTCCTCGATACTGATCGTTATTTCACGGGTGAGCATCAAAGAAGTTCTAAGGAGAATGCTGATAGTCTATGCCCTGATCTTACTTTTATGGTTGGTATTGCCGTTTACCTTTAACGGGAAGGTGCTCACCCGGATCGGATCTTTTGCCCTTTATCATCCGGGCGTGGTTCTTGCGGCCCAAATAACCTTAAAATCAAACGCCATTTTGCTCGCCTTTATCGCACTGATCGCAACCATGCCGCTTGCCTCATTGGGCCACGCGCTGTACCGGCTGGGTGTGCCTGAAAAAATCGTGCACCTGTTGTTGATGACCTACCGCTATCTATTTGTCATCGAACAGGAATATCTGCGCTTGATTCGTGCAGCCAAAATCAGGGGGTTTCGGCCGGGCACCAATGCCAATACATATCGAACATATGCCTATGTTATCGGAATGCTCTTTGTTCGCGCAGCCGCTCGTGCCGAACGCGTTCACCAGGCGATGCTGTGCCGGGGATTTAAAGGCAAATTCTACAGCCTGCAGGAATTTCAAATCAACTCTGCAAGCTGGGCATTTGCGGTTATGATGACAGCCATAATTGCCGGGTTGGCTTTGATGGAATGGTCAAACATAATCTAGCTGTTCAAGGCTGAAGCGACTTATTTCAAAAGGGGACCTCTTAACCACGAAAACACGAAATTTAAAAAGCACGAAATTTTTTTATTTTTTCGTGTTTTAGTTCTTTCGTGCTTTCGTGGTAAATAAATTACTTTTTTAAGGTTTTGGTAAAAAAGGATTAAGCTCTCATGCAACAGAATAACCTGCTGATAAATCTTGAGAAGATATCTTTCAAATATCCGGGCGGCCCCATGGTGCTCAAAGACCTTGATTTTAAACTCAGTCGGGGCAACCGGATCGGTTTGATTGCACCCAATGGCAGCGGGAAGACCACCCTGTTCCACATCATCATGGGACTGCTGAAGCCGTATTCCGGTAAATTGGAAATTTTCGGCCAACTCGTCAGGGAAGAAAAAGATTTTGCAGGCGTGCGCAGGCGAATCGGCCTTTTATTCCAGGATGCCGACGATCAACTGTTCAGCCCGACAGTGCTTGAAGATGTTGCCTTCGGCCCCTTAAATCTGGGAAAATCAAAACAGGAGGCCATTGAAATTGCTCGACAAACTTTAAATTTCCTGGGTTTGTCCGGATTTGAGGATCGCATAACTTTTAAGCTCTCGGGTGGAGAAAAAAGGCTGGTATCCCTGGCGACGGTTTTGGCCATGACGCCTGAAATCCTGTTGCTGGATGAGCCGATCAACGGGCTGGATGTGAAAACCAGAGCCAAGCTCACCGAAGTTCTGTCCGGCCTTGATCTTTCGTATATTTTAATTTCCCACGATTTTGATTTTTTGGCTGAAACCGTCGACGCCATCTACACGATGGAAAACGGCAAAATCCTGCTGGATAAAGAACTGCACGTCCATGAACACGTCCATGCCCATGAATTAGGCACGTATCCACATCAACACGATATGCCAGAGGACAGAAGTCACAAGTCGAAGCTAAAGGACTGAGTGCTGAGGACTGG
>JARRJQ010000354.1:0-7856 GCA_037388985.1 Desulfobacterales bacterium | reverse complement strand
ATTCAACATGATTTGCCTGTCCGGCATAATTCGGCAGAGCCACGCCGGATCATTTTTCGGCACAAGCTGCAACGCCTGTTTCCGCCCCTTTCTATTTAGAAATACCTCAGCCCTCAGCACTCAGTCCCCAGTCCTATTTTTTTCAGACCCGAAACCTAGTTTTTACTTGTTGGCCACGCCGGCCTCATCGAAGGTCAACACCTCTTTGAACACGCGAACAGCGCTTTCGATAACGCCGATTGCCAGGGCGGCACCGGTTCCCTCTCCCAGACGCATGCCCAGATCAAGAATGGGGTCCAGCCCCAGGTGTTTCAACATTAGGCGATGACCGGACTCTTCGGAGCAGTGTCCGGCGAATAAATAGTCTTTCACCGTTGGGCATAGTGCATTGGCAATCAAAGCACCGGCGGTTGAGATAAATCCATCAATAACCACCGCGCACCGATGAAAAGCCCCGGCGAGAATGCAGCCGGCAATGCCGCCAATTTCAAATCCGCCGACTTTAGCCAGAACGTCCATACCGTCTTGTGGATCCGGCTGGTTTATGTCAATACCGCGACGGACGATTGCGCGTTTACGCTCCAGGCCGGCATCATCCACTCCGGTCCCGCGGCCGACCATCTCTGCTAAAGAAGCATCGGTTAACACGGTACCGACCGCGGCTGAAGGCGTGGTGTTGCCGATTCCCATGTCGCCGGTGCCCAGGATATTGGCCCCTCGTTCGATAAGCTTTGAAGCCTGGACAAAGCCGACCCGTAATGCCTTTTGGGCATCCCGGCGCGACATGGCCGGCCCTCTGGCAAAATTAGCCGTTCCGTTACCGACCTTATCAACCAGCAAATGATCGGTGCCTTTCAAACCGCTTGCATCCACATCGGCAATGATGCCCATGTCCACCACCCAGACGTCGGCGCCCACCTGACGGCTGATGGCATTAATGCCGGCACCGCCGGCTAAAAAGGTTCGAACCATCGCCGGGGTAACCTCTTGGGGGTAGGCGCTCACCCCTTCTTCAACAACCCCATGATCGCCGGCCATAACCAGAATCGCTTTTTGACGGATAGCGGGTTCAAGGGTTTGCTGGATGCCGCAAAGTCGCTCGGAAATCTCATGCAACCGCCCCAGCGCCCGGGTGGGCATGACCAGCTGGGCTGTCCGCTGCCGTGCCTTTTGAATCCACTGCTGCTCAACCGGTTGAATTCCTTTAATAATTTCTCCCAGCTGCATCATCCCGTAAATCTCCTTTCAATTTTGTGCCTTTTGCTCAAAAATAAAATATTCAATTTAAAGAACATAGCGCCTTTGTCAACTAAATTTTCTTGACTTGGGACCGCGATTGCTTTAATGAGTACAGTCAGGGAATAAGGTGCGCAAGCTTAATAGGGAATCCCGTTAAAGCCGGGAGCGGTCCCGCCGCTGTAACCCTGCTCTTTTTGCTGAGGATGAAAAGAGAACCCTTTTAGCCGCGTATACCACTGTTTCGATCAATCGGGATGGGAAGGTTGCTAAAAGGGCGGGGGAGCCAGAAGACCTGCCTTGCCGATTTGCCAGAGCTCTGCGGGCGACAGAGGCCGAGCAACTGATCAAAAGGGTCAAGTAAACTGGGTGCAGCCCTTCAGGCGATAATCGCTTGAAGGGCTTTTTTGTTTTTCAGCAGGACGTGCGTCAGGATTGAGCAATTTTCAGATTGCATTGACTTTGAATCTAAGAATGAAAAATTAGGCATGCTCCCGAAAATAATTATACCATCGATATCGGCGGTCATCATTTTGCTGGCATCTGGTCTGCTAGCTGCAGCCAAACCGGCTGAAGATCAACTCGGACGGAAAATTCGTGTGCCAGATGACCCAAAACGAATTGTCGCATTGGCCCCGAGTATCACCGAAATCATATTCGCTCTCGGGCAGCAGGACCGCTTAATAGGCACAACCCAATACAGTAATTATCCGGCTGATGCAGCCAAGTTACCCAAAGTCGGTTCCTATGTGCGCCTGGACCTTGAGCGCATCGTTGCCTTGAACCCGGATCTTTGCATTGCCATTAAGGACGGCAATCCAAAAGAAGTTATCGATCGCCTCCAATCTCTCGATATTCCCGTTTTTGCCGTCAATCCGCACAATCTGGAATCCATGCTGCAAGCCATCCAAAAAATCGGCGGCATCCTCAAGGCTCCCCAAATCGCAAAGACGCTGGTGACCGACATGCGGAGCCGGATTCAAAAGATTGACGACCTTGTTTCGGAAACAGATCATCGTCCGCGCGTATTTATCCAGATTGGAATTTCCCCAATTATATCGGCGGGCACCCATACCTTTATCCACGAGCTTATCAATCGGGCCGGCGGCATTAATGTCGCGGCGGGCCCCAGCGCCTATCCGCATTTCAGCCGGGAGCAGGTGCTGGCCCTCGCCCCTGATGTTTTGATTATTACATCGATGGCCAGATCAGGGGCATACGAAAAAGCTAAAACAGATTGGGTCCGTTTGTCGAATATGCCTGCTGTTCGTGATAACCGAATTTATACGGTGGATTCGGACCTGTTTGATCGTCCGTCTCCGCGATTATTGAACGCTCTGGAGATATTGACCCGTTTGCTTCATCCGGAGCTATTCAAGGACGACCCGTGATTTTGAATTTACGGCATCATACCACCCGACTGATCTGGATTTCGCTTGTTTTGCTGGCGGTCCTGTTCATCGCATTTTTACTGGGACTTTCCATTGGTCCCACCCAAAGCGGAATGCGATCCGCATTTTCTGCTCTCTTTTCAACGCACGAATCAGATTCCGTATTATACAGCATCGTTTGGCGCATCCGCTTTCCACGGGTATTGCTGGCAATGGTGGTGGGCGCCACGTTATCTCTGGGGGGACTTGTATTTCAGGCCCTGCTGCGAAACCCCCTCGCAGAGCCTTACATACTGGGTATTTCCGGAGGTTCGGCTATCGGCGCCATCCTTGGGATATTGTTGGGATTATCCAGATTTCCGGGGATTTGCCTCACGTCTTTTCTGGGCAGCTTGGGGACACTGGCGCTGATTCTGCTCATGTCGACCGGCAAATCCATAATCAGAAAAGACGCCCTGCTGCTGTCCGGGGTAATGGTCAATGCATTTTGTTCGGCAATCATCATGTTTTTGATTTCAATCACCCAGGATGCCCGGCTGCATAACATCATTTTTTGGTTAATGGGGGATTTATCCATGACTGATCTTCCGCAAGTCGTCATGCTCGGCGCAATCCTTATTCCCTGTTTTATTCTGGTCTTTATCTTTTCCCATGCGATGAACCTGCTGCTGATGGGCAAGGATATGGCACTGACCATGGGAATCAACATAAAAGCGGTCACCATTACCCTGCTGGCGGTCACTTCATTTATGGTCAGCGCAACGGTCAGTTTCAGCGGTCTGGTAGGATTTGTCGGCCTGGTCATTCCCCATCTATTGCGGCTGGTTTTGGGCTCCGATCATCGGTTTTTGGTCCCGGCATGCCTTTTTGGCGGGGCGGCATACCTGGTGTTTTGTGATCTTTTGGCCAGAACCCTGCCACAGCAAGGTGAGATGCCGGCCGGCGTGATCACCGCCCTGATCGGTGCACCGCTTTTTATCATACTTTTAAAAAAGTCGCGAAAATGAAACCCGCTTTTGCTGTCGAAAACTTAAGTTACGCATTCGGCTCTCGGGCTGTCTTAACGAACCTGTCTTTTTCAGTTCCACGAAGTCACCTGTTTATCATTATCGGACCCAATGGGGCCGGAAAAACCACATTGATTAAGTTAATGATGCGCATTTTAAAAATGCAGACCGGTCAAATTGAAATATTACAGGCACCGCTCGGCACCTACTCGCCGTTTCCTCCACGTGGAGGAAACGGTTTTGCTGGGACGTGCTCCCCACCAGAAAGTGCTGGGGCTCGCCTCTCAGAATGATTTGGATATTGCTCAGCAGGCCATGAATTTTACGCAGATCACCGAGCTTGCCTCGCGCAAACTGGACCAGCTCAGCGGCGGAGAGCAACAGCGTGTGTTAATCGCCCGGGCGCTCTGCCAGCAGCCGCAAATCATGCTTCTGGATGAACCCACCGCGTCTTTGGATCTGTCACATCAGATACGGATAATGGATCTGATGGAAAGGCTCAAAACCGAAAAAGGCGTAACCGTCGTCATGGCCTCACATGATGTCAATCTAGCGGCCATGTATGGTGATCAGCTACTGCTGCTTAAAGCGGGCGAAATCGTATGTATGGGCACGCCCCATGAGGTTTTGAATTTCAAAACTCTGGAAGAAACCTATGGCTGCAAGTTGCTGGTCGATAAAAGCCCTCTGGGAGATTTGCCACGCGTTACGCTGGTGCCGAACAAATTCCTTGAACGATAGATAGGATTAAGGCGATTTAAACTCATTCCCTATGGTAGCGAGGAGGAAAAACAATGAAGAGGCGCCTCTGGAGCATTCTGATCGGTATTTTATTTTTGATGACCTTAACTCGCCCGGTTTTAGCAGATTCTGAGGATGCGGATTCGGTTCCCATCATGGATGAAACCGTCGTGACGGCCACGCGCACCGAGACCCCGGTCAAAGAATTGGGTGTTTCGACAACGGTGGTTACCGAAAAAGAAATTAAGGAGCGTCAGGTGGTCGATGTATTGGATGTTTTACGCGATGTGCCCGGCTTTAATATGGTACGCAGCGGCGGTCGCGGTGCGACAACCTCACTTTTTATTAGAGGAGGCGAAGATAACTTTACTAAAGTTTTAATCGACGGGGTAAGCGTCAATCTGGGCGGTGGTGCATTTGACTTCGGCTCTTTGCTCACCGAAAATTTCGAACGGATCGAAATCGTCCGGGGACCTCAGAGCGCCCTTTACGGATCGGATGCAATTAGCGGGGTGATCAATTTCATTACTAAACCGGGCGAGGGCAAACCATCTGTTCGGGGCTCCACCTCAAATGGGACTTACTTAAAAGGGGATCACAATTACATTGGAGAACAGACTGTCGGCTTTACGGGGTCAAATGATTGGATCGGGGCCAGCCTGGCCTACGCCAGGGTTGATGACAACGGATACCTGGACGTCAACGACGATTACTATAATAATACCTTCAGCAGCAGAGTCGATCTAAATCCCATGGATAATCTTAATTTTACTTTTACCGGGCGATACGAGAACGCTAAAGATAAATTCCCGACCGAGAATTCCGGTGACAAATATTCTCCGTTGGATCCCAACCAGGATCTGAAAACCGATGATTGGGTCAGCGGCATACAGGGCCAATACCAGATGTCTACATGGCTGGAGCACGTTTTGCTGTTGGGTTATCACTACAATAAATTGGACTATAATGATCCTGAAGATTTACCGGCAGACACCTTCGGCGCTTTTTTCTCGGACACCAAAGAAAAGCACTACTCGGTTGATTATCATTTTAATGTTCGCTATCCAACGGCCGAAACAATTCGCTCCACATTTACCGCCGGATTTGAATATCTGGATGAAAGTTTTGATCAGCAAACCCAGTCCATATCCGGGGGAGTTGAATCAAAAGATGATTTAAATAAAGATCGCAACAACTGGGGGTGGTATGCGCAGGAGCAGCTCGCTTTTTTCGATCATTTGCATCTCACCGCCGGGGCGCGATATGAAGACAACAGCGAGTTTGGCAATGAATTTGTCCCGCGCGGCTCGGTTGCATATGATTTAACCCAAACCGGTACGGTATTTCGTGCAGCCGCTGGAAAAGGCTTTAAGGCACCCACATTTACCGAAAATTTTGCCCGGGGATTTGCCACAGGCAATCCTGATCTGGACCCGGAAAAATCCTATTCGTGGGAAGTGGGTATCGATCAGGAACTTTGGGCAAATAAGCTCTTCTTCGCTGCCACCTATTTTCATCAAAAATTTGATGATTTAATCACCTATATTTATCGGCTACCCCCGCAGCCGAATTTTGAAAATATTCAGGCCGCCGAAAGCAAGGGTGTTGAATTAACGGCATTTTGTAAACCCGGATATGGCTTTAGCTTCGGGGGCAGCTATACGTATCTGGATACGGTGGTCACCGACGACGGCGGCCAGGGGGGACCGAGTTCGCCCTTTGAGGAAGGCAAACAGCTCTTACGCCGGCCGCAGAACACGGCTTCCGGCTTTATCAATTGGAGGTGGAGCGGGTTTCAGATTCGGTTCGACGGCCTTTATGTGGGTGAGCGCGACGATCTTGATTTTCGGACTACCCCCGCTGAACGGGTAACCCTTGATGACTATTTTTTGGTCAATCTGGCAAGCTCATATACGTTTAATCTCAACCATCGCTATTTCAAGGATTTCAGAATTTTCGGGAAGGTTCTAAACCTTTTTGATGAACACTATGAGGAAACATTTGGTTTCAGCCCGCCGGAACCAAGTTTTCGCGTCGGAGTGGCATTTAGCATGTAATACCGGCTATGCGTAAAACCCGGGTAACGTTCTAACCACCACGAAGGACACGAAGATCACAAAGAAAGGATAGCTGCATTCGTTTGCTCACCTTCGTGATCTTCGTGGTGGGATATCATGCGACCGATTCAACTGGAGCTCTCCGGATAACTATGAAATAACCATCGGGGAAATTACCCCCCAAAAGGAGTAAAGACGATGTGGGATGTTTTCGACAAAGGCGGCCCCGTCATGTATCCGCTGCTGGCATGTTCGATCATTGCGCTGGCGGTGGTCATCGACCGGGCTATCTTCTGGTTAAAAATAGGATTTCAACGAAAGCCATCACTTGTCGATGACGTATTGGAACTGTCGCGTCAGGGTGACTGGGAATCCATTCGCAAAAAGACATTCAATACGAAAGATTATATTATTAAAATTTTGGTCAGCGGTATTTTGCACAGAGAATTTTCCATGACAAAGGCCATGGAAGCTGCCGCAGCCGATGAAATCAAACATATGCGGCGTTTTATGAGCGTTTTGGACACGATGATCACCGTCGCCCCGCTGCTGGGAATTTTTGGAACGGTTCTGGGGATCATTACATCCTTTGAAGTTTTAGGTTCAGCAGGCATCGAGCATCCGCAGATGGTGACCGGTGGAATCGCACAGGCCCTGATCACAACCGCGGCAGGACTTGGGATTGCCATCTTATCCGTTTTTCCTTACAACTATTTTAATTCACGCGTTGAAAATGCGGCCGTGCTCATTGACAAATATGCCACCAGTCTGGAAATTGTATTCGAAAAGCTCAGCCAAAAAGGCAGCCTCAATTAGGAGACCCGGGAAATGAAAATCCAAATACCTTCGCATAAAAAGGCGCGAATCGAAATGCTTCCCCTGATTGACATCGTCTTTCTGCTGCTGGTATTCTTCATCTACGCCATGCTGTCCATGGCGGTTCATCGGGGACTGCCCGTTGAGCTGCCGCTTTCGACCACAGCCCAAATCGATAAAAAACTGACCCTATCGGTCAGCGTGGAAGCGGACGAAACCATTTATGTAGACAAACAGCGCGTTGCTCTTGAGCATCTCACTGAGGTCTTGCGAAACAAAGCCGCTTACAGCCAAGAGCCCGGAGTGCTGATTTTTGCAGATCGCTCTCTGCAGTACCAGATGATCTATAACGTTCTGGATAAAATTCGCCAGGCGGGATTGAGTCGGATATCCCTGCAGGCTGACTTTGAGAAATAGTTGTGAAACGTCTGCTGCTTTCCATCATATTGGCGCTCGGATTTCATGCGATTATTTTAAGCGCCGATTTCAGCTGGGTGAAGCTTGCCCCGCAACCGACTTTGCAACCAAATTCGATTGCCATTGTGCTGTCGAGCGTTAAACGCCAAAAGCCTGGGTCTGAAGCCGCTTTGCTGCGGATGAAACAATCC
>JARRJQ010000353.1:0-7208 GCA_037388985.1 Desulfobacterales bacterium | reverse complement strand
GCGCTGAATAATTGCGCCAAACACAGTATCGCGGATACGGTGCATATTGGCCTGAGGAAAAAAGGTAACGAGATCGAATTTGAGCTTAAAGACAACGGCTGTGGGTTTAACGTAGAGGAAGTTTTAAACCATGACGATCCTTTAATCGGCAATGGATTGCAAAACATGCAAGAACGGGCGGAAATTTGCGGTGGCTTATTTTGTCTGGACACCAAACCCGGAGCCGGCACTACCATCAGGCTTCTGTTTCCACTGATGTGATGATAATTCTCGGTGTTTTATCTGCGCATCGATCCAATCTGATTATTTTGGAACAAACTTGCTGAGCTTGAGGTGGCTGAGATCGATGCCGACTCTGCCCTTTTTTAATTCCGGAAAAAGCCTTGTCTCGCCCTCCCCTTTCAATGCTTCGACATAATCAGGCAGCTTCAATTCGTTTGTGATAAATGGGTGTATCGGAATCTGTCTTCTCGCCGACTTGGTCTTAACCTTTTTATCCCCTCTGTCATTGACGTCAAATAACCAAACACCTTCTTCACTCCTGTCTGATGTCCTCAAGATGAAACTGAGCGATCTCAATCTGTCTCATCCCTGTAAACAGAGCGATTATCGGCATCCAAAACTGATAGCTTTTTCTATGCTTATCGTTGACATATTCAGTAGATCGCATCAGTTTCTCAAGTTCATCTTTGGTGAATGGCGCTCGGTTATCCTCTTCAAATTTACTCATCGGCAAATTCATCTCTGTAGCGGGGTTCTGTCCTTCATAGAATCCTTCCTGAAGGGCATATTTAAATAAAGAGCCGACCCTTGTCAGAGTCTTATTTATGGTTTTAACCGCAAGAGTCTTATCGATGCCCATCTGCAGAAGTTCATTAATCGATTTATCCCGGTACTCTTTTGACGTGTTTTGGTATGGCGGTAACTTCTGCAGCACTGCTTTAAATTCACTGATTTACCTTCTGCTAATTGATTTAACCGGAACATCTCCCATGAACTCCAAAAACAGATTCAGGCTGGATTTATATTCCCCTTTGGACTTTTTCGACCAGTTGTCCTTCTCATTTTCTGCCACAAACCTTTGGATAACCTCAGAGAGCAAATGACCGTCTTGGTCAGCTGGATTTTGGTCAACTGCCTGTGTAATCAGGCTCATTTGCTCCGGTGGTTTTTTAAACAGGTCGGCGAATATTTCGGGCAACTCATTTTTATAGGAAAAATCACCAAGATTTAAGCAATCAATGAGATCGTCCCTAAAATACTCAAGAGATTTTAGATGTCCATGAAATCCGCGGGCATCGGTAAAAGGTGGCGGATAGACCTCTTCATCAAATTCCTCGTAGAAGTTTTTATCCCACCATTGCACCGCATTTTTGATATACTGGTGCACCAGCTGCTTTATCTGGTCATCTGAAAGTTTGCCCAAAGCCTGATGTTCCTTTCTTAAACACCTGAAAATTAATTGAACTTGACCGGCTAAAAGTTTTGCTTTATGTTTGGCGTCTCTGAGATTGCCAGTCCTTAAAGTATACCGCAATTCAGTCTTGCCGACAAATTTTCGCAGGTCTTTTGGGACAATCATCCGAAAACAAAATGAGTAAGGGTTGCGCACCAGATAAGCGGGGGATTTAAGGGCAGCTTTCATGGGATTTGCCTCCATCTGTCACAGCGACTTTGTGTAAGAGATTTGTGTAAGTTTGTGTAACAGTGCAAATTGAGGCTTTTTGGGGCAGGATGCACAAAAAAACCTTCTGTAAAAACAGAAGGTTACAAATTAGTGAGTGGAGATGAGGGGGATCGAACCCCTGACCTCGGCGTTGCGTACGCCGCGCTCTCCCATCTGAGCTACATCCCCACAAGAAGCTGTTTTCATATCAAATTGATAAAAATCGGTCAATCGAAAATTGAGCTTATCAGGAGCAAGTTCATGTCGCTTAAAATTGAGTTAAATGATGCATATAAGGGGTATACCTTTGATCAGGATAAAACTTTACCTCCTGAGCATACCGTCAGGCTTTTCAGGGAAAAACTTAAAAAAGTAAACCTGGATATACTTAAACGGACCGTACGGATCGACAACAAACGATTGGATATCCCGGTATACTTTAGTCTGTGCGGCAAAGACGCTTACAAAATCATTGGGACAAAAAAACAGATGGGCAAAGGGGGTACACCCAGTCAATCCGAAGCCAGCGCCATAATGGAACTGGCTGAACGCTTCAGTTTTTTTAGCTTTGCAAAAAACCCGGAGAATTTTTTTACCGACCGGTTTTGCAACTTAAAAAACAACATCCTTCCCTTTGATATGATTGCTAAGTCCGTCCACGATGAATCGTCTGACTTGCCAGCCACCCGAAAAATTTTTGAAAATTTACCCCTCAAGTGGACCTGGGCCTTTAATTTAACCCGTCAAGAAGAAATTCTGATTCCTTTTGACTGGTTCTTTGCGATTAATGAATACAATGGTCCTTCTGCTGGCAATTGCGTTGAAGAAGCGATCAGCCAGGGAATTTGTGAAATCATTGAAAGGCACACCTCATCTATCGTCAGTCATAATCAACTGAAAGTCCCGGCGATTCGTATCGATTCAGCCACCGACTCTCTGGTGGTAGAAATGATCGGCAAATATCGGAAAATCGGGGTTAAACTTTTTGTTTCCGATTTCACCCTTGACACGGGTATTCCGACCGTCGCCGTCCTGGCCTACGATCCGAACACATTTCCGGAACTCAGTGAAATTGTCTGGACTGCGGGCACAACACCGAATCCTCAGAAGGCTTTCAGCCGAGCTTTAACTGAAGTTGCTCAGCTGGGGGGTGATTTTGAAACGGCCTCCAATTATGTGGCCAGCGGATTGCCAAAATTTAAGAAACTGGCCGATGCTGATTATATCATGAACCCCGGAAAAGAAATCGATATTTGTGAACTGCCTGATCTTTCGGACGATAATATTAAGATCGAAGTGCAAAATTGCCTGGCCGCCCTGGAAAATATTGGGCTGGAAGTGTTAGTGATCAACACGACCCATCCGGATCTTGAAATTCCGGCATTTTACACCATTATACCGGGAGCACATTTTAGGGAACGGGCCCAGGGTACCAGTGTTGGTATGTTTTCGGCTAAACATATTGCAACTAACCGAAGCCCTCAGGAAGCCATCGCTGAACTGAAAAAAATCGATAACGATCTGCCCGGGAAATACTATGTCAAATTTTACCTCGGGACCTGCCAGATTGCTTTAGAAGATCCCAAGTCGGCGCTCAAATATTTTGAGCAGGCTCTGAATTTGGATCCGCATGAACAGGATACTCCCAGCATTTTTTCATATATGGGGGTGGCCTTAAAAGATATGGGAGAATATCGCAAAGCTTTGGAGGTGCTCCATCAGGGCGAACAGCTGGACCGGGAAAGAACCGATATTTACAACCTGATGGGATTTTGCCATTTTAAGCTTAAAGAACATGAAGCGGCAATTAAAAATTTCAAAAAAGTAATTGACCTAGACCCATCCTCCGCAATCGATTATGCGAATATCGCCTCCAATTATCGTGATATGGGTCATCGTGCAAAAGCGATTCGTTACTATGAAATGGCACTTGCCCTTGATTCTTCAATTGAATTTGCCAAAGAAAATCTAAAAAAACTTAAACAGCAGGAAAGCTGATTTATAAGCCATCTCAAAAATGTCTTTTAATCTGTTTTTTCGATTCGCCGCCGCAAATGATTGATACTTCCTTTTAAATTTCGCTGGAGGCTGAATACGCCCAGACGCAGGATAGCAGTGGTTTTTATCCTCGCAGAATAATGCATGGTGGCAATGAGTTTCGGCGGAGTAAGTCCTGTCCGTCGATGCCGAACATCCATTTCAGAAAATTCAATTGATGGCTGCCCCTCCATTTTAAGCGGCAGACCAAGCCTCTTTATTAGACCGATATAGTCATCGACAGTATCGGAAAGCATTGCCGTGTAAGGTTTAATAATCGAACTCAAATACGTTCCAATTTCTTTTTCTTGCCTCTTGATAAATTGGATCACTTCCGGATTGATGTCTTCGGTAATAAATTTATCCAAAGCGTGTTTAAAGTCCTGGTAACTCAAGTACATAGCTTTGGAAACACCGGCTAAATCGGATTTGCCTTTTATGGGCTTGGTTATTCCCTGGTAATTTTTGACAAATTCAAAAATTCTTTTGATGATGTCACCGGAATGAACATCAAAAAAACGGTTTGTCTCGACATTGAGCTTCTCTTTGATTTTGGTGACGGCACCGGTCATCGTAGTTTTCAAAACGGTTTTCATCTGATCGACCCGTTCTTGGTGTTTCTTCAGCTTGTTGATCAATTCCTGTGTGCTTTGAGAATCCCGCGCGAGGATATCTTGATTAATTGCGATCCAGTTTTCCATGCCGGATAAAATAACACGGAGACGTTCAAGATGATTTTGCAATAATATCGCATCCCGTCTGCTGCTCAGTTTCAGGTTAAAAGTTGATAGAAATCGTTGTGTTTCTCTTGCTGAGAAATCAGTCATTTCATGATCGGCTTCCCACTGCTGCATTCTCAGTCGGTCTTTTTCCAAAATGGTTAACGCCGGTGAGGCAAACAGATTAAATAAGGCCGAAAAAGCATACACTTCCGGTTTCGGCTTGATCAACGCCAACTCCTCTTTTACTCTACCGATCAGTTTTTGAAGTTCTTCAAGGGATTCATGTTCACTGAAGTCACAATTGATAACAAACAAGATGTTGTCCAGAATGCCCATTTTCTTGATCATGGATAAAAACCGGATATCCGCTTGGCGCAACCCTGTCCGGCTACTGATGACATACACGATTAAATGGGTTAGAAGTAAATAATCTTGGATCATCGCCAGATGCATCGGGTTTGGAGAATCGCTACCCTGGCAATCGGCGATTTCAATATTGCCGTCAAGTCCTTCTACGGGGATTTCCAGTTGGACGTCTTTCAGATAAACAGCCAAATCTTCGTTGCCGACAAATTCCTTATGTGCTGCAAATGTGTTTTCTTCATACCGACGGATCATATTATCGGAGGAGATAACGTCTGCAATACGGTCATACCCTTTGATATATAAGGTTATCAGCATATTATTCAAATTGCGCGTATCCTGGTAAATTAATTGTTCGGAACTTAACGATTTCAACCCCCGGTCTATTTGAGACCGCAACTCTTTGCGCCGGATGTCAAACGCTACACCATTATTGCGCCAATCCAGCGAGGGGAACAGAATCAGTGCCTGCTCAATTTCTGCATTCACTTCATCCCAGGACTTGAAAAAAAGGTTCGCGCCCAATCGATCCCCTGATCGCACTCGAGTGACGATAGATGTGACGACACCGGCACCTCTCTTCAGATAATCGCCTTTGAGCATTGAATTTAAGAACGTGCTTTTGCCGGATTTAATCGGTCCCACCACTGCCACGTGCATAATGTCTTCCGTCATCTGAACCGGCAAACCGTTACAGGTTTTTCCCCATTCGTCAAAACCGGTTTCTTCCGCCATACCGGGCAATGATTTACCTTTGGAGATCAGCGTCAGAAGGTCTTGATTAACCTTCAATATTTCTTCTTTCAGATAATTGTAATTATCCATGATCGACCCTTAAACATTTTCAGAGGCAACTGATTTTCTAAACCCTCTGACTGTCTTGCACCTCAGCCCTCAGTCCTCATTACTCAGCACTCTTTTAAGGAGAACCTCCATTTGCAAAACATATCTTCAGGATGAGGATCGGGCGGTGCGAAGATGCACTCAACGTGGATGCGTTTATCAATTTCGTGCGCAAAACTTGCAAATTCTTCCCGGTGCATGGCTTTGCAGGCATACTCCTTTAATCCGCGTTTTGTTCTGGCAGTCTGGGTCGGACAAGAAGGAATATGGATGAAAACTTCATCGGGCGTTTGAGAAATCTCATATCCCACAATGATACACCAGGGAAAGTATTTTAGTGCTTTAACGAAACCCGCAAGCCCCTTTTCACCAATATTAAATCGTTGGCGTAAATCCCTGGCCGCCATGGCAGCCACCCGGCCCCAAACTTTTTCATTGAACCGATCTGCCGTTGACTCACCGTAATGTTCACGAACATTAATATACCAAAATGCATCAATGACCCGGTAATGCCACAGTAAAAATTCAATATAGCTGCGAAGATCTGAATTTTCCATGTGGTTAAAAATTTTAAGATCCATTAACATCTCCTCTCAATAAGCCTTTATCAGAAAGCTAACCCATATTCTTAATTTTAATGGTAATGAAAGTTAAGCCTAAGGGTAAGGATCGACGCCGCGATAATCAGTCCACCGCTGATGGCAATGGCTGAAGCAAAGCTGCCGATATCTCCGATAAGTCCGATAAATATCGGGACGATGCCACCACCCGCCAAAGTAGCCATAGGTACAATATGAGAGACCGCCAGGTTTCTTGATTTTGGCGGGAAGATAAAAGACATTGCGGCAAATCCTGCAGGAAAAAAACAGACGGCAACCGATGGCTGCAAAAACACAACAACGGAAGCATACCGATGCGGTGCGATTCCCAAAAGAACGGTCATAATGCCTGTAACAAGCAATACGATTTTAATCGTCTGTTTTGGACCAAAACGATCTGTAGCCCAGCCACCGACAAACGCCATCACTAAACCGGAAATCCGTGACAAAGCAACCAAAGTATTGGCCAAGTCTCTATCCATGGCGAGTTCTGTCACGAGGTAAATCGGCAGCATCGTGTAAATCCCAAGGCTCGCGCCAATACCCATGCTGAAGAGAAAAGTCATCACCCAAAAAGATGATTTGGTAAAAAACTCCCTGAATGATAAAAAGCTTGGCGCCTCACCCAAAAACTCTCCACCGCGTCCAAATCGGGCAAATAGCGGACTTAGGATCAATGCGGTAAAGCCAAAAAGTATAAATGCAACCTTCCAAGAATACCGGATCATGATAAACTCGGCAATCAAAGGAGCGACCACAAAACTCAGATTAGGAGCCATATCATGAATGGCAAGCGCTTTTCCCCAGTGTTGCGAATTGATCAAATCGGTGAGGGTTGAAATCGCCGAAGGCAGATAGACACCCGCAGCTATCCCCACCATAAAAAGTCCCAATCGTAAACTCCAGACATCTCTGCTAAAAGCGGTTGCAATCAGCGCTGCCCCTAAAGCGGTGTTTGACATAATGATGGCTCGCCTG
>JARRJQ010000352.1:0-6145 GCA_037388985.1 Desulfobacterales bacterium | reverse complement strand
CAGCGCCTTGATAATACTGACTTTTCCATGCCCTCCTTTTTTCCAGCATCTATATATCCGGACTGCCGTAGCGGTGATCTCATTGGTAAGTTCGGAGCCGAAAAGGTTTATGAGAATTTTCTGAGAGGTAAACGGGGCGGCCGCCAGGTTGAAGTCAATGCCAATGGCTTGGTGGTTAGAATTTTAAAAACCGTTGATGCCGAACCCGGCCAAAATGTTTATCTAACGATCGATCAGAAATTGCAGCATCGCACCGAAGAGCTTCTGGACGGAGTCGTTGGTGCGGCGGTGGCCATCGAACCTCAAACCGGTCAAATTTTGGCTCTGGCCAGCAGCCCCTCTTTTGATCAAAATTCTTTTGTCGGTGGGATCACTCATGAGCAGTGGTACTCGTTAATTTCCAATCCTTTCAAACCGATGTCCAATCGCGCAATACAAGGAGAGTATCCGCCGGGATCAACCTATAAAATCGTTACAGCCCTTGCCGGTCTCGAAGAAGGTGTGATCAACGAGCAGACCACTTTCAACTGTCCCGGGTACTATCGCTTCGGCGCCAGGATATATAGATGCTGGAAAAAAGGAGGGCATGGAAAAGTCAGTATTATCAAGGCGCTGGAAGAATCCTGTGATGTATTTTTTTATCAGGTTGGCCAGCGGCTCGGGGTGGATCGTTTGGCCTGGTATGCCAAAGGCTTCGGTCTGGGCTCTCCGACAGGCGTCACTCTTGATCATGAAGCGCACGGGCTGATTCCAACCGCTGCCTGGAAAAAAAGGCGCGTCGGTGTGCCCTGGCAGGCAGGCGAAACCCTGTCGGTTGCCATCGGCCAGGGATTTGACCTTGTAACCCCAATTCAGATGGCGGTTTTAGCCGCCGCGCTGGCCAATGGGGGCAAGCGCTATCGACCGGTTATGTTGGACAGCATTCAATCGGCTGAAGGACAGATCCTGCAAAAGAACGAACCCGAATTGATCGGGAAGCTGCCGGTGAGTGCAGCCAACTTGAATATCGTTAAGCGGGGTCTTTGGAAAGCGGTTAACGGTGAAAACGGAACGGCACGCGGCAGCCGTCTGGTCGATATCGAAATGAGTGGAAAGACGGGTACCTCTCAGGTGATTAGCCGCAAAGAGGAAGAAACGATGACTGAAGAAGATGTGCCGGCACATTTAAGATCGCATGCTTGGTTTGTGGCCTATGCTCCCTCTGCCGAACCGCGCATCGCGGTTGCGGTTGTCGTTGAGCACGGTGAGCACGGTTCCGGAACCGCAGCACCGATTGCAAGAGAAATGATAAAAACGTATTTGCGCAAGCCGCCGGTAATCACACAAGTGGCAACGCGAAGCGAAATGCATAACACAGGCGGCGGTGGCTAATCTGGCCGCTGGCTTTAAATTTGGTTTCAGGTTTCAGGTGTCAGTCTCTTGGTTCAAATGTTCAACGCTCAAAGGTTAGGAGGTTAAGCAACAGAAGAAAGCAGAGGACATCAGAACACGGAAACCATTAACCTCTGAACCCTGAGCCCATGATCTGACACCTGAACACTGACACCTGACACCTATACCAAGCAGGAGCGAGGCGACAATGTTTGATCGGCGATTGATCCAATATTTTGATTGGGGGTTGATGGGTTTGGCCATCTTAATTGGCGCTATCGGACTGGTTACCTTATACAGTGCTGTAACAGCTGAAACCCCGGCACCTCAAAAAATATTGTTTTTTAAACAACTGCTGTGGTTTGCCATTGGGCTGGCCGCCATGGTAGCGGCCTTTTTATTTAATTATAAAATTTTGGATCGTTGGGCTCAGCCCATATACATTTTTTGTATTTCTTTATTAATTGCCGTTTTGTTCTTCGGCAAATATGTCGGGGGTTCAAAACGCTGGTTGATTATCGGGCCGTTCTCTTTTCAACCATCAGAGCTTGTTAAAATAGCAGTCATCATCAGCTTGGCGAGCTATTATTCAAAGGATGCCACAACAAGAGGATTTACGCTCCGGGAATTGGTTAAGCCCCTAATGATCGTTTTGCTGCCGGTGCTTTTAATCGGAATGCAGCCGGATTTGGGTACGGCAGGGCTGCTGATATTGATCGCCGCTTCAATTCGGGGATGCTTACCGGAAAAGGATTTCTACAAGGCACCCAAAATGCGCTTTCCTTTTTACCCGAGGAACATACCGATTTTATTTTTTCGGTTTTAGCTGAAGAATGGGGATTGTTGGGATCGCTGATTTTGGTTCTTCTGTTTCTCGTATTGATATTGTGGGGTTTAAATGTTGCCCACGGATGCCGTGAACCCTTCGGTACCATT
The DNA here is from genome assembly GCA_037388985.1 of Desulfobacterales bacterium. Taxonomy (GTDB): domain Bacteria; phylum Desulfobacterota; class Desulfobacteria; order Desulfobacterales; family JAHEIW01; genus JAHEIW01. Next base: position 3,838 of record JARRJQ010000352.1, on the reverse strand, counting down.
GTCGCCGTGGGTATTACCGGCATGATTTTTTGGCAAGTGTTCATCAATATCAGCATGGCGATGGGTCTGATGCCGGTTGTGGGAGTGCCACTGCCATTGATCAGTTACGGGGGGTCTTCGGTCTTGACGACTGCCGTTAGCATTGGCCTGCTGTTAAATGTGAGCATGCGGAGATTTATGCTGGAGTAAAATACAGATGAAAAAAGAAAAAACAAGTGCTTCAATATCGACGTTTTTAGGATCCGATTCCAGTGTAGAAGGTACCATTGAGTTTAAAGGTACCATTCGGTTAGATGGACGGGTTAAAGGTAAAATTTCCAGCAACGGCGGTACGTTGATTGTTGGAGAAAAAGCCATGATCCATGCGGATATTACTGCAGGCACAATCATCGTGATGGGGGAGGTCAGCGGCACGATCAATGCCACCGAGCGGCTTGAAGTATACCCTCCCGGGCGGGTGAACGGCGATGTTCAGGCGGCAATCATTTCAATTGAACCCGGGGGCATTTTAAACGGCAATTGCAGTATGAAAGTGCAAACCACTCCCATAAAAAAAGTTTCGGCGCCAGTCAATGTTCCTTCCGCCCCAGCAGGCTCGAAGTGAATTAAAATTTTGAAAAAAATCCTTTGACAATAGTTAGTTGCTGATGTTATAGACCGCCCGAGCCAAATCATCCTTTTTAAAAATTGTTTAACTATTTAGGTCGGTTTTCTAGTCAATTTGCACTGGAGGAATGCTCAATGGGGGGTTTTGTTCGGCACCGAGAATGCCGCGCAGTCTTTTTTGTGGTCCTGGCAATTATTGGCTTAACCGCTTCTTTGGCATTGGGCTCATCGGAAGGATCGAAAGGTGGCGGCGGAGTCACCGTCATGCCTGATTGGAGCGTTGGTCTTCAAATTATCAATTTTCTTCTTATCATCTGGATATTAAACCTCATCCTCTATCGCCCGATTCGTAACATTTTGCGCCAAAGAAAAGAAAAAATCGAACGTTTAGAGCTCAGCATCGCAACATACAATGAAGATGCCAAGGAAAAAGATGCTGCATTTGCTTTGGGTATCAAAGAGGCTCGAGCCAAAGGCCTAAAAGAAAAAGAAGCGTTGCTGCAGGCCGGTGCTGAAGAAGAAAGAAAGATTATCGATCAGGTGAATAAAAAAGCCCAGGCGGAGCTAAGCGAGATGCGTGGAAAAATCGCAAGAGAAGCTCAAACCGTCAAAGCTTCGCTGCAGGAAAAAGTAGATGAGTTTGCCAATGATATTTGCCAAAAAATTTTGGGGAGGACGATTTAATGAAAATTCCCGGCTTTTTACGGGAGTTTGGCCATCAGAAATGCCGGGCGATGTTAGCCGGCATTGGAGTTGGTCTTTTATGCATCGCATTGGGAACTGCCGCAGCTGCTTCCGGTGAAAATGGCGGTTCAACGGGATGGGGCAGATTGGATTGGTTTCGACTCATGAATTTTGCCCTGTTGGTGGTTGTGCTGTTCTATCTTTTGCGCAAACCAATCGCCCAGGCCTTGAGCTCGCGCATTAAAAGTATCCAGGAACAGTTGGAAAGTTTAGAGGCCCAGAAAGCCGAAGCTGAAAAACAGCTGGCACAATATAATGATCAATTATCGAACCTGGAAAGGGAAGCCCAACGAATTGTCGAAGATTATATTCAACAGGGTAAAGAAGCCAAAGCCAAAATTTTAAAAGAAACCGAAGCAGCGGCGGAAAAGCTTAAGGCCCAGGCCCGGCGCAATATCGAACACGAATTTGAGAAAGCCAAGCAGGTATTGCAACGTGAAGTTCTGGAAAAATCGCTGCGCAAGGCGGAAGAGACGCTGAAAAATGAAATTACGACCCGGGATCAGGATAAATTGATTGATGAATATTTAAAGAAGGTAGTCGTATAATGAAAAATTTAGCCGTCGCCCGGCGTTATGCCAAGGCGCTGTTGCTGATTAGTAAAGAAGATGGGCAGACAGATGCCTATCGAAAGGAACTCAGTGACTTCGCCGATCTAATGGAGCAAGAAAACACCCTGAATCAGGCGATTACCAATCCCCTGCACAATGCGCAAAACCGCCGCAATGTTTTGCAGGCGGTCCTTGTTAGCCTGGGTATTTCCAAGACGATGAAGTCTTTCCTATTATTGCTTTTTGATAAAGGCAGAATCGGATTTATCGGCAGCATTGATGAATTCTATCAAAAACTTGCCGATGAGCTTAACGGTATTGCGCGTGCGAGTCTCACATCGGCAACCGAACTTTCTGAAGATACAGTGGAAAAGATTCGGGCTGCATTATCCGAAAAGATCAAGAAAAAAATTACTTTGACGGTTGCACAAGATTCTGAATTAATTGGGGGAATCGTTACCAAGATCGGGGATCTTGTCTGGGATGGTAGCATCAAAACACAGCTGGCAAATATGAAAGAAACTTTAAAAAGGGGCGAGGGAGTCTAATGGAATTAAAAGCTGAAGAAATAAGCCAGATTATCAAGGAACAGATTACCGATTATGACAAGAAAGTTGAACTCAGTGAAACCGGGGTGGTCTTATCGGTCGGTGACGGAATTGCGAGAATCTACGGGCTTGAAAACGTCATGGCCTTGGAGCTGGTGGAGTTTCCGGGCGCCATCCTGGGCCTTGTTCTCAATCTTGAAGAGGACAATGTCGGGGTGGCCATTATGGGCGAGGACATTCATATCAAAGAGGGTGATATCGTCAAGCGTACCGGTCGGATTGCCCAGGTCCCCGTCGGTGAAGCCGTTCTTGGGCGGGTGGTTTCAGCAGTCGGTGAACCGCTGGACGGTAAAGGCCCAATTGACGCCCAGGAGCACCGCCGCGTGGAAATGGTTGCTCCGGGCGTTATCGCCAGAAAAAGCGTCCATGAACCCTGTTATACCGGCCTTAAGGCGATTGATGCCATGACGCCGGTTGGAAGGGGTCAGCGGGAGCTCATTATTGGTGATCGGCAGATCGGCAAAACCGCCTGTGCCATTGATGCCATTCTGGCGCAAAAAGATACCGACGTCTATTGTATTTACGTGGCCTGCGGGCAGAAACAATCAACGGTAGCTCAGGTTCACGCGGTGCTTGAAAAATACGGTGCCATGGAGTACACGACCATCGTCGCCGCTTGCGCCAGCGACCCGGCCACCCTGCAATATATCGCCCCTTATGCCGGTTGTGCCATGGGTGAGTATTTCCGCGACAACAAGCAGCATGCTCTAATTATTTATGGTGACCTGTTTGTGCATTGGCAACGGCTGGTACTGAGATTGCTTTAAAATCTCAACCAATCTGGCCCCGCGGGTCAGCTGTCGCTGGGTGGCTTTATCCAGATCGCTGCCGAAGGCGGCAAAGGCTTCAAGCTCGCGATACTGTGCCAGATCCAGCCGCAAGGTGCCCGCTACCTGCTTCATAGCCTTCACCTGAGCCGATCCGCCAACCCGCGATACCGAAAGACCGACATTTATCGCCGGACGCACACCGGCAAAAAACAAACCCGGCTCGAGATAGATCTGTCCGTCAGTAATCGAAATAACGTTGGTCGGAATGTATGCAGAAACGTCACCCGCCTGGGTTTCAATGATCGGAAGGGCGGTTAAGGAACCGGCTCCCAGTTCATCATTGAGTTTTGCAGCTCGTTCAATCAGACGGGAGTGGTTGTAAAAGATGTCGCCCGGAGACGCCTCACGACCGGGGGGTCGCCGCAGCAGCAAAGACCCCTGACGATAGGCAGCTGCCGGCTTGGACAGGTCATCAGACAGAATTAGAGCATGCTGCTTGTTGTCGCGGAAATACTCACCCATGGCACAACCGGCATAAGGGGCGATATATTGCAGGGTG
>JARRJQ010000351.1:0-7371 GCA_037388985.1 Desulfobacterales bacterium | reverse complement strand
CTGCAGACCACTCTGGGTCCGGTGTTGATGGCCGTCAAGGGCTTCGGATCTTCTGAAGTAGGCAAAGTTTATGACCGCGCGCGGGAACTCTGTCAGCAGGTGGGAGAAACTCCACAGCTCTTTCCGGTGCTGCACGGGCTATGGCGGTTTTATCAGATTCGGGCGGAGTTGCAGACGGCCCGTGAGCTGGCCGAGCAGCTTTTCAGCCTGGCCCGGCGCGCACAAGACCCTGCGCTCCTCCTGGAAGGCAACCGAATAATGGGCCAGACCATGTTCTGGCTTGGAGAATTAGTCCCGGCTCGCAAACATCTGGAGCAGGGGATAGCCCTCTATGACCCCCAGCAGCACCGCTCGCATGCCTTTGTGTACGGACAGGACCCGGGCGTATTATGCCGATGTTTTGGAGCCTGGCCCATATGGGTACTTGGCTATCCAGACCAGGCCCTGAGAAACATCCACGAAGCGCTGACCATGGCTCAGGAACTTACTCACTCTTTCAGCCAGGCTTTTGCTCTGAATATGGCTACCACTGTCCATCAATTCCGCCGGGAGGTGCAGGCGGTTCAGGAGTGTGCCGAGGAACTGATAACATTAACGACCGAGCAAGGCTTTGCGCTCTGGTTAGCCTTTGGAATGATTTTGCGAGGCTGGGCGATTGTTGCGCAGGGAGGTGGAGCAAAAGGGATCTCCGTGATACATGAGGGCCTGGCCGCCCACCGGGCCACGGGAGCAGAAGTGGAAAAACCCTATTTTCTTGCCCTGATGACCGAGGCATATGGGAAAGCAGGGCAACCGGAAGAAGGACTGTCTGTGCTGGCTGAAGCGCTGGCGGTCGTAGACAAAACTTGTGGGCGCTATTGGGAGGCTGAGCTGCATAGGCTCAAGGGAGAGCTATTGCTGATGCAGCAAAGGCAAAAGGTGGACGAAGCGGAGGCATGTTTTCGGCAAGCTCTCGACATTGCCCGTCGCCAACAGGCAAAGTCTTTTGAGCTGCGGGCGGCGATGAGCCTGAGTCGGCTGTGGCAACAGCAGGGAAAGCATAAGGAGGCTCACCGGCTACTAGCGGAGATCTACGGCTGGTTCACCGAGGGATTCGACACCGTGGACCTTCAAGAAGCCAAGGCTTTACTGGAGCAATTGGCATGAACGTGCAGAACAGAACTTTTTAAGCACCTCAAGTGAGACAGACAAGGCAGAAGAATGATTGGGATTGGGGTCGCCCGTTAATTGGCGACCCCCCGACCCCTCAGACCGTCATCTGAAAGCGCCGTTGCTACCCGGACATCGTTGGGTTTTTGATGATCCTTTCCTCTAACTGCTTTGACAGGCCCTGCGGAATGATATAAGTCACCTTCGGCTGCGTTTCCCGGGAGGCAAGCAACTGCTCAGAGCTGGATAATTTTTTCCGAATGGGGCTTTCCGGGTCATCCAGGTCTCCAAAGATCATCACCTTTGAAGGACATTCCGCAACACAGGCCGGTTCCCTGCCCTCGTCGATTCGGTGAGCACAGAGGGTACAGGTCGAGGCCTTTCCCGGAGGGTGTATTCGATGGGCACCCGAATTTTCCTGAATGGGCAACTTCTGGTCCGGGAAATAATCCTCATCAGGGTTCATGTCGATGACGCCATAGGGACAGGCCTCTTTGCATTGGCCGTGGCCCTGACACTTTTCATGATCGATCAGGACAATACCGTCGGGACGTTTATAAATCGCCTTCTCCGGACAGGCCGCCATGCAGGGAGGATTGTCGCAATGCATGCAGGCATATCTGAAATAGAGAATACTTTCGGGCGCCTTGCTTTCTAGCTCCAGGACCTTGTCCCACCACACCCCCGGCCTGGTAAGATTTTCCTCTTTGCAGGCAACAACGCATGTCATGCAGCCTGTACATCGACTCAGGTCATGGAGTATCCCGTACCTTGCCATAATATCTTTCCTCCTTTTTTATTTAACATGCCGCGGTTCCCCTTGGAGAGGCGCGGCAAACTTTCTAAAGATGATCCTGCCTTCTCCGTCAACATTCATTCACCCGGTTTCATCCACCCGCGGCGTCCATCAAACTTTGACCACGTCACAGACGACTTCTTTATAGGGAGGAAAACCGGAGATCGGATCGAATTGTCTGGGAATTAATTCGTTGACATTCGCCCCGGCCCAGCCGTGCATGATAGCCACCACACCCGGTGGAACCATGACCGTAGGCTTCGCCTTTACCTCCATTTGGCCCCAGGCCGTCTTTAAAAGGATCTTATCTCCTGAAGCGATATCCTTTTTCTGCGCATCGTCGGGATGGATGCTCAAAAGGGGCTCCCTTCGCAGCTCCAATAACCAGGGTGCGTCCTCTCGCCATTTGCTATGGGTAATAAAGGGGATCCTTGAACCGGATATGAGTATCAGCGGGAATTCCGGGGTTGTCTCCATGGCTTTCTTGTATTCGGGTAAGGCAGGATAACCGAATTTCTGGAGACTCGTTGACAGCGCCTCTATCTTGCCCGAGGGCGTCTTAAAACCTTTTTGACCGTCAGGCCGCATACCACCGGTTTCGTATTTTTTGAAGGTATCCGGCCCCGGGGGCGGGATCTCGATTCCCTCCAGCTGATTTTTTCTCAAGTCATCATGGCTGAGGCCCCACATCCCCAGGATATCGTTACAGGCTGCTTCGACGCTGCCATTATAGAAGAGTTCCGGATATCCCAGACGGGTTCCGATCTCCAGCGCAATCTGCCAGTCCTCCCGGCACTCGCCGGCCGGCTTTATCGGTGTGCGGCCGAAGAGCCGCCTGCCGATTACAGCAAAGGGGGCCAGCCGCTCATAATTCATGGCCGCCGGCAACACGATGTCGACATAGTCGTGGGTCCATGGACGATAGAAGTAATCCACGGCCATAGAGAATTCAAGGCTTTCAATGGCTTCCTGGTATTCATGTGTCTGGGGCCAGATCATGGTATTGAGCCCCCAGCCGAGAAGAGCCTTGACTTTGCCCTCCTTGATCCACTCAACGAGATGATTGGTCTGGATTTCATGGAGTTTTTCGACCCATGCAGGAAAGGCCTGGAGGTCCAGGCGGTGCTCTTTCATCTCCAGCATTTTATCGCGCATGGTAAACTTGGGAGGACCGTCGGCCCAGGGACCGTCCATTTCCGCAAGGGGGTTGGTCGGTTTTGTCACACCCCCCTTCATATCCACGTAGCCGCAGACGGCCGGGATCGTCAGTATGGCACGGTGATTGTTTGTGGCGTTGAGGTCGTGAGTCGTACCCTGTGCCCCGACCAGCATGCCTCCCGGGGAGTTGCCCGCATAGAGGCGGGCCGCATCAATAATTTGCTGGGCAGGGACCCAGGTGATCTTTTCCACCCGCTGCGGGGAAAAGTCCTTGACATATGTCTTCAGCTCATCGATGCCGTGGATCCATTTTTCACAGAATGCTTTATCCTCAAGACCCTCCTCAAAGATGACGTGCATCAGGCCGGCGGCAAGGGCCGCGGTCGTGGCCGGCCGGGGCCTCAAATGAATGTCGGCCAGAGTGCCGGCGGTCGGGCTGATCCGGGGATCCACCACAATAAATTTGACGCCGCGTTTCTTGGCATCGGCGAGCTGTCCGTGGCACATGAACGGCTGCCCGGAATAGGCCGGGTTCGTGCCCCATATGAGCATGACCTTGGTTTCTTCCGTGGGAAGATCCCCCATGGTGGGAAAACCATATGTCAGAAGCTCGGCCAGCTGGGCCGCTCTTCGACAGGCCGTCGAACTCTCGCAGCCGTAATTGACGGAACCGTATACAGCAGCCAGCCGCTGAACCGCGGCCCGGGGTTCCTTTGGGTCACCTACATAGAAAAAAACCCGATCACTAGTGTAAGGTACTATTCATGGGAAAATTGAGTCGAATCTGGTTAAACACTCGTATTATACAGGCGAATTCCTTTGAACAGATTGGGGAATGGGGGTAGTCGTGCCAGGGCTCGATGCGGGTAACGACATTCCCTTTCTGATAAAATTTTATGCCGCAAAAGGGAACCTCATTGCAGCCGTCACAAAAGGTATATCCTTCCCTTTCTTTCTCAGCGCTTTGCTCATGCCCTTGGGATCCTTTTTGTCCTGAAATCTTGTCAGGTGCCATAAAATATTCTCCTTTTTTAAAGCATTAATCTGCCAAATAAGCCTCTGCGACCATCTGTTCTTTGACCACATCCGGTTCTCTAAAATAAAGTCTTTGGATGTGGGTCGGGCCACGCAAGCTGTTTTACTTATGCCATATAAAGCATAAAATCAAGCCATTTTGGGCTCAAAATCACCGTTTTAAGAAGTGGACGCAAATTATTGTGGTAAGAGACAAATCGTTTGTAAACAATCTCAATGAATGGTTGAGATTTCGATCCAGGCGTTTGATCACTTTATCCATTGTCCGGTAGTAATCCCTTCGCACTTTCTGGTTGGACACCCGGCAATGACTCGCCCCGCCCTTGCGGATACTAAAGGCATCGCGTTAGTGCACCACGCCTCTGCACTAAAGCTATGTGACCCGTGCATTGCGGTGACTAGTTCGGCACCTAAAAGCATGGTGGTACATCGAACATCTGCATCTCATAGCGAAAAACGAAAGGAAGGTAATGCGCCCCCAAGAGAACCATCATCGTCGGATAGAACCAGTTCAGAGCGAAACCATACCAGCGACCAGCTACTTAGGCGGCGTGGCCAACGTCATGCCATGCCGCCGGAAGACATCCATCATCTTCGAACGGTCGGGCGGGCCGCCCTTGGCAGCACCGATTACTTCGGCAGCTTCGCGGAAGTATCTAGGACCCATTATCGCGGGGGTTATGATGACGAGCTGTTTTACATTTTCGCAGCCGAGGTTATCGAAGCGGTGAACCGCGCCTCGGCGGATACAGACCGCCTGCCCCGGGCCAACCTCGACGGGTGTGCTGTCAACCGTCCAGGTAAGGACACCCTCGATACCATAGATGATCTCCTCGTAAGCGTCATTCCGGTGGGCCGGCGCCGCTAACTTCTGTCCGACAGGGACGAGCATCTCGAACACCGACGCGTTGCCGTTGGAATCATCGCTCGTGAGAAGGAATCGGATTCCTATCGGACCAATCTTGATGGTTTCTTCCGATGGATTAACTTTAGTCGTACGTTGCTCCATAATCGCAACCCCCTTGCATAAAGTTCAAGACCTATAACTGTAAGCGTACGTATAAAATCATCAAAGTCAATGGAGATGAATTAAAATGTGGCAGGTTTAATCAGAGGAGAAATTATGCTGTGCATGAAGATAACTATCCAATATTACAAAATCATCTAAATTTCATGTATATTGAGAGACTGTCGAAAAAGTCCAAAAATTGCGTTTTTTACAATTCCGCAGGCAATAAATTCAATAACTTACAAGCATCAAATTTGCAAATTATACCTTTTTCGACAGTCTCCGGCGTAATCTGCAATTTTAGAATTTGAAAATATTTTAGTTTACCAGAAGATATATGCAATAATAAGCTGTTGTATCTTCATAGCCTTATCAATTAGATCAGCTATCAGCGACACAACTTTGCAATTATATTGTCTGTCCGGTTAGAGCCATTCAATATAAATTCCTGCTTATAGATTTTGCCCCTGTATTAATTAATCTAAAGTTTTTCTTATAAATACCAATAAAATTAATAGGGTTTCGCGAATATTGTAGCAGATTTCGATGTGCTATCACTTTTATCGTTGCATGAAAATTGCCACACCCGAGAATAACAATTTATTGCGCTCGAGAAAAATTTTTTCAATTGCCACAGTTTGATTTAAAATTCAAATTTTAAACAGCATTAAGTATGATTCAAAAAATCGATATTAAAAATACGAATCGGCTTCGAGAATACAAAAATTATGCATATTTATCAGGAATGGTAAATGATTTATATTCCAATGCACGTGGCATAGTAAAAAAACTTCGTGGCAGAACCCTATGGATGATAAATTCCACTGCAAGTGGAGGTGGGGTTGCCGAGATGATGCCCAAAATGGTGAGTATTTTGCGGCAACTTAATATAAATGTCGAGTGGCTGGTGTTTAGTCCTAAAAACAAAGAGTTTTTCCGATTAACCAAAAAGATTCACAATCTTATCCATGATTTCGGTACACCGGGCTTTAACCATGATGAAAAGGTATTATATGAAACTACCAGTAATGCGGCCGCCGATCAGTTAGAGAAGATGATTCCAGCGCATGATATAATAGTTGTGCATGACCCTCAGCCATTAGGCGCAGGGGCCGAATTCATTCGTAGGAACGGAATAAAATCAATTTGGCGTTGCCACATCGGTTTGGATAAAAAGACTCCAAACACCATTTCAGCCTGGAAGTTTCTTAAACCCTATACAGACAATTATGACCATGGCGTTTTTTCTGCTCATGAGTATCTGCCATCTGTTTTTAAAGAAAAATATTCAATAATATCGCCTGCTCTAGACCCCCTCAGTCACAAAAATCGTGATATTTCCAGTCCTGAATTAATCAGCATTCTTTATAAAGGCGGCATAATCAAGAATGGCCATCATCTTCACCTGAATCCAGCCTGGAAACGAAGAGCATTGCGACTCAACGCCGAGGGGGAATTTATTGGCATAAATGCAGGTGATGGATTTGAATTACCCGCAAAATTTGCGTATATTAGCAAGCCCACTAGTTTTGGCGGGCCCCGAACCATCTGCTGTCCAAGACGATCCAGAAGGCAAAGGTGTTCTCGAGGATCTTTGTTATTATTATAAAAAACTGCCGGCAGACGATCAAAATGATATTTCTATTTTAACTCTGCCAATGAGTTCCTGTATTCAAAATCATTTAATGGTAAACGCATTGCAACGCTGCTCTTCTTTAGTGGTTCAAAACTCTCTCCAGGAAGGATTTGGTCTGACGGCAACAGAGGCAATGTGGAAGCAAGTCCCGGTTCTTGGCACTACGGCCTGTGGTTTGCGGCAACAAATTCGCGATGGTAAAGATGGCCGTCTGACAGTGAATCCGATTGATCCAGAGGAAATCGCACAAAATTTGGAACGAATTTTTGCCAAACCGAAAGTACTCGAAAAATGGGGTAAAAGTGCACAGAAAAGGGTTTATAAAAATTTTTTAATTTTTAGTCAGATAGAAAAATGGTTGAATTGTATGGATCAGATTATTAACTGATCAGTTTCTATGAAAAAGCTTAACCAGCTGATAGTGATAAATTGATCGCCAGTTAATTAATCGCCTTTTATTCCAGCGGCTATCTTTGCATTTCTAATACTCTGCTCCAGATCGTAATCCGCCATAGCCATATGTTTGTGGTGTCGAGCATCTCCCCCTCCACTAATAGCCATTGCTTGCCTCCATCCGGAATAAGGAGA
>JARRJQ010000350.1:0-4059 GCA_037388985.1 Desulfobacterales bacterium | reverse complement strand
CTTTTTATGATTTTATCTAAACGATTTAACTGTTGTAACGGGTTATTCAATATTTTCCCGATTTCCACGGTGCTGATTACCTTCCTATTGAAAAGAAGAAACAGTTGCCGGTACCGGGTTCACAAAATCTGAACATCAAGTGTGCATTTTCGCGGTAATAGGTTCCATGGCGGGATATGTCCGGGTGCGCTTTTGCGTATCTATCCCATTGATCCCAGGACCTCCAATGACCGCGATAGTCATATCGATGCCCTTTATGGTTGTAGTAGCCGTAATGACGACCTTTGTCATAGGGGCGTTGCCGGTATCCGCGATATTTGTCGTAATCCGGACGACCTTGGGTCTCCTGCATCTGTTGCTTTTGCCACTGTTTCGGCTGCCCTTTTCCCTTGTTTCCCTGATCGGCAAATGCCTGCGGGATTGTCAGCATGAAAAACCCGAATAGAAGAACAGTTGCGACCGCAAATAAAAGCATCGAAGATTTACAATTTTTTTCTCTCATGTTCATGCCTCCCGATTAAATGGTTTTTGGACGAATAAGACGGGTATGGCCTACAACTAGTTTACAGTAAATCAAAAAAAGCGGAGGGAAGCAACGTTCCCTCTCACTCGGGCTTTGCAGATTAGCGGGATTATGATTAACGTTATTCTGATTATCAGGGGAATGGGGACGGAGTTGATTTGTTGAGTTTCTATCAACCACAAAGTTAGTGCTCGCCCTGTTAAATTCCGCGAAGCGGGCTCGCCGGAGGCGAGATTTAACAGGGTAGATCTGTGCCTGCCCCGTGGAATGCCACCTTTGGTGGCCCTCTTTAAGAGGATTCCACTGGGGTGTGTCTGCTTGCCCCGTTGAATGCCTGCCCAATGAAATCCAATAACTATTTCTTCGGGGTTGCGCAGCAACCCCCGCAAGGGATTCAACTGGGGTGGCTAATTAAACCTGCCAGCTCATCGATTAAATGCGCCATCAAACTTTGGGTTGCCGGCGGGACTACGGGGAGCTTCATTGTAAATCGCTCATCAGTTTTAGAACGCCTTTTATGCCGGTGATGACCGCATCCTGTCCCTGAATGGTCCGATTTGATTTTGAAACAAGCACGCTGCGATCGTCGCCAATCATGGCGGCGGTTTTCTTCAATCTGTCCAGATCCCTTTTGCCCGGGCTGGTTGTCAGCTTGATTTCCAAGGCCCAAAGCTCGCGCTTTAGAAATTTATTTCTAATTTGCAAAAAAGATCTTTATGAAAATGAAGACGGGAGGTCGTTGATTTATGTAGAGAGGGACGCCCATAAAATTATAAGTTTCTCTTCATATACAAATGGGATATCCGAAGAGTCTCCCCTGCCAGGCCCGCATGACTGACATCAAACCTCACCTTGGTCATGTTAACCCGCGACTTGTCGTTTTTCGACTTAATCAAAAAAAGCTCATAGCTGATAGATCATCGCTCACAGTGAAAACCGTAGAATTGATTTGTCGCTTTTCATGAAAGCCTCTTTTCCGTCAATATAGAAACTTATAATTTTATGGGCGTCCCTATCTCTGGGCGTCCCTATCTCCCGCCGCGGCAAGTCTAACACGGATATACACAGAATAAAAAAAGAATTTAGGTTAAATCAGTTAAAAAATCTGCGGTAATCTGTGAAAATTTGTGTCCCATTTCTAGGGAAAATGGGGACGGTCATGAAAATATACATTTCTTACTATGCGGGGAAAAGGGGCATGTCTAATCTCTTGGAATCTGAATTCTGATTTTCCCGATTAAACCCTCGATTTTTTCAACTGTTGCCTTTTTGGGTGCGGGTGATATCATGGAGGCATCTTTGGTTGTTTCAATTTCTGATTTTAAAAAGCGGCGAATCGGTTTGATAAAGGCTCGTGCGCGGCAGGAGCGGACAAGGAGTTGCGAGATGAATTGGAAAAAGCTTCAATGGATTATGGTGGTCGCTTCGGTGATTGTCCTGGGCGCTATCAGCGGCAGTCCGGCTTCCGATAAGGTGGAGTGGAACGTCTATAGAACCCTGCAATTAGACAAGACTCCCATTGACATGGTCATCTCCCCCGACGGCAGGCGGATTTTTGTACTGACCAATCAGGGAGAAATTCTGGTCTATTCGTCGACCACGAATCTAGAAGCCACCTTAAAGGTAGGCAAGCAAGTGGACCAGATAAAATTGGGCCCCGGCGAAGATACCCTTATCTTAAAAAGCAGCAAGAATAAAACCGTTCAGCTTGTCGGCCTTGACTTTATCCATAACATTAATGTTTCCGGCGCACCTTTTAAGGGACCGGAAGATGCAGCCGTGGTGATTGCCGTTTTCGATGACTTTCAGTGACCGTACTGTGCCCGGCTGGCGCCGGTACTCGAGCAGGTGCTTGAGAAATATCCGCATGATGTCAAAGTGGTTTTTAAAAATTTTCCCCTTCGCAATCACAGATTCGCCATGAAAGCGGCTATTGCAGCCCTGGCGGCTCAAAGTCAGGGAAAATTCTGGGAGTTTCACGATCTGTTGTATCAAAATTACAAGCAGCTCAGTGATCAGAAAATTCAGGAAATTGCCCAGGAAGTCGGCCTGAACCTGGAAGAATTTGAAAAAAAGATAAACGATCCTGCTACAGCCCGGCAGGTCGGTCAGGACTTATTAGAAGGCCAGGAGATCGGGGTCAGGGGAACGCCCACTGTGTATATCAACGGCATCCGTCTAAAGAACCGCAGCTTATATGGATTTGAGGAGGCCATTGATCGGCAACTTGAAAAGCTCGGCAAGACTACCGTCAAGCCGGCTTCATAGGAGGAAGCCTCAAACTCCATGCCCGGTTTCGGCGGTTCGGGCGAAGATATCGGAATCAAAATGATGACCGATAATCTGAAAATCCTTATCCCAGAACCCTTTCATCAAGGTGATTTTTTCCTGCCCCTTTCCGTATTCATATTCGGTATCATAGAGCAGGATGACAAAGGTTCCCGATAAATCGCCCATTTTGACGTTTTTCTGAACATTCCAGGTTCTCAGCGTGTAGGATTGCAGCGCCCCCAATTGGGTTTCCACCATGTTTTTTATATAACGCCAGTCTTCTTGCTGCGTATATTTCCAAAATAAATCCGAATAGTAAGCTTCATTTCCAACGCTGCCGGTCACGAACCGGTCGTTAAGAAATTTTTCGGCCAGTTCGCGTGCATCCTCCAGGCCGCTCATAAAGCCGCAGCCAGCGGCGATCAAGGTGATCAAGGCGGCAAGACCGACCAAAGTTCGTCTGAAAATCATTTTGAAATATCCTCCCCTGCGATTTGTGCCGTCTGGCACATGTATCTAGTTTCGGTTCCTAAATTTAAATCTTTAGCGGGGGTAAGCGCATTTATTGGGAAGTGAAAATAGACTTTCAGCACGTCCGGTACGTTCCGGATGTGAGGATGGAATAAAATTGCTTCTAAGCAAAAACCGGTGGATGCTTATCAAACCAGGGTTGCGCCTTTTCCAGCTGGGCGGCCAGCCGCAGCAGGGTGGCTTCGTCGCCATAGCGCGCCATGAAATGCACCCCGCAGGGCAGCTGATCGGCGGTCCAGTAAAGCGGCACGGACATGGCCGGCTGTCCGGTAAAATTGGCCAGCTGGGTAAAAGGCGTTTTTGAAAGATTATCAACTGCCATTTTGTCGATTATTCCCGAGGCTTTCATCAAACCGCCCAGGCTCAGGGTGTTGATAACTTTCAGCAACATAAGCTCTATTGGTTTTGGTTTCAGCTCGCCGATTTTAACGGGCGGAAAAGCCAGCGTGGGGGTCAGGTAAATATCGTAGGTTTCATGGAATCTACCCATAATACGGGCGGCCCGTTCCCACTCGCGGATCGCTTTTACGAAATGACCGGCGGAAAAGGTGCGGCCCAATAAGGCGATCGTCCAGGAAAGCGTTTCCACATCGGATTGTTTCACTTTTCTTCCCAGAAGGGATTCAAGTTCGTCAAAATGAGCTGCGATTTCACCGAAATTCTTGGTGAGATAGCTTTTGGCCTGGGCCTGGCCGTCCAATTCCGGCTGCGCTTCTTCATTATGGTGTCCCAGG
>JARRJQ010000349.1:0-10602 GCA_037388985.1 Desulfobacterales bacterium | reverse complement strand
CCGATCATCAGATCGTCGCTGCGGCCCATCTCGACGGACGGCAGCGGCTGTTTGGCATCGATTTGTAATACGGCCAGATCCGAATCCGGATCGGCACCCACAATTTTGGCCTCAAATTCGCGCTCATCATTGACCACCACCTTGATTTTTTCGGCTCTTTCAATCACATGGGCGTTGGTCAGGATAAAGCCTCTTTTGCCGTCGATGATGACCCCGGATCCCAGGCTGGTACTTTCCTGGCGCCGCTCAAATCGGGGATCGAAAAAATCTTTGAAAAAGTCTTCAAAAAACGGATTCATGCCGAATCCGGAGAAAGGGTTGGCGCGCTTGCGGATTTCATAGGAGGAACTTATATTAACCACAGCCGGGCTGACCTTGCGCACGGCTCTTACCACCGGGGTTTCACGATCGTTTTTCAGGCTCCAGCCCGGAGACGGCGAGGCCGGCACGAAAATCAATAGGCAAATGAATACCAGCAGAATTCGCCCCGCTGCTTTATGAATCAATTCTAAAATGTCGGGCATATCTTTTCTTCTAAAAATTCAGTTTTGGATTATGGCTGCACATTTGGTAACATAACATATCCTCGCCTTCAAGTATTAGAAAATTCTTTTAGAAAAGATAATCCGGTTTATTGTAGAATGCAAGCGATGAAAAGGTGGTGGTTTTTTCTACAGATCCATAGTTGACTGAATTGTGGTAGACAATGATCATTAAATCCATTGAAGACATTTTATCGCTGGTTGAAAAACCCAGCCGCTATCTGGGCGGAGAAATTAATCAGATCAAAAAAGATCCGGCCAAAGTGCAGCTGAAATTTGCGCTGGCCTTTCCCGATCTTTATGAGATCGGCACCTCTCATTTCGGAATGCAGATCTTATATCACATTCTCAACGCCCATCCGGACATCGCCGCCGAAAGAGTCTTTGCACCCGCTGCGGATATGGACGCCCATCTAAGAGCCGCCGGTTTACCGTTGTTTTCCCTGGAATCCCGCCTGCCGCTCACGCAGTTTGACATTATCGGATTCAGCCTTCTTTATGAGCTCAACTATACGAACATCCTGACGATTCTGGATCTGGCGGGTATTCCGTTTTATGCCGCGCAAAGAGACCGTTCCTTTCCAATGATTATCGCCGGCGGCCCGTGTACCTGCAACCCGGAGCCGGTTGCGGATTTTTTTGATGCGATCGTCGTCGGGGACGGCGAAAAGGTCATTTTGCAGCTTGCTGAAGACTGGATGAAGTGGAAAAAGAACCCGTATGCGGAAAAAGAAACGCTTTTGAAAAGCTGGTCACAGATTGAAGGGATTTACATTCCGGCCTTTTTTGAATCCCGATACGATGACTGCGGTTTCCAGAGCCTGGTACCGCGCTATTCGCATTATACGAATGTTCGGCGAACACTGGTGGCGGATCTGGATCAGGTGCCCTTTCCGGAAAAACCGATCATTCCTTTTGGCAAACCGGTGCATGATCGCCTGCGGCTGGAGGTTGCCCGGGGCTGTACCAGGGGTTGCCGTTTTTGTCAGGCGGGCATGATCTATCGTCCGGTGAGGGAGCGCTCACCGGATTCATTGATGGCTCTTTGCGAACGATCCATTCAGGCTACCGGTTACGAAGATATTTCGCTGCTGTCGTTGAGCACCGGTGATTACGGGTGTATCGTACCGTTGATCGAACGTCTGATGTCCAGCTACGCAGCGCAGAATGTGGCCGTATCGCTGCCGTCCTTGAGAGTGGGCACGCTCACGCCGCAGCTGATGGAGCTGATCAAGACCGTACGCAAAACCGGATTTACGTTTGCTCCGGAAGCCGGAAGCCAGCGGCTGCGGGAGGTCATTAATAAAAATATCAGCGTTGCGGAAATTGGTGCCACGGTCAAAGATGCCTTTGACCTGGGCTGGCAGGTCATTAAACTGTATTTTATGATCGGGCTTCCCACCGAAACGGCCGAGGATTTAAAAGCACTGGTTGATTTAGTCAAGACGTTGCGCAAAGCCAAAAATCGCTCAAAGCACCGGGGCCAAATCAATGTCAGTGTGGCCACTTTTATCCCCAAACCCCATACACCTTTTCAATGGGCCTCCCAGCTTTCTTTAGCTGAAGCTGAAGACCGTATCAAGTACCTTCAAGGTCAGCTGAAACTGTCCGGGATTCATTTTAAATGGCAGAACCCCAGGGTCAGTCGATTGGAAGGGATTTGGGCCCGCGGCGATCGACGCCTAAGCCGTCTGCTGGTGACAGCCTATCATAAAGGATGCAAGTTTGACGGCTGGAGTGATCAATTCCGTTATGATTTGTGGGAGACCGCTTTAGTCGAGGCCGCCGTTGATCCTGATTTTTATACCCTTCGCCAAAGAGATCTTTGTGAACCTCTGCCCTGGGACCATATCGACACCCAGGTGAGCAAAACATTTTTAGCTGCTGAATGGGAAAATGCACTTAAGGGTGCCTATACGGCGGATTGCCGGGTTGACGCCTGCAACCAGTGTGGTGTCTGCGACTTTGATCAAATCGAGCCGTTAACCCACGAAGGTTTTAAAGAAAATGTTGATATCCTCAACCGATCCGGAGTTAAAAAGCAGCCGGTGTATAAAAAACTGGACCTTTTTTATACCAAGCAGGGAAGGGCACGGTATTTTGGACATCTTGAACTGGTCAATATTTTGCTGAGGGCTTTAAAGCGCGCCGGAATCCCGGTTAAATTTTCAGAAGGCTTTCATCCCAAACCAAAAGTCTCTTTCGATAACCCCCTGCCGGTTGGAATAGAGAGTTTGCAGGAGCGCTTTGTGATAATTGCACCGGTCGAAGTACGCCCCCAAACGGTCAAAGACCGATTAAATGCCCAGTTGCCGGAAGGGATCAGAATTACCCATTGTGAGTTGACTCGGAATAAAAATATGACAGAAGCCTCTAAACTTCTCCATTACCGGGTTGCTTTAAAAGAGGATGGTTTCGACAAAGCCAAACTGTATGATTTCAATGCCCTGTCGGAGATGACGATTACGCTGACCAATCAAAAAGGGAAGTTGAAAAAGATAAATTTAAAGGATATTGTGGTAGTTGCTGAATTGTCCAACTCCCGAAATTTAGCGCTTACACTGAAGTGCGAACCGGGAAAGAATGTGCGGCCGTCTCAAGTTTTACGCCATATTTTTAATTTAAGTGACGCGCAGGTCAAACAGGCAACTATTATTAAGCTTGGAGAGGCATCGAGGGAGCTATAAATTTGGCAATATAGTAGGGAGAAAATCATCATTTGGATTGGTAAAAAATCTTGGTCACATTTCCAGTTTAATATTTCTAAATGTTAAGTAGAATGCGAAAAGCTTATGTACAAGCAGCTCATTGTCAATGTGTTGAATAATGAAACCCGGGTGGCACTTTTAGAGGACGGCACAATCGCCGAGCTGTACGTTGATCGCGGCGGCGATTCCGATATTGCCGGAAATATTTACAAGGGCAAAATTTTAAGGGTACTGCCGGGCATGCAAGCCGCATTTGTCGATATCGGCCTTAATCAGGCGGCTTTTATTTACGTGGATGATGTCTACGACAATGATTTTAAAGAATATGAGCGTCTGTTTCAAATCAATACCGAGGAGTCGGACTTAGAAACCGAAGACGATCTGAAACCGGAAGTGCTTAGAAGACGGCGCAATTTTCAGATCGAAGAACTGATTTCAGAGGGTCAGGAACTGCTGGCCCAGGTTGTCAAATCCCCCATTGGGACAAAAGGGGCGCGAATATCGTCCAATATTTCATTGCCCGGTCGGTTTCTTGTGTTGACACCGACGTCCGATCACATCGGGATTTCGCGCAGAATCGAAAATGAAGACGAACGTGAGCGTTTGCGCAGCGCGGTCCGGGATTTACGCACCAATCACTACGGATATATTGTGCGGACGGCTGCTGAGAACGAACCGGCAGAAAAGATGGCAAAGCGCCGACACCTTCTCTGTTGCATCAAGAGCTTTCAGTGAGTCTGCGCGCGGTCCGGGACTTGCTGATCCATGAAGTTGAGAAACTGGTCATTGATTCCAAACCCACCTATGATGCGGTATTATCATTTCTGAATATTTACATGCCTGTTTTAAAGGAACACGTGGTCTTCTATGAGGGTACTGAGCCGGTTTTTGATGCCTACAATCTTGAAGGTGATATTTCAAGGGCTTTAAAGCGCAAAGTATGGCTGAAATCCGGCGGCTATATTACCATCGAACACACCGAGGCTTTGGTGGCCATTGATGTCAACACCGGCCGTTATGTCGGCAAACACAACCTGGAAGAGACAATTCTAGAAACGAATCTGGAAGCGGTTAAAGAGATTGCATATCAAATCCGGCTGCGGGATCTCGGTGGCATTATCATTATCGATTTTATTGATATGGATAAAAAGTCCAATCAGGAAAAGGTGTTTAACGCCTTGAATGAGGCCTTATTAAAGGACAAGAGTAAAACTCATGTGCTGCCGATGTCGGAGATGGGGCTCATTCAGATGACCCGCAAACGGACGCGAGAACCGCTGACCAGGATTATGTGTGAACCCTGTTATTATTGCGACGGTGAAGGTTATATTATTTCCAAACAAACGGTATGTTATTCAATTTGCCGCGAAATTTTACGCGAATCTCAAGACATAAGAGGCGTCCGGCTAACGTTAAGGGCCAATCCTCAGATTGCCGAGCTGCTGCACGGTGAAGAAAATCATTTGATTGTTGGACTTGAAAAGACCATCGGCAAACAAATTGTGATTTACCCTGACACGACCTATCATCTGGAGGAGTTTGATGTTTTTGAGATTCAAAAAGAATGAAAAAATTATCTAAATCAAATATTTGGTGAAATAATTAATCTTGACATGATTTAAAGCTTATGATTTACATAAAAGATTTCGGGTTAGACATTTCGGCAAAAGCGTATCAATAAACGAACTAGCCCGTGTATAGATATAAAATATAATAAAATTAGGGGCTTATAAGATGAAGCGAACTTTTCAGCCCAGCAGAATCAAAAGGGCCAGAAACCATGGATTTCGCAAAAGGATGTCGACGAAAGCAGGCCGCAGGGTCATTCGTCAACGCCGGGTAAAGGGCAGGGTGCGACTTTCAGCCTGAAGCGGTCCGGCCATTGAAATGGCTGATGGATGATAGATAATGGATAACGATGCGTTTTTCCTTTAAAAAGGAAGATCGAATCTTAAAGCGATCGGAGTTTCAAGAACTCACCAGATCCGGACGCAAGTTAGAAAACGACTGCTTGATTGCTTTTATTAAACCTGGCCGGTTCAATCGCCCGAGGCTGGGCATCACCGTTACACGACTTTCCTCGCCGAAGGTATTACCATTCCTTCAGGATTTGTTTGAAAAGATTTCGAATTGTGCTGATTAAAAAGGTTATATCGATATTTATGCTGGCTTCGATCAGGGCCTACCAGTTTACGCTATCGTCGGTATTCGGCCAGGCATGTCGATTTTATCCGACCTGTTCGAATTATGCCTATCAGGCAATCCAGCGGTATGGTCCTTTCAAAGGCGTCTATCTGGCTATCAAGCGATTGTTACGATGTCATCCCTTTCATCCTGGTGGCATTGATCCGGTTCCCTGACACTCGCCTAAAAAGTCCTGCTAATATTTTTAGCAGGCTTGGCGGGCAACGGCGCGGGTTCTGCTTTCCTCTTAAGTCCCCAGAGAAAAACCTGTTTGATCTTAAGATTCTGTTCGATTAAAAATATTTCGGTTATGCAGAAAGCCCAAGTGAGTTTCTTTCAACTACGAAGGGCGCAAAGGACACGAAGAGGGATTGTCAATTTATCTATTTTATTTTACCTTGGTGATCTTCGTGTTCTTCGTGGTGAGATAAAAATAAAACGCGCATACTTCTGAAGCTTTTCAGATAACCACTAAAAATATTTAGTGTAGAACTCGATTTGAGGAGAAAACCATGGAACAATCGCGATTGTTAATTGCCATCCTGCTTTCTCTCGTTGTTTTTCTGGCGTGGCATTTTATTTTCGGTGCGAAGGAAGCCGAGCGGCAGGCGGCCAAAAAAGCGGCACCCCCAGCGACAACGCAGCAGCAGCCGGTCAAGGAACAAGAAACGCCTCGCCAGCCGGAGGCCCAAAAACCAGAAGCTGAAAAATTTGGTCCTGTCGAAGAACCGGCTGTTGAATCAAAGGCACCGCAAATGGCTCGCACATTTACTGTCGATACGCCGCTTTATCAGGCCAAGATATCGGAGAAAGGCGCCACATTTTACAGTTTTCTCCTGAAAAAATATCATGAAGAAGTTCAAAAAAGCTCACCATTAAAGCAGATTCTCACCGACAATGAAACCTTTGGAGTGGGCCGGATTGGGTTTTTCGGCAAAAGCATAGCGGGACTGGAAGGTGCTGTTTTTGTCGCCGATCTTACATCCGATCAGTTGCAGGTTACAAATGGGCCCCGTGAAATCACTTTTTTGTGGCGGTCACCGGGCGGAGTGGTGGTTGAAAAAACTTATCAATTTGTACCGGATTCCTATGTCGTCGGCTTTAAAGTGACGGTCAAAAATGGATCCGGCCGCAGCATCCAGGATCGACTTTTTGTGTCCTTAAACAGGATGGCTCCGACGGTCAAAAGCCGGTATGGTTTTGAAGGGCCCAGTGCCTATATCAATAATAAACTCAAGGAAATCGCGGTTAAAAAAATCAAGGATAAGAATACCTTTGACGGTGAAATCAGTTGGATTGCTTTGCAGAGCCGTTATTTTATTTCCGGCCTGATCCCCGACCAGAACGAAGAAAGCAGCATGCATTTGGCCCTGGAATCGGGAAATATAATGAATGCCAAATATTTACAGGCGGAAAAAACCTTTCAACCCGGGACCCAGTACACGTATACATATCGACTCTTTATGGGCCCCAAAAGCATGGAACAATTAAAAAAGGTCGGCAATCATCTGGATAAGCTCATTAATTTCGGCATGTTTGATTTTATTGCCAAGCCTTGCGTATGGCTAATGAACCTGTTTTACAGTGTGATCCCCAATTATGGGGTGGCCATTATCATATTGACCCTGCTTGTAAAACTTATTTTGTGGCCTCTGGGAACAAAAAGCTACAAATCGATGAGTGAAATGAAAAAAATCCAGCCTCTGATGAAAGAGATCCGCGAAAAATATAAGAACGATAAAAAGAAAATGAATGAAGAAACCATGGGGCTGTATCGCACCTATAAAATAAATCCACTGGGCGGTTGCCTGCCGATGGTCGTCCAGCTGCCGGTATTTTTCGCTCTTTATCGCATGCTCTACGAGGCCATTGAGCTGCGGCATGCTCCCTTTTTCCTGTGGATTAATGATCTGTCTGCACCGGATCGGTTGTTTCGTTTTGATTTTTCGATACCTTTTATGCAACCGCCTTATGGAATACCGGTTTTGACACTTATCATGGGCGCCACTATGCTGTTGCAGCAGAAGATGTCGCCGCCAATGGGCGACGCCACCCAGGCTAAAATGATGATGTTTATGCCAATTGTTTTTACCGTTATTTTTATCAATTTTTCATCCGGACTCGTTTTGTACTGGCTGACAAACAACATCTTATCGATCGCCCAGCAGTATTATACGCAGAAAAAATTTGCTTAATTACGGAGGTTTTCCATGTCAGCTTCGCTGGAATTTAAAGCAAAGAATGTAGAAAAAGCAGTTGAAATAGCCAGCTTGGAATTAAATATGGCAAAAGAGGATTTAAAGTACGAGGTCCTTTCTTATGGGTCTAGCGGAATTTTCGGTCTGTCCGGCACCAAAAAGGCAAAAATTCGGGTTCAGCTGCCCGAAGATTTACAGTCCAAAGAGCTGAAAGCGGATCGAGCTGAATCCGATGTCGATTACGCGGGTGTGACTGAAAAAAGCAAACCTTCAGAAAACATTGACCCAGCCGGAGATGATGCGATTACCGGGGTGAATCCGGAAGGCCAGGCCCTGTATTCTTTTCCCGAGGACCCGATGGAGACCGGTCGCCTCGTTTTGCAAAGGATCGTTGAAAATATCGCGACGGATGGCAAAATAGATATGGAGAAAAATACCGATGGCGTATTTTTTAATGTTAGTGGCAAAAATGCGGGCATTTTAATCGGCAAACACGGACAGACACTGAATGCCATTCAATGCATCGTTGAAAAAGTGGTCAACAAACATAACCAAAATCGTATTCGAGTCTGGGTTGATATCGAAGGCTATCTGGATACCCGCCGGCAGAATTTGGAAGATAAGGCCATTCGCTTGGCCGAAAAAGTCAAACGACTTGGAAAACCGATATCTCTTGGACAGATGAATGCTTATGATCGCAGAATCGTACATCTTGCACTCCAGGATTTCTCCGATGTTCAAACCCACAGCCGAGGAGAAGGTCCTCGGCGAAAACTGGTTATATTTCCGAAGAAAAGAAGGTCTTCGGCAGGCTAGTTTCTCGTTTAAATGACACTCAGCACAGATACCATTGCAGCCAGCGCCACGCCCAACGGGCGGGGCGGGATAGGTATAATCAAGATTTCAGGCGCGCACGCTTTTCCGATCGCACAATCTATTTTTAAGCCCAAAGACCAGGCTTCGCATCCAGCTTCCGGCAAACTCAACAAGACAAATGAATCTGGGCCATTTAAGTTCAAGTCCCACCGCATTTATTATGGACACATCGTTGATCCGGATCAGAGAAGGCTCTTGGACGAGGTGCTGGTATCGGCCATGAAGGCGCCATACACCTATACCCGCGAAGATGTGGTTGAAATTAATACACATGGCGGGGCGGTGGCTGTGCATACTATCCTGCAGCTCGTTTTAAATAAAGGCGCCCGGCTGGCAGAACCGGGTGAATTTACCAGGCGGGCGTTTCTCAATGGGCGCATCGATCTCACCCAGGCCGAAGCCGTTATCGATGTGATCAATGCCCGCACCCAAAAAAATCTGGCGTTGGTGACTGCCCATATGACCGGGAAACTCAGGGAGCAGGTGGCTCTCATCAGAACCGTTTTTGGAGCCGCTGAATCGCGTGATCCGAAATTATACGGAGGCCCATGTGTTTCGTGACGGTCTTAGAGTTGCCATCGTCGGCCGCCCGAACGCAGGCAAATCCAGTTTGTTCAACCAGCTGGTTCAGAAAGAACGCGTCATCGTGACCGCCGTGCCGGGCACCACCCGGGATGTCATCGAAGAAACCCTGAATCTTGAGGGAATACCGGTCATGGTCAGCGACACGGCTGGTGTCCACCATACAGACAATCTTGTTGAAAAGATTGGAATTGAAAAAACCATTGAGCATGTAAACGGCGCAGATCTGGTTCTTTTTATGATTGAAGCCAATAGTGCGCTGGGCCCGGAAGATCATTATATTTATGAAACGATCAAAGCAAAACCGGTTATCGTTGTTCTGAATAAAATCGATTTAACCTGCAAAGAAAAGGAAACTGCCATTCCCGATGACTGGTCTTTTGATGCCCGGGTCCGTATTTCGGCACTTTATGACCGCGGCATTGGAGATCTGAAAGAAATAATTGTTAAGCTCTCTGGAGGTGCAAATCCCATTGATTTAAATGAGGAGATCGTTCCAAACCTGCGGCACAAACTGCTATTAGAACAGAGCTGCGGTGCGGTGGAGGCGATTATTGAAAACATACAACGCGGCACTTCCGGTGATCTGATTGCCATTCATTTACAGGAGGCAATTGATACACTGGGAGCAATTAGCGGGGAAAATGTTAAAGTGGATGTACTGGACCAGATTTTCAGCCGATTTTGTGTGGGAAAATAATGCTATTCACCACAGAGAACACAGAGGACACAGAGAAACATACTTAAAGGAAAACCATGTTGTTTCTAAGTAGTCGGTGGGGAAATAGTTAATGTTTCACGTGAAACAATTGGAACTGGCTTTAAAAACCCATCTTTTACTCGCTGACTGTGTTGCGATCCGCTTTAAAATGCTCACGTGAAACAGGTTGAGCCGGTTGGGCCGTTAGCCCGTTGTCCGGTTTTACTTTAAAATGGTAAAATTCCTTACTTAACGGGCCAACCGGCTCAACCGGAAACGGGCAAACCCAATATTTGCTTTTAGCCAATTGTTATGTATGGATTACCATTTTGTTTATCATAAGCATAAGGAAAATTGTGTAACTATGGATTTTGATTTTACACCTTATTTTGAAAAATACGAGGAACTGGTTGCTAAAGCGGACGGCGCATTTGAGCGCGTAAAACAGGCGTATGCCGAATGTGTGAATTGCGAGGAAAAATGTGCGGATTGTTGCTTTGCGCTTTTTGATTTGACGTTGATCGAAGCCCTTTACATCAACCATAAGTTTAATGAAAAAGTCAGAGGCTCCGATAAAGCCGAACTTCTGGAAAAGGCGAATCGGGCAGATCGCATAGTTCATAAGCTAAAGCGCAAAGCTTACCAAGATCTTCAGGCCGGAAAAAGCGAGGACGAGATCCTTGCCGAGTTGGCCCGGGAGAGGGTGCGCTGCCCCCTTTTAAGCGAAGCCGATTTGTGTGATCTGTACGATAATCGTCCACTGACCTGTCGTTTTTATGGAATACCGACGGCTATCGGTGGAAAAGGTCATA
>JARRJQ010000348.1:0-6215 GCA_037388985.1 Desulfobacterales bacterium | reverse complement strand
CGCAGACACACATCGTCTTCTGCTGCAGCAATTTAAGTATTTTGATCCGATTTCGATCAGATAGTGCTTTCATGACTTTGGTGAAATCCTTCATCGCTTGTTTCCTTTATATTTATAAAATGGAATATAACAATGCTGTAAGCATCTGTCAACGGAAAAATTATATCAAACTAGATGCCCGACCGCAGCCAGACCGAAACTGTCCGGCGGAGAGAGAAGGCTTCCTTTTCTATCCCTGGGAGTTCATCGCCAAACACCTATTCTTGTTTACAGGTAAGGTGTCACAATATCATGCATTCGATAGAATGGAAAGCCGGATATATCCCCAATTTCAGCGATGATGAACATTACATTTAGGGATCCGACTCTGGAAATCGTCATCATCTGTTGGACCATAGGATCTTTGTGTGCCAAATGCTTAATGAGTTTGGTCAGAGGTTTGATCTGTTTGATTAGGAAGTCGTAAAGCCTTAAAGCGTGAGAGAGGATTTGAGTTGGCCCCAGTGGCAGGTTGGAAGATCAATCTCCTTGCAGTATTTCATCCCCCCTTGCCCCGAATAGGTCACGGACCGGAAGGGAGGCGTTGTTTTTCATCAGCAGCATTGCATGCAATTCTTCATATTCGGCTACCTCCCTTACTGTTTTCTTCTCCTGGGGATTCATTTTACCACTGAGTCCCCTTGGAATTAGCCTTTTCATATAATCAACTCTTTTGCAGCCTTTAAAAATTGAGCAGGCTGGAGCATACTGTGTAACGTCCGCATATATGTTACAAGTCTGAAGAATTCCAAACCCCAGCCTTCTCTTTGTACAACTCTCTGCGCTATTCTACAAGATAAAAGCCGGAGATGAGTACCCCGCTGATCACGATCGCCCCGACAATGTAAGAGATTAAACCGTTGGCAGACAGTTTCACTCCTTGCCCTTTATTGATCCTCGACAGCACCCAACCGAGGACCACGAAAATGATAAGGTTGATCAATCCATGGGTTACCCAGTGGTGGCCCGTTATCGCCTTCATCGCTGCAAGCACGCCTTCTTCGCTGGATTCTTTTATTATGACCAAAAGCGCGCTGAACACGCTGGTTATCGCAAAAGATAAGCCAAAAGACCTTGTGTATTTTCCAATTTCAGAATTCTCCATAGTTAACCTCCCTGTGCCTGTTTAAAGAGCAAACCGATTTTAACTGCGATGCTGATGATGGCCCCGGAGCCTTCCATTTCCAAGGAGATCGGAACGATCAGCCCGGATACCCAAAGCACGACTTTGCGTGCCGCTTTACTCGTAGCGAGATTGCCGGAGGCCGCAATTGGAAGGTAAGTTGCCAGCAGCAGAAGCATGAGAAAAACATGTTCTTTCGTCTCCATGAAAAAATTATGAGCGAACGGCCAGGGCCCGCTCTTGATGATTGCCTTCTCGGGACCATAATGGACGACATACCAGTAGCCCCCGATAATATAGGTCAGCCACATTAAGACCGCGCAAAGAATACTGATATTTTTAATGCGTGACAGAGAGGCTTCGTTTACTTTTAGGGTGTCCACAAAAACCCAAAGTGCCGCAAGAGTGGCAATTCCTCCCAGAGCCGGATGAATCAGTAGTATAACGTTATTGTTCATTTTTGCCTCCTTTTATCATTAGGGGAAGAATAGTTGATAAGATCTCATCTCAGATTAGGTTTCAATTATTCCGTTTTACTATTAACGTAGCAAACAACGACTAGGAAGAAAATGGTGAAATAACGGAGCATTTGAGCATTTGTCGCTGCAATAAAACACGCTTACTTCTTGAGCGCCGGCCTCAATTATGGAGTATAGATATATACTACAAAGTGGTATGTCAAGAACTTTTTTAAAATTAATTTCTACAAAAATGCAAAATCATCTTCAGCAAAAAGAAATAATAGAGACATTATCGGCAGTTGTCAGGTCGAGTAAATTTCAAGTTTAATTATTGTTAAATCATCTCCGTCCGCCGATAGCACAAATGAAATTTAGAATTTTGTAGGACTTGTCTTTATCTTCAAAATAAATGTCTTCTACTGCAAACTTACCCTGATCCAGCGCCTTAAAAGTCTTTATGGCATCGTTTTTATACGTAAAGCCGAAGACCAGGCCGCAGTGCTCGGTGATGGGCATTATCTGCAGCAATGTTTTCATAAAATGCAGGTTGACCCCTAAAGCCACAAATTTTAATGTCTCCATTAAGCATTCACCCTTGAAACCCGAGCCTTTGCGTATGATCGTGCTGGATGCATTTTCTTGTTCGGTGAACGCGACAATTTGATTGCCGGTCTCATAACTCCAGATTTTGATCTGTTTTTTAAAATCCGGGTCATCGGAGATCACCTTCAATGTACCACCAACCTCAATTCCTTTTAATTTCTTGGATACCATGGCAAGCGGTATCGGACATGCATAGCCGCTGGTATCAATGCGATGGATTGTCTCTTCCATTTTTCAATCAATCCTTTTCGTTTGAATATTACAACCTGTTCTAGGCCATCAAAGCATACCGCTGCAAGCTATCGAATCGGCTTAGCTTCTGAGCGGTTAAAGGAAATTAAATCAATCGAAAAACGTGTTTAAGTTTCAGAAAGCTTCTATGACGTATGCAGAGGAGGATGGAGCCGGTATGAGATCGAAAGAAACGGCTTTCCGTTTAAACGGGTCAGTCGCGCCACGTATTAGCGACTACTCTCTTTTTGCTTAGCTGCTCGATATTTGAAGGGCAGCAGCTTATTTTCAATCCAGATTTCCTTTTTAAATTAATTTGTGCCACATTGTAGGACTATTTGTCAAGAAGTGTTTTCCGCTAAGTTATCGTCAGATAACATTTACGGCTGAATCGATGCAGGATCGGCGTGCCCGCACCATGCCGGACAGCTTTGAGTATGCTGTCCTTATCCAGCGGTACCGTACCGGCGAGCATGTGGACGGGAAGGTGTTCAAAGGCCTTCTTGACCATTGGTGTGCTGGGTCCCAGCATGACGGTTTTTACCCTCGTATGCGCGTTGGCGAGTATTTCTTCAGTGCTGTTATTTAAAATTGAGGTCGAGGTCAAAAACAACACATCTGCCCAGTTTTTGAGCTTTTTATAGAAATCCCCCACCCGGCCAAGCCCACGGGATCGGTCGAGTACTTCAAGAACAGCTCCTTTTTGTTCAAAACGCTTGATCAATGGGCCAAAATAGCCAACCATCGCAACTTTTGTCCCCTTTGTGATTTTAAAGATTTCGAACATGATTTCGTTATTTTCATCTTCCGGCAACAACAGTGCATTTTGATGGTTAAGCGCATTGACCAGTGCCAGAGCCATGCTTCTTTCAATAGGGCTGTCACTTTTTATTTTTCCCAGCAGCTCGACGGCAGCCCTGCCCTCATAATCGATACTGTAATTTAATACCATGCAGGATTTTTTGTCTTCAAAGTATGTATACGCCAGGCCGACTCCGCCATCTGAGGTAACCACCGCCGTGTATCCGAGACCCAGACACAGCGAGTCCACTTGCACCTTTCGTGCTTCGGCAATAAAGAAACGGTAAAGTTTATCGTTGAGGATCATCGCGGTACAGATACAAGGTTAAAAGATTTGTACCCACCGGCAAAGTAAAATTTATAGCTTTTGCAACGCTCTATGCTCTGCCGATCTTCGGAAACCACTAACCCCGTTTGTTTTTTATACGCGCTATTGGTCTCACCCAATTTCGCTTCGAGCAGTTTTTCGCCGTAGTTGGCCATATAACTATAAAATAGAACGAGTACCACAAACAAGGCAAGACTTAATAGCGAAGCGGTTTAAACCGTCAACCCAAGCTAAGCCAAAATACTTCCCGGATACAATGGGTGTCTCACCTATCGATTTTAACCCATCACCTTTTTGACGATCGATTTGACGGTGCCTTCATAACGTCTGACAATCATTACCGGAATAGGGGAGTAGCGAGCAACTTTTTCCGGAATTTCACCGAAAAGTACGCTGGAAAACACCCCCTCTTTGGAAGCGCCCAGCACAATTAGATCATAGTCGGCAGCCGCTTTAATCAGGGCGGTGGCCACTCGTTTTCCTTCAACCAGGCGTATAGTGACTTTTCCGGACAGTCCCGTCAGCCGGACGGTTTTGTGAATCCATTGAATTGCCTGCTCGCGGGTATTCTCATTGGTGTTGGGACTTACTACATAGCAGCAAGTGACGTCACAACCGTAGGCGTCATTATACTTGCCGACAAATTCAGCTGCAAGGGTTGCGTGAGGGCCACCGGCGGTGGGGATCAGTATGCGGCGCAAGGGACGATCCCCCTGCAATTTGACAGTAATCAGATCGCAGGGCGCATGGCGCACCACCTTATCGGTCACTTCGCCCATGATGCGATCCCGGGTGGTGGTATATCCTTTCCAGCCCATCAGAACCAGATCGGCTTTCTCGGCCTGGGCGGCTTGCAGGATGCCGTCCCATATCTGATGCGCTATGCGGATCGCCGAGCGGGTTGGCACGCCCTGTTCTTTGCCGTAAAGAATGGCTTCTCTTAGCAGTGGTGTTTTATGATGGACAAATCGCATGCCATCATGGGGCGGAAGATGAATGGGTACATTGATCACTCCCAGCACGACAATTTCACCCTGATGAGAGCGGGCGATCGGAATCGCCAATTTCATCAGTGGAATTACATGATCGGGATTGTGCAGCGGAATTAAAATTCGGTAGCCTTCCGTGTTCGCCCTTTTCGTTTGCTGGACTTCGAGAACCTGCGGCATATCCTCTGCGGTGACTTTTTCAAAGTAGACGAAATAGATGAACAATCCCGTGAGAAGCCAGGCAATTGCGATGTACCAGGCCCGGGAGTCGAAATTGAATTGATAAATCGCCAGATACATATTCAGTGCGATAGCGGCAATCGGGGTAGCCGGGTACAGCGGCACGCGGAATCCGCCTTTCATCTCGGGGAATTTGCGTCGGAGTGCAATGACCGACAGGTTCACCAAGGTAAATGTAAGCAAAAACATGACGCTGGCTGCCGAACCGATGACGTGAATGGGGAAAAGCAAAGCCATAATGAGGACACTCACTCCGGTGACTCCAATGGCAATGTGCGGTGTGCGACGCTTAGCATGTATCTTACTGAGGGACAACGGCAGCATTTTATCCCGACTCATGGAAAAGGCTACCCGTGATGAGGCCAGGATAGTAGCGTTCAGAGCCGATACGGTAGACAGCAGCCCCCCGAAAATAATCAGGGCCACACCGAAAAACGGCATAAAGCTCTGGGCGGCCTTGGCAATCGCGGTTTCTTGATAATGGCCCAGAAATTCCCAGGATTTTCCGGACTCCGGCTGAATCGCACCAATGCAGACCAGCATGATCATCAAATAAATAGCAACCGTGACGATCAGTGATATCAGGGTGGCCCGGGGAATCGTTTTTTCCGGCGCCTTGATTTCTTCAGCGACGGTGGCAATCAGGTCGTAGCCCTCAAAAGCAATGAAGGTCAGGCCCATGGCGATGACCACCCCGCTGAATCCGTTGGGCATAAACGGCCTGAAACTCGATACGGCCTCGGTGGGAATATGCAGGATTTGCTTCACTCCAAACAGAATAAACACGCCTAAAATGACGATTTTCGCCATCGTAATGATGTTTTCAACATTGCCGGTAAATGCGGTGCCCCGCATGTTAACCAGGATGAATGTCACGCTGACCAGAACGGTCATCGTCAGTGCCGCCGCTTCGTGACCTGCAAAGCTGAATACAAAATCAGCGAACGGTGCAAAATAGCTTCGCACAAATTCCCAGAAATAACTGCCGAAGCCAAGTGCATACAGAGCGCAGGCAATGATATAGCAAAACCAGAGCATCCAGCCGGCAGCAAATCCCGCCGGCCCGGGAAATGCTTTGGAAATATAAGAGTACCCGCCCCCTGATTTCGGATACACCGAGGCCAGTTCGGCATAGCTGAGTGCAGTCAGCAGGGTCACCAAACCATTGAGGCCAAAGGCCAACAGCGCCGCCGGACCCGCTTCACCGGCCGCGATACCTGTCAGAACAAAAATACCGGCACCGATCATGGCGCCGATTCCGATCATGGTCGCATCGAAAAGCCCCAAGTCGCGTGAAAATGAGACCTCGGCGCCTTCAGTTTTGCTTATTTTCTCATTGTCCATAGGCGTTTCATTCTGATATGATCAGATGTCGCCGTTAAGGTCAATATGGATTGAAC
>JARRJQ010000347.1:0-4714 GCA_037388985.1 Desulfobacterales bacterium | reverse complement strand
CTTTGAATATGGTTTATCCGGAAAAGAAGATGTTGTTCGCACTGATTGAACAAGCACTACATGATCATAAGGGACCTTTGTATGATTTGAATCTTTGGAATATGATATATACCCCAAATGGCATAAAGCTAATTGACTTTAGCAACTGGTTAGAGAAAAAAATGGATAGAAAAGAAGCGCTCGATAAACTAGAAAAACAATATGATATATTGAAAAAAGAAGGCGCCAAACCTTTGCAGGTGCAGAATTTTAAAAATTGGGTAAAACATGTGGTCGTTGGTTTACTTGGCAGGTATAGAAACTGATTATTCTCCACCTCCAATTAATTAGGCTGTGCCAAGAGACAGTCAGCGTTTGTTAGAGTCTGAATGGATTTTCCGTAATCTGTCATTTCTTGTTTTTATATACTCTAGTTTATTCCAATAATGCCGTTTCAAGTGCATCGCATGATTTTTCCCAGGCATTTTGTTCGCCATAGAAGAAGTGGTTCAGCTGTAACGCTTTCAAAATCTTTTCAGCCATATCACAGGTGTCTCCAGGACGTGCTAAAAATTGCTGCGCGTCTTTAAGGATCCATTTTGCAGGTTCTGTGGCTGTGGCTACGACCGGGATTTGGCATGCCATGGCCATTTAAAACGTACATTGCCGGTGAAAGTCAGCAAAACTGTTAGGATTTTTGCTTCTAACGAATTCATAGGCGCTGAACATGATCTCAAATCCGCGTTTTGAATGAAAGCCGCCGCAGTAGCCGATGATCTTTTTGTTTTGCGGCAAATTCAATCTTTTGCGGCAATCCTGTTTGTTGAGCGGCTGGAAACCCGTGGGATCAGCCGCCATGGGCACGATATGAACTTTTTTATGGGGTCGCAATCGGGTAAGGTATTGAGCCAGCTGGGGGCCCGCAGCTGTTACAACGTCAGCGCTTTTTATGGCTTTGCGCCAAAGCAGATGCAACGGTTTGCACCAAGGCAGATAGCTTTCATAATTATCATAGGCATCAATTGCAGATTGAATATCATATTTTCGACCGAAATATGCTGACAGGATGCCATAATATGTATCGGATAAGCCGATAATCCAGTCCGGCCTGTTTTTTTGAATTAAAGAATTTATGGTTCCAATATATCCTGAAGAGCTCAAATTGGAAATGCTAGTGGAATTCCATTGGATGCCTTTTCTATTTAAAACTACCAGAGGTTCGGGTTTGTGGCTTAAAAGTGCAACCCAAATGTTGTGTCCTCTTTGGGCTAGCATTTGAGGCAGATAATAAAATCGTCCGTGCGGACGGGTGATAAGATCCTTTTGCTGGGGTCGGCGTTTGGACAGAAAGATAATTTTCATAGAGATATCAAATTAGCCTGAAACCCGGAAATGGATATAGAACGATCGGAACCTTCAGCATATTTCAGATGCCAGTTCAAATCTTCAGATAGGTTTATCTAACGCTAAAACATTATTTGATTTCTAAGCAAAAACTTTTTCGTTTTTTTGACAGAGTAATTTTTAAGCCGCCGAAGCATCACCAAGAAAAATACTGAATAAGGGAAAAGATGTAACGAAAACACTACCTTCCTTTTTAAACTCTTTATCTGCGGCAAATATTCAAAGTATGTTTTGAAGCCATCGCTATTTTTCAGCAGCAGCGATCTTGACAGGTGAAGTCTTAATTCGTCCAAATCGGTGTCGATTGCAAACTCTTCAACAAGCTTAATTATATCCCGATAATAGGCAATGTTTCTTGTATTTAAATAAAGCCATTTATTATAATCATAAAATATTTTTTCGGAGTTGGAAGATGAATTGTTTGAATGCAGACGGTATGCTATTAAAGGCTCATTGATATATCCAATATGAGTGTAAAGCGAGGTCTTTATTGGAATATACCAATCTTCGTGACTTAAATTAATATTCAAAGGAAAGAGCTTATCCGCTACTTGTCTGGTTAAAGCAACGGTGCCGCCGTATACTTTTGGTTTTTCAATTAAACTTTTTGTAGAAAAATTCTCTTCCGACAACTTTCCATATTGCGAGCTAACAACATTTCTTTCAATAATCTTTCCATCTGAATTTATTTTGTTTAAATCCGAACAAACTAAACCATATTTATCATCCAAATATTTTAAAGAAGTCTCTATTCTTAGAGGATAACAAATATCGTCTGCACCCATTATAGCTAAGTACTCTCCTTTTGAAGCTGCAAATGCAAGATTAAATCCATTTATTTTTCCGGTATTTTTCTCTAGTTTAATGATTTTGACCCTTGCATTTTTAGTAAAATTTATATTGATGATTTCAGAAGTGCGATCTGTCGATCCGTCGTTTACAATTATTATTTCAATATGGCGATAGGTTTGATTAAGACAACTATTTATGCATTCCTGGATATATTGCTCCTCATTGTACGCGCTAATCAAAAAACTTACCAAAGGGGAGTCTTTCATCTTAACCACCATCTCCCAACTTCTTGCAGGGAAGTAATCCAGGCATTTTTTTCTCTAAGATAATTTAAAATCTTTAGATACAAATTCCAGCTTTCGCTGTTGACAATTTCATTCGGGTGCCAGAGGAGGGTTAGCACACCGCCAACCTTTTCAATTTCTTCTGTTATTACAAACACATATTGAAACGCCATTTTTGAATCAATGCGCATACCTTTTAATGGGTTCAACATGGCTACGTCTTGCAAAATAAGTGGAATTTCTAATATTGGCAGTTTTTTTCTGGATCCAAGATCAAAAATGTTCCAGGGATAACAGGTGCCGAAGCGAAATCCAATGTTGTTATTAAAACCCAGCGTAGAATCAAACTTAAAACCCGCTGCGGAATGAACCCGAGGTGTAATTCTGATATCGTAGTGGAGGTAATGCTGGCGGATGCTGTATATTGGAGAGCCCAATGCTTTTTCTAACGCATTTTTTTGTAATTTCAGCTCTTCTGCGTCATTATACGCATACCATGATGCATGCAGACCGATCTCCCAACCGCGGCGATGAATCTCCCTAATCATCTCGGTAACCGTACATTTGCTACCGTCGAATGTCACACGATCATTTAAGTCATAGAAAGGATCTGTATTGTGATGTTTTGTCACATTTTTCCAACCCGGCCAGAAAAAGAATGTAGATTTGGCTCCGAATTTTGCTTCAATTTTGAGCCAGCGCTCATAACAATGAAGCGGATCATTTAAGAACTGGTTTTTGCATGCGCGTAACGCATTAAATCCAAGATTAAATAGTCTTTTTAGTTTATCTTGGGTAATATCGAAGCCTTTAAATGGTGCAGAAAAAGGCCGTAAAGATTGCCTGAGCGAAAAATAGGATACATCATCGACGTCGTGCGTTAGGCAAACAGCAAACGGTTTACCTTCAGGCCATTCAGGAGTTTGATTATTTTCTGCAATATAGGCTTGGTCCACAATCGGCTTGTATAGAAGCCCCATCGTATTCAAGATATTATAAGCAAAATCCGGCACGATCTGCTCTGGAGAAAAATCTTTAGGGAGCCATTCTGCTTCATACCTGCCTTTAAGCAGTTTTTTTAAATCGAGATCCATTTCAGGGAAATTCATATTTTGCTAAATTTGATCAAATTTCGAAATGTAAATATCATCTGCATAAGTCGGTTCATTTTGTTGATTCGAAAATAGGGTACTTGTTTGGCACCAAATCCTCTGACAAATCTTTCAACTGCTTCGATCATCGAGCCTTCAAAATCGAACCGCGAGCATACTTTGGATGCAAAGCGAATGGCTTCCCACAGACATAGGCTTGTCGCCCCGCTGTTTCGAAGTTCAGGATTTGCGCCGCTCATGAGATAATATGCCGAATGATGATCCCAAACGAGGTAAACACCGGCATGCATCCTATTTTGGAGATCCGAAGCAATAAACAATTTTCGGCAACTCCTGTTCTGACAATTTATGTCCAGCTGTTTAATGAGTGCGCGACTATAGGGAGTCTTGAGGCCTTGTCTGGCAAATGTCATATCGTTGAGATATAAAAAACTATCAATATCAGGATTCGTATCAACGCTTAGTGTTTTTTCAGCTTTTCGAATATCAGTACGGATCTTAGATTCAAACCCACTCCAAACTTTGTCCAGATTTGATATGTTCTCAAGAATGTATGTGTATCGCGTAGTTTGGGAAAATCCCTGCCAGTAAAAAGGAAGCCAGTTCGTAATTGGATAATGGAAATTTTGAACAAAATGATCGAAGGGTGGAAGTCCTTGAATCAGTTCCGTCATCAGAACTTTTTGCTGGGCAAGCGCTTTGGCGTATTTTGCGTTGGAGCTGCGCAGCCAAGGACCTAGCGCCTGGGTTAACTTAGGCATCGTGATATAGGTCAGTCCATATCGTCGTTTGATGCAGTAAGGCATACTGGCAATGATATCATCGCCTTTATGCAAAAGAATCACATTCCAATCGATTCCAGGCTCAGAGCAAACCGCATCCAACCACCAGTCTTTCGAAAAAAGTGGGATTGTATCTTCGGTTTTACAGAAGATTCTATATTTTTCTTTATCAGTCATAGAGAATAAGAAATATTTTTACAGCCATTCTATTAGTGCGTGATCAAATGACTAAAATGCCCATATGGCTTCCGACCATAGAGGGAGATTCAAAATTTGATTTTTTGCAGCATTCGCCTGGGGATAATTACTAGGATTTACCTTCCTGTATATGGTGAATGGTTCAAAGCAAAGATGATTCCAG
>JARRJQ010000346.1:0-4093 GCA_037388985.1 Desulfobacterales bacterium | reverse complement strand
GACTTCCGCATTCGGACTTCCGCATTCATACGGTAGGGAAGTTGGAAGTTGGAATGCGGAATGCGGAAATTTAGTTTGGCAGTCAGGATATAAGAGCATGAAAATTAGAAAACATTCCGACTTCCGCATTCGGACTTCCGCATTCATACGGGGAGGATTTTATGGCGAAAGAAATTTCGTTTGTATTCAACGGAAATTCGATGAAAATGACCGTCGAAGATCACTGGACCCTGTCCCATTTTATCAGAGAAAAGCTCGGACTTACGGGGACCAAGGAAGGGTGCGGCAGCGGTGAATGCGGGGCCTGTACGGTCATCGTGGACGGGGAAGCTGTCAATTCCTGTCTTTATTTGGCTGCGGAAATAGACGGCAAAACGGTGTTGACTATTGAAGGATTAGTTGCCGAAGACGGAACCTTGGATCCCTTACAAAGGGCCTTTGTTGAGCACGGCGGCATTCAATGCGGATTCTGTACGCCGGGCATGATCATGTCGGCCAAAGCCCTATTGGACAAAAATCCCGCTGCTGACGAAAATGAGATAAAGGAGGCGATTGCGGGCAACCTTTGCCGCTGCACCGGGTATGTTCAGATTATCGAGTCGATTAAAGCGGCAAGCGCTCAGGGAGACGAAAAGCCACGCGTCGTCGCTTTTAAGGCGGAAGAAGGTGATCGCGGCCAATAAACCTCGTTTTAAACCCCCATCTTTTGCTCGATGGCGGTGTTGCGATCCGCTTCAAAATGTTAGGATATCGCGGCAAGATGCCGCTCCCACACATATCTTGATATTAGGATAATTAAACTCAATATAACGAATAAATATGGTGGGAGTGGCTTCCAGCCACGAATTATTAACTCCGCTTTTGAAGCGAATCGCGCCTACCCCTCGAACAAAATCCGGGGGTTTAAAACGAGGTTTAGGACTTGTAAAATAAGATATAGGAGATGATTGATGCCAGATTTATGTTCAGTTGGCAAAAGAATTCCCAAGCTGGATGCGGTGGATAAGGCCACCGGACGGGTAAAATATATTCAAGATGTCAGGCTTCCGGGGATGATTTACGGCAAGATTCTTTACAGCAAATATGCGCATGCCCGGATCGCAAAGATTGACACATCCAAAGCAAAGAAACTGCCGGGCGTATTGGCTGTTATTACCGGGGAGGATGTGCCTGAAATTCGCATGGGTGTATACAAAGACAATCGCCCCCTGAAGAAAGGAAAAGTATGCTCCTACCGCGATGAAGTGGCAGCCGTGGCAGCCATTACGCCTGAAGTTGCCGAAGAAGCGTTAAAGCATATCGAGGTGACCTATGAAGCCCTGCCGGCTGTCTTTGACCCTGAAGAAGCCATGAAAGAAGGGGCGCCTTTGGTCCATGAGGCCCACAAAACAAATGTTTTGAAGATGCCCTGGAAGCTGCATTACGGCGATGTAGATTCCGCCCGAAAAGAAGCTGCGCATATGGTGGAAGAACGTTTCAGTACCACCTGGGTGACCCATTGCTGTATGGGGACCAGCGGTGCAATTGCCGAATTCGATCCTTCCAACAATTTGACCATTTACACCAACACCCAGATTCCCTCTTTGGCCCAAAAAGACTTTATGGACGCTCTGCAGGCCATCGGTTTAAATAATCGCCGTGTCCGGGTAATTAAACCCTGCATTGGTGGTGGCTTCGGCAGCAAACTGGATACATATGCTTATGAATATATCGCCATATTGCTGGCGTATTACACTCGCAGGCCGGTGAAAGTCGAATTCGACCGAACCGAAGAGTTTATCGCGACCTCCACCCGCCAGCCGACCGTTACCTTCATCGCCCAGGGATGCGATAAAAACGGCAAACTCCTTTTTCGCGATATATCGATGATTCTGGACAATGGAGCTTACACCTCCTGGGGGGCGACAACGCCCTCGGTGATGATGATGCCGATTACGACCCTGTATCGGGTACCGAATGTCCGCTATGAAGCCAAGTGCGTCTATACCAACAATACCTATTCCCAGGCGATGCGCGGGTACGGTAACCCCCAGGCAACTTTCGCGATTGAAAGCACTATGGACATGCTGGCCGAAGCTGCCGGCATTGATTGTACTGAATTTCGGCGGATCAATGCGAACCACTCCGGTGATATCTCCACCCAGGGATTGCGCATCACAACTTGTGGTTTAGAGCAATGCATGGATCAGGTGAAGGAAAAACTTGGATGGAACCAGCCGAAAAAGAAAGGCGAAGGGGTTGGCATGGCCTCTCTCATCCATGTGGGCGGCGGTGCACGGGTTTACAAGTCGGACGGCTGCGGAACGATTATTAAAATGGATGATTTTGCCAAGATTGATCTTTTTACCGGAGCGACAGATATGGGGCAGGGATCCGATACGGTCATCGCTCAGATCGTTGCCGAAGAACTCGGCCTGGAGGTGGAAGATATTCATATAATCCATACAGACACCGACGTGTGTCCCTGGGATGTCGGTGCGCATGCCAGCCGCACGACCTTCGTTGCCGGCAATGCTGCGCTGGGCGCCGCCCGTAAGCTCAAAGCCCGGATTTTGGAGCTGGGGGCCAAACAGCTTGAAGCTCCCCTGGAGAAGTTATTGCTCAAGGATCGTCATATTGGGCGTCAAGACGACCCTGAAAAAAAGATAGAGATCGGAAAACTTCTCCGGAAAACCCATTTTAGCCATGGAGGCCAGATGCTGATGGCTGAATATTTTTATGATCCGGCCAATGAAAACATGGGCAAAGATTTCCGCGGCAATATGTCCATGACGTATACCTTCGGCACCCACGGGGTTCGGGTTCGGGTAGATGAGGAGACCGGCAAAGTTACGATTCTTAGATACATAGCGGCTCACGACGTCGGGAAGGCCATTAATCCTTTGCTACTTGAAGGTCAGGTATACGGCGGAGTGATGATGGGCCTGGGCTATGCGCTGACTGAACAGATCGTTTCCGAAAAAGGGCAAAACATGAATCCCAATTTCAGGGATTATAAGATCCTGACAGCCAAAGACGTTGTCCCGATTGAAGCGCCGGTTCTTGAGACCTATGATGCGGACGGGCCATTTGGCGCCAAAGGAATCGGGGAACCCGGATGTGTTCCTACTGCGCCTGCGATTGCCAATGCAATCTATGATGCGGTCGGCATTCGCATCAAAGATTTGCCCATCACACCCGAAAGGGTTCTCGCTGCTATCCGGGCAAAGAAAGGCCTGGACCTGTGCGGGCAGGCAGAGGGCAAAGATGATGCTGAAGAATGCGTTATTGAAGAATAGGAATTTTTTGGAATAAAATCATTGATTATTGAAAGCGCATGCTTGTATTTTGGAACAAAACCTCAAATCCGCAACATTAAAAAAGGAGGTCTGAAATGAAACGATTAGGATTAGTTCTGATTGGAATTTTTGCGGCAACATTTTTGCTTACGGTTATGGCACCCTTGCCGGCTGCAGGCGAAACGATAACGCTGAGCTACGCGAATTTCCCACCGGCGCCTACATTTCCTTGTGTCCAGATGGAACGCTGGAAGACAGAAGTTGAAAAACGCACAAATGGTAAGGTAAAGGTTAACACTTTCCCGGGCGGAACGTTGCTCAATGCTAAAAATATGATGGATGGCGTTATCGCCGGCCAGGCGGATATCGGGAACCTGTGCATGGCCTATCAGCCGGGACGTTTTGTGGTTACCAATGCAGTCAGTCTGCCTCTCGGCATATCCAGCGCCCGGGTGGGAAGTCTGGTGCTGTGGGATTTATGGTACAAATACCAGCCGGATGAGTTCAAGGCCGTAAAAGTGCTGGCGATGTTCACTACGGCACCCACCAACATCATGTCGAAGGTGCCGGTCAGAACTCTGGATGACCTTAAGGGGCTCGACCTGAGAGCATCCGGGGTGGCTGCTCAAATTCTGGACGCCTGGGGAGCCAATCCAGTGGGCATGCCAATGCCGGCTACAGTGGAAGCGCTGCAAAAGGGGGTAGTTAAAGGGCTTTTTTCATCACTTGAGGTCATGAAAGATTTCAAATTCGCAGAAACCTGCAAATATGTGACATTAACGGACGCGGGTGGGATCTACCCGTTTGCGGTCGTC
>JARRJQ010000345.1:0-4095 GCA_037388985.1 Desulfobacterales bacterium | reverse complement strand
GAAGGGAAGGAAATTTTATCCGTATAGATAAAAAAATAGAATAATTCCAATAGCTTATTTTAATAAAATTTTTCCGATCAAGCGTGAAAAGAAACTTTGGATGACATTTAAGTTGGAATTTTTTAATTTTCCGGCCGGATAAAAATTTATGATTTTGTATAACCCGTGAGTATAATTTTTCGCATCCGGGCAAATCGAAATTGCTGAAATGCATCTCCCCCGGGCAAAAATAGGACGCGTTTATAGACGTTTGCAGGTTTTTCCTGTCGGTTAATTTCCAGGAAAAGCTTGTCATTACTGCATCCACAGCTAGTTTAACAGGGAGCCCAAAATCCATTGAGCCGGAACCGGACCGGTGCGCGGCAGCCGAATTAATCCAGTCTGTGTAAATCCGTGTGGGTCTGTGGCTAATTTCAAAAGAGGGATTCTAATTACAATTTGGTTATTAAGCCTAAATAGGTTATATTGGTTTAATTGGTTTAAATCAGTGTTCAGGTGTCAGGTGTCAGAAATGGAACTGCTGACAGCTGAAACCTTTGAACCGAGACAGCTATATTTATTTGGATAAATTTGGTATACTTACCTATTATTTGGAAAGCGCAAATTACATTCAAAAATCGACACGATTGCAGCAATTCTTGGTGAAATGCAAGAGTGTTGAGATTGCTTCGCTTCGCCCCGCCCGCTTCGCCTGAGCGGCTTGCGATGGCGGGCAGGTCGCAATGACCCGTGAATGTTTCATACCGTCATTGCGAGGAGCGTAAGCGACGAAGCAATCTTTTGCATAATTTAACCGAGAATTGGTGTGCTATTTATCGATATGTTGAAAAAGAACCCATAATGCTTTAAACAGTTGGACTTTCGAATGTTAACGTGCGGTTCATTTTTTGGCGGGATCCACGGAAATCGATGCCCGCTTATCGGAGGCTTTCGGGATGAATGACACAAACGGGGTTATACCTCACGGCGGTGAACTGATCGATCTGGGTGTGGATGAAAAGCGCGCCCAGCTGTTAAAGGAAATTACCCTCAACCTGCCGGATATAACTTTAAATGAACGCCAGATGTGTGATCTGGAACTTCTGGCCAACGGGGCCTTTTCACCGCTGAAAGGCTTTATGAGCCGTTCCGACTATGAATCGGTTCTTGATCGGATGCGGCTTCAGAATAATGCCTTATGGCCGATTCCGATCTGTCTGGATGTAGACGAGCTCAGGGCACGCAGCCTTGAAGCCGGCCAGTCCGTTGCCCTGCGGGATCCTGAAGGTTATCTGCTGGCGGTTATGCATATTGAGGATATCTGGCCGGTTGAACGCGAAAAAGAAGCCCGGCTTGTTTATGGAACCCTTGATCGAAGCCATCCGGGTACCGACTATCTGTTTGCTGCCGCCGGCGATTATTACCTCGGCGGCCATCTGGAAGTTATCAGTCCACCGCTTCATTCTGATTTCAAGCAGCTTCGCATGACCCCGGCTGAAATTCGATCCAGCTTTAAGAAGTACGGCTGGAAACGCATGGCGGCCTTTTTAACCCGCAACCCGATTCACCGCCCACAGTTTGAAATGACCATCAATGCCATGCGTGAAGCCAACGCCAATCTGCTGTTATTGCCGATTGCCGGAATGACCAGGCCCGGGGACTTTGATCATTACACACGCGTTCGATGCTATCGGCGGGTCGTTGAGCATTATCCGCCGGATACGTTCATATTGAACCTGCTGCCTCTGGCCATGCGGATGTCCGGTCCCCGGGAAGCCTTGCTGCATGCCATCGTTGCCAAGAATTATGGGTGCACCCACTTTATCGCCGGCCGGGATCATGCGGGTCCCGGAAAGGATTGCAACGGTAATCCATATTATCGGAGTGATGAGGCCTGCCGGCTGACTGAAGAACACAGCAAAGAGATCGGGATAACGATCTTGCCGTTTACCGAGATGGTCTATCTGCCTTTTGAAGATCAATTCCGGTGTGCCGATCAGGTGCCGGAAGGGACGCAGTTTATTTCGCTTTCCGGCACCGATATTCGCGAACGCATCCGCAGTGGGCGCAAAATACCGGACTGGGCCACATTTCCGGAGGTGGTCCAGGAACTGCAAAAAGCGTATCCGCCTCCGCGAAGGCAGGGGTTTACGGTTTTTCTGACCGGCCTTTCCGGTGCCGGCAAATCCACGGTGGCCAAAGTCCTTTATGCCCGTTTCCTGGAAATCGGGGATCGCCCGGTAACGCTGCTGGACGGGGACATCGTGCGGCACAATCTTTCCAGCGAGCTGACGTTTTCAAAAGAGCACCGGGATATCAACGTTCAGCGCATCGGATTTGTGGCCAGCGAGATCACCAAAAACCGCGGAATCGCCGTCTGTGCACCGATTGCGCCTTACGCCTCCACCCGCAAAGAAATACGCAAGGCAATCGAAGCTCACGGTGGGTTTATCGAGGTGCATGTCTGCACCCCCCTTGAGGTATGCGAACGGCGGGACCGCAAAGGGATGTATGCCAAGGCCAGAGCCGGTCTGATCAAAGGCTACACGGGCATTGACGATCCATATGAGACACCGGAAAGCCCCGAGGTGCGAATCGATACTTCGGGTATCAGGCCGGATGAGGCCGCCCGCCAGATCATACTCGTTTTGCAGCAGAAAGGTTTCATATGAAACGGTTGGCCTGTTGAGCCTGTTCGCCGGTTGTGCCCGTTAAAATTGGACACAGGCCCGCCTGCCTCGCCCGTCCGCCGCGCCTGCTTGGCTGGAGGGCGGGCCTTGCTTGCATGGCGGGCAGGTAAACGCAGATGCTCACAGATAAAAACAATAACCAAAAATATAACAATTAAAACAACCTGTGTGAATCTGTGAAGATCGGTGTACTATGAATATAAATGGGACACAGATACACGCAGATAAACACAGATTGAAAATAATTATTCATCACGAAAGCACGAACCATAGGAAACACGAAAAGATAATTAAAAAATTCATAAAGCTCATTAGTTATAAGGCTGGCAGCCTGATGGCTGGGAAGCTGAGAAGTAA
The DNA here is from genome assembly GCA_037388985.1 of Desulfobacterales bacterium. Lineage (GTDB taxonomy): Bacteria > Desulfobacterota > Desulfobacteria > Desulfobacterales > JAHEIW01 > JAHEIW01. Next base: position 1,069 of record JARRJQ010000345.1, on the reverse strand, counting down.
AAATTAGGGACACAGATACACACAGATACTCACAGATTAAAAATAAGAAAAAAGATCTGTGTTAATCTGAGTAAATCTGCGTCCTATTTAGAGAACCAAAAAAATCTGTGAAAATCTGAGTAAATCTGCGTCCCATTTACAATAACTTTAGGCACGTTAGCTCACTTTAGTTCACTTTAGGCACTTTCAAAATATGAACATTTTAGTGACCGGCGGGGCCGGATACATTGGCGCACATTGTTGCAAAGAGCTGTCGCAAAAGGGCTTCAACCCGATAACCATCGACAACCTGGTTTATGGGCATAAGCATTTTGTGAGGTGGGGAGAATTCTTTAAGGGCGATGTGGGCAATCCGACGCATTTAAAGAAATGCTTCAGCCGCCATAAAATCGATGCCGTGATGCATTTTGCGGCTTATGCGTATGTGGGGGAATCGGTGGAAAACCCGTTGAAGTACTATGAAAACAACCTGCGCAACACGATTCAATTGCTGCATGCCGTTGTCGAAAATAAGGTCAGATATTTTGTGTTTTCTTCAACCTGTGCCACTTACGGCAACCCGGTAAAATCACCGATTGATGAAGATCACCCGCTGAACCCCATCAACCCTTATGGCAAGACAAAACGCATGATTGAACAAATCCTGGAAGATTATCAGGCCGCTTACGGCCTGAAATACATCAGCCTGCGTTATTTCAATGCCGCCGGCGCAGACCCCGATGCGGAAATCGGTGAAGACCATGATCCTGAGACCCATCTGATTCCGCTGGTGCTCGATGCAGCGGCCGGTAAAAGCAAAGCGATTAAAGTATTCGGTACCGATTATGCAACACCTGATGGCACCTGCATCCGCGATTACATCCACGTGACCGACCTGGCAGGTGCCCATGTGCTGGCGATTGAGAAGTTGTCGGGCGGAGCGGTCAGCAATGTTTACAACCTGGGAAACGGAAAGGGATTCTCCGTACTGGAGGTCATCAATCGGGCCCGGAAAATTACGGGGAAGGATATTGCCGCTAAAAACGCGGATCGAAGGCCCGGCGACCCGCCGGTACTGATCGCCTCCAAT
>JARRJQ010000344.1:0-11568 GCA_037388985.1 Desulfobacterales bacterium | reverse complement strand
TTATGGAAAAGCATTTGCTGGCCATACCCAATCGATGCACCGGCTGTAACCGTTGCACCTATGTGTGTGCCGCTGTCAAAGAAGGGTTGTTCATGCCTTCTAAGGCACGGCTGAAAATCAGCAACTTTCCCCTCCAGGGATACTCGGTGCCGAGTGTCTGTTTTCAATGTCCCAAACCGGATTGTTTGGAAGCCTGTCCCGAGGAGGCGATCTATAAAAACGAAAGAGGTGTTGTGGCAATCAATGCCACCAAATGCAATGGTTGCGGCGACTGTGTCGCCGCCTGTCCCTATGGCATGATCGAGCAATACGGATCCGGCAAAGCCTATAAGTGCGATCTGTGCGGTGGTAATCCGGCCTGTGTTGCCGAGTGTCATTATGGCGCTCTGGTTTTTAAAGAAGCCGATAAAATCGAGCGCAAGCAGCGGGGCATCCAGATGAAACAGCGCATCACCGCAGGCACACCGGAAGAAAAGCGTCACCAGCTGGCCTTAAACCTGCTTGAGGGTGCGGTTCGGATTCCGCGTACCCCCGGGTATCTGGGATGATTTAAAGAATTCAGGAAGAGAGATGACTTATGAATAATCAGTTTCCGCGCTCACCCTTTTCACCACCTCGGGAGAGTCTGCCCTTTACCGGCATTGCCACCTTTGCCGGCTACGCTTTCTGGCAACCCGAGCAGAAAGCAGACGCCGTGGTTTTAGGTATTCCTTATGACGAAGGGACTACCTACAGACCCGGCACCCGCTTCGGCCCGCGGGCCATCCGGGATGCATCCATGTTCTACTCCTATAATGGTCATGAGAACCGCTATTATGATGCGGATCGGCAAAAATGGATTCTGCAAGGCAAGACCATTGCCGATGCCGGTGATGTGGAGATTGAACCTCTTAGCCTTGAAAAAAATTGGAAGGCGATTACCGGGGCCGTGACCTCCATTCTTGATGCCGGCGCAATTCCGGCGGCACTGGGAGGAGACCATTCAATTACTGATCCCGTGGTCCAGGCGTTTGAGGGTCGAAAATTTCATTATGTGCATTTTGACACCCATGCCGATTGTGACCAGATGTTCTACAGTGATTTTACGCACGGAAGCCCGGTTCAGCACTTGCTGGAAAAGGGACTGGCGGAATCTGTCACCTTGATCGGTATCCGGGGGCTGACAAATTCGCCGCATGATATTGCCAGGGTTCAGGAGATGGGAGTTAACGTGATCACCACCAGGGAGTTAAAGAAAAATTTATTGCAGCCGGCTCCTGATCTATTCAAAGAGGGGGATTACTACATCAGTCTGGATATCGATTTTTTTGACCCATCGGCAGCCCCGGGAACCGGTACACCCGAACCCGGAGGGCTCTTTTTCCCGGATTTCTCAGATATCATTGATTTGATTGCCGATCGCGGCAACATCATTGGATTTGATGTGGTGGAGGTAAATCCCTTATTTGACGGAGTGAGTGCCAACACTGCCCATCTGGCCGCCCGTTGCGTGCTGGAGTTGATGAGTTCGGCTTTGGATTAATATTTTTCAAGAAAAAAATATTAGCTCTTGTAATGCCTTTATCGATTGGGATATTCAGAATGATGGAGGCATCCAGACATCGAATTTTGTACATGTTGAAATCTTCCAGTTTTTAATTTTCATTCAGGGGCAATTGCCCGGGGTTGAGGTACAGGAGCCCAATAGTGGATATATCCGTTGAACTAAAAGGGGTGACCAAGAGATTTAGCGACGTGATTGCCGCCGATAATCTTAATTTGAAAATCGAACGCGGCGAGTTCTTTTCTCTCTTAGGCCCCAGCGGATGTGGCAAAACGACCACACTTCGACTGGTTGCCGGTTTTGAGCAGCCCACCGAGGGGGAGATATTAATCAACAATATCAATGTCGGCAACAAAAGACCCTATGAAAGAAACGTGAATACGGTTTTTCAGAGCGGTGGAAGAAGTCCTGGATCTGGTGCAATTAAAAAGAATGGGTGATCGCTTTCCGCATCAATTAAGCGGGGGGCAGCAACAACGGGTTGCCCTTGCCCGGGCCCTGGTGCTGAGACCGGAAGTCCTTCTTCTGGATGAACCACTGGGAGCACTCGACCTCAAGCTTCGCAAGGCCATGCAAATCGAATTAAAAAGCCTCCAGGAAAGGATTGGTATCACCTTTATCTATGTTACCCACGACCAGGAAGAAGCCCTGACCATGTCGGATCGCATTGCTGTTATGGAAAGAGGTCGTCTGTCGCAGGTCGGAACACCGGAGGAAATCTACGAACGCCCCCGAACCCGATTCGTGGCCGACTTTATCGGGGAATCCAACTTTTTTTCAGGAGCAATTACTACGATAGATGAAAATCATTTGTCCTTGAAAACCGAAAGCGGCCTGAAGATGGCTTTACCGCCGGATCAAGGATTCTCCGTGGGGCGGAAGGTTCAGTTTTCGGTCAGACCTGAAAAAATAAGAGTTGAGCCGGAAAGCGCAACTTCAGATTGGGAGAATCAGTTTGTCGGTAAGATAATCAACAAAATATACCTTGGTGATTCCTCGCATTATGTTATCGAGCTTTCTCCCGAGGAAAATATCACCGTATTTTTAAAAAAAGAAAGAACCGGTCAGCAGCAACTTTCATTTTCGGTTGGAGATCACGTGCTCGTATCCTGGCATCGGAATGACTCCGTCATTCTCGTCGAATAATCAAGAACTGTTTTCAAAACCTCATCTTATGACTAAATTCTGAACGTTCATATCCATGGAAAAAGCAAGTCTCAGAATGCGGATTCTAAAATTCTTCAATCGGCACGATAATACCAGAGCCCTTAGTGTGCTCTTCCCATGCATTTTCTGGATCGGGATCTTTTTTCTGCTTCCGTTGGTTTTGATGGCCGTTTACAGTTTTCTCGAAAGAGGCCTTTACGGGGGCGTCAGGTGGTTATTTACGTGGGAAAATTATACCCGCTTTTTAGATCCCCTCTATCTGAAAATCTTACTGCGCACCTTTCGCATATCCTTTTTGACCACCGTGATTTTGCTGCTGATCGGATACCCCATGGCATATCGGATTGCCAGGGCTGACAAACGCTGGCGCAATATCTTGCTTTTTCTGGTAATCCTTCCTTTCTGGACCAGCGATCTCATCCGAACCTATGCCTGGATGCTGATTCTGCGCGACACAGGACTTCTCAACCACGTGCTGCAGTATCTGTACATTATCCGCAAACCTCTGACAATGCTATACACCGAGGGGGCAATTCTTTTGGGAATTGCTTACGTTTATCTTCCCTTTATGGTGTTGCCGCTGTATGCATCTATCGAAAAACTTGATCCTGCTCTTTTAGAGGCCGCCGAAGATCTGGGTGCCACACCCTTTTGGCGTTTTTTAAAGGTGACCGTACCCTTAACCAAATCCGGGATTTTGGCCGGATCGCTGCTGGTCTTTATCCCGTCGGTGGGAGTTTTCGTCGTTTCCGATCTTCTGGGAGGGGCTAAAGCCATGATGATCGGCAACCTGGTTCAACTTCAGTTCGGGCCTGCCAGAAACTGGCCCTTTGGTTCCGCCGCCTCCTTTATCCTTATGACAATCGTTCTATTTGCGATTTTTGCGTATTTGAAATTCGCAGGCGGTAAAGAGGCTTTGGAGGAAGTGCAATGAAAAGGAGAGGGTTTTTTCAGCCCTTGACCTGGTTTACGGGTGCGTGCTATCTATTTTTGTACCTGCCGATCTGTGTCTTGATTGCATTTTCTTTTAATACTTCCCGATTCAGTGTCGTTTGGGAAGGTTTTACCTGGCAGTGGTATCTCAAGCTTATCCAGGATCCCCTGGTGCTGGATGCTTTGAAGAACAGTGTCATCGTCGCAGTAGTGGCCATGGTACTGTCAACCATTATCGGTACGCTGACTGCCTATGGACTTTACAGATACCGTTTTCGGGGCAAGGCGATCTTCGACGGAATTTTATTTCTTCCTATCGTCACACCGGAGATCGTTGTGGGTATTTCCCTGGTCATTTTCTTTGTGATGATCCATATCAATCTGGGTCTTAAAACGATCATCATCGCTCACGTTGCTTTTGATATACCCTTTGTGATGTTGATTGTGCGAGCGCGGTTGCAGGGCATGGATCGCTCCCTTGAAGAAGCGTCTATGGACCTTGGCGCCGATGAATGGACGACTTTCTTTAAGGTGACCATTCCCCAGTTGCTGCCGGGGATTATGGCCGCCGCGCTGTTGGCTTTTACGCTTTCCTTTGATGATTTTGTTATCACCTTTTTTGTGGCGGGTGTGGGATCGACTACCCTGCCGTTGAAAATATATTCCATGGTGAGATTGGGCGTTTCTCCGAAGATCAATGCCCTGAGCGCATTAATTGTTCTCATTTCGATTACGCTGATTACCGCGGCGGATAGGCTGCAAAGAAAATCCGTTTAATTTCTTCATCGCCGGACTGCCCGGCGATTGTCGAGAATAAAAGCAAACAGATGACCGCAATATGAATCAGAATCATAGAAAGGGGGATAAAATGAGAGATAAAGCCAAAAAAAGAATGATTGATGAATTGATTGAAACCTTTGAAGTCGGTAATCTGACCCGCAGGGACTTCATCAAAAAGACCACCGCGTTGGGGCTTTCGATGGCTGCTGCACTGACCATCGCCGACAGCTTTTTTGGCGGAACCCGTAAAGCTTATGCCGCTGAGGTGGACCGCAGTAAACTTTCCAAGCAGTTGAACATCTACAATTGGTCGGACTATGTTGACGAGAGCACCATTCCGAATTTCGAAAAAGAATTCGGTGTCAAAGTCAATTACGACACCTATGAAGACAACGAGGCGATGCTGGCGAAGCTGCAATCCGGCGCAACCGGATATGATATCGTGGTACCCACAGGCTATATGATAGAAATCATGCTAAAGCAGGGCATTCTGGCGCCGATCAACCATGATCATATCCCCAATATAAAAGGTGTATCCCCGGCACTGCAAAATCCGCCATACGATCCCGGAAGAAAACATACCGTACCCTGGCAGTGGGGCACCACGGGTTTTGGTTATAATTCCAAGAAGGTAGCCGGTCCGGTGGATAGCTGGAAATTTCTCTGGTACAAAGGAAAAATTACCATGCTCGACGATATGCGCTCTGCCATGTCCGTGGCGTTAAAAGTACAAGGTTATTCCATAAACTCCACCACTGAAAAAGAACTTATGGATGCCAAGAAGCTCCTTATGGAACAAAAACCGCTGTTGAAGGCCTATATATCCGCACCCGTAAAAAGTCTTTTGATTTCCGGCGAGGTATGGCTTTCCCAATTGTGGGTCGGGGATGTCCTGATGGCAAAAGAAGAAAACGACGATCTTGCGTACTGTATCCCCAAAGAAGGTTGCGAAATCTGGGATGATAACCTGGCCATTCCGAAATCGGCTCCGCATAAGTACACGGCGGAAGTGTTTATGAACTATGCCCTTAGACCCGAGGTGTCGGCCGCCGTCTCCAATTTTGTGCATTATGCCACCCCTGTGGAAGCTGCCAAAAAATTCATTAACAAGGAAGATCTCAACAACCCGGGTATTTATCCGTCTGAAGCTGTCATGAAACGTCTCGAATATCTCAAGGATGTCGGAGAGGCCACCCGGACTTATGATCAAATCTGGACGGAGCTTAAGGCCGCATAAACCCTTATTCTGTTGGCCCAGAGGCGGGAGGTTCTCCCGCCTCTTTTTTATACCATCAATCTCTTCTTAAGAGAGGCTAAATTCAGGTGGGGCAGTCATTTGCTAGTTTTTTGGCTTCCTTTTTCTATTTCTTCCCAGCATGACCATTGACAATCTTCAGGCTTGAGATTCATCAGCTTGGGGTTTTTGCAGCTAATGCTGTTCAAAACTTTTCGGCCAAGAAGACGATTGCCTTAAGCGCACATTCTTTTACGCAAGCCGGATCCCTGTCGCAATAATCACATTTGTAGGCCAATTTCTCTGCGTATTTTTAAGATGAATTGGATTCTAGTTTTAAGTATTTTTTTGACTGGATTTAGAGGATCAACAAGATTTCTCTTGGCTTTTATCAGGCGATCCTTTTACCAACGATTTCATCTACCGTGACGCCCCAATGGGCGAGTTCCTGAAAATAATAATGACGGGCATCTATATGCAGCTGCTCCGGAACAAATACCCCTTTTTCGGTAAAGACATCATCCACCATCATTTTCACGAAAACAGCAGCGCACTGGCCTGTCAAAAAGGCTTCGTGGCTTAACTCGGCCTTTTCAAAAGCTTTCACCAATCCCGGTGCATTGACGTAACAGTCGATTCGCACGGACTTATTTCCCTTGTTGCCATCAACCCGCACCACAAAAGCGGCTTCTTCCGATACCAGTCCTTCATCAAGGATGGTCTTGATTTCATTCGGAAATTTCGGTGCCGGTGGACATAATTTCAGCACCACGTCCATCGGAACGATTTCGGCGCCCTTGACCGTCAGGGGTTCCTTTGAAAGCAAGCCCATATTATAAAGGAACTCGGAAAGCTCTACATGGGGGCCGCCGTATTTAAACTCCACGCTTTTGACACCTCTGAGCACTTTATCGGCCATTAATCCCATGGTAACCGGCTCATCGTGTTCATGATCGACCATCCGAATCTCCCGATCAATGCCTTTGAATTTCATCATCAGGGGACGACTGAAGGGTTTGTCCTCCACAATATTTCCATTTTCATACCGAAAGGTATTGTGTGCCATGTCTCCGAATGCCACTTCCGGTGACCACCAGAAGGGCGTAAAGCGCTTTGCCCAGACACCTTCATAAATATAAATGCCAATTTGATCACACTCATCCAGTTTGTCTACTGATTCTCTTGCGATGACATTGGCCAGACCGGGCGATGATCCGCAACCCACGAGTGCCGTTCGTCCCTTTTCTTTGAATTTTTGATACCATTCGGAAAAAATCAATTGGTAGCTTTCTACGAAGCCGATATCTTCCATGGGGCCGGCCATGTCTATATAGGAGGCATTTAGCGCCAAGGCAGCCTCCATGATGATCAGGTTATATTCCAGAGGCAGACCATTAACGACCAGGTCACATCCTTCCGCAGCCTTGATTACGTTCTTCACTTCCCGGGCGTCGAGCTGCACGGCGGTTGCCTTTTTCAGTGATTTGCTCAATTTTTCCGAAACCTTGAAGTCATAATCCGCGCAAATAATTTCCGATACACCCGGATGCGCATCCATTCGTCTGGCAATCGTGCTCCCCTGCGCGCCAACACCGGCAATGATAATTTTTTTCATTATTTTTCCTTACTTATATTACTCTAAATTCTTCCCCCACTTCTAAGCTTCTCATCCTGCCCGGAAAGATTGGTGTCGACTTTTTTCCCGATCCACGATCGCCCGCCTAGCAGGTGGCTGAAAATTTCAGCCGTAAGCCCAAAAAGCAAAAGTAGCTAAGTGCTTTTAACGTTGAGGCTTAACAACAAGCCACCGGGCCTTTTTGTCAAGAAAATTCTTGACATAATCATCGATAAATGTAAAAAATATATTAAATTAAGAAATAAAAAATAAATAATATGAATAAAAATATCGAAAAAAATAGAATAAGAGACAACAGTCAAAGCTTGAAGTCCACAAAAAAACTGGATCGTCTGGACTGCCAATTGATTCGTTTGCTGCAAAAGGACGGCCGCATGCCCAACAATGCGATTGCCCAGGAGTTGAATATTTCCGAATTCACAGTGCGCCGACGGCTAAAACGACTGCTTTCAAATGGTATCATCAGAATTGTCGCTGTTGCGGATCCGATTGATCTGGGTTTTGAGATCGTTGGTAATTTGAAAATACATATCAATCTTAAGAAAGCAGATCACGTTCTTAAAGAGCTCATAAAAATTGATTCATTGATATGGGTAGCTTTGACGACAGGTGGGGCCGATATCGATGCCGACTTTATTACACGATCTTTAAAAGAATTTCAGGAACTTATTTTTAAAAAAATTAGCAAAATAGATGGGGTCCTGTCGGCAGAGACATCTCTGATGGTGGATTTGGTCAAGGACACCCATGACTGGGGCACCGCTTGGAAAGAGTGAGTCATTCGATGTTGGATATGAATACCATCCTACAAGAAATACCCTATTGGCTTGATCCGCCGCAGCTGGCGAAGTCCTATCGCAAAATACCTTTGCCCGACAAAACGGATGTGCTGATTGTCGGCGGTGGGTACACAGGAATAACAGCGGCTATCCGCTTGCGCCAGAATGGGGCCGAGGTAACGGTAATTGATAGAGAACAGCTTGGATCGGCTGCCAGCGCCAGAAATGGGGGCATGACGCTTACCGGGCTGAGTGAAAGCCTGTTGTCTGTATTAAAAAAATTGGGAGAAGAAAAGGCGCGACAATTTTTTGCCGAATCCTTGGAATCGGTAAACTGTGTTGAACGCCTGGTGAGAGAGGGCAATATCGATTGTGATTTTAAACGCCATGGGCACATTGTAGCGGCCTATAAACCGGCTCATTTTGAAATGCTCATGCGCGAGCAGGAGTTTCTGGGTACCCGCTTTGATCATCTCACGCGCTTGATTCAACCGTCGGAGATGCGATCCGAAATTGGCTCGGATCGTTATCATGGCGCTCTTATCGATCCCCAAAGCGCCGGTCTACATCCTGCAAAGTATATCGCGGGCCTGATCAAAATGGCGGATCAGCTTGGAGTGGATCTGCACGCAGAGGTTGCCGCCGAGCATATCAAATTCCAAGACGGTCAGTTTTTAATTACAACCAACCAGGGTCCGCTTACAGCGGTTCAGGTTGTTATCGCCACCAATGGGTATACCGGAAATCTGGTGCCCTGGCTGCAACGGCGTATCTTTCCGGTTGAAAGCCTGATGATTGCCACTGCAGAGCTTCCCCAGGACCTGGCGCTGGAACTTGTTCCGAATGACCGTATGATTTACGACACCAAAAGGATGTTATATTATTTTCGGCTTTCTCCGGATCAAAAACGTATCCTGTTCGGCGGGCGACCAAAATCGAGCCGCTTCGCTTTACGGCAAAATGCCGATCTTATGCGCCAGCATATGCTGTGGGTCTATCCGCAATTGAGCAACTGCAAAATTGAATACGTTTGGTCGGGGAAAGTGGGGTTCACAATGGATCGCTTGCCTCATATTGGAAGAAAAGATGGTATCTATTATGCCCTTGGATACTGTGGACATGGCGCCGCATTGGCAACCTATCTGGGAGAAAAATTGGCAGAGATGATTTTGGGTAATGGAATCAACACGGCATTTGCTCATCGAAAGTTCAAAGCCCTGCCTTTTTATACCGGCAATCCATGGTTTACGCCTCTGCTAAATTGTTATTTCAGTATGCTGGATCGGATCAGGTAAAAATCTTTGCCCAGCATACGGGGTTACGGCAAATCCCAGAGCAGACTTTGTTTTATCGATTAGCACTTTTTATCAAAGAAGTTGCCAGAGGTTACTGTCGAAAGTTCTGCTGTCAAATATCACGCTGCATAAAATTCGATTCATACACGGAATTGATGGTATCGAACAATATGGCGTTATGATTTTTGTAAAGGGGAGGGTGACAAGGGAGATCTCGAGGAAACAAAATTGTGCCCAAATTGTGCCCGTCAAGGTCAAATATTTCCAAACAGTTCCAAACGAAACCAAAGATAGCCTAAAAATTTAAAATAGAAGCAACTGCTTAAAATCACAACATATTTGGATTTTCAAAAATCTGGTCTGAAAATCCCCGTGTCGGCAGTTCGATTCTGTCCCTCAGCACCAGAAAATCAAGCACTTACGAATATTTCGTAGGTGCTTTTTTTGTGTAAACGGACTAACAAACGGGCGCAATTCGTAGTAGGGATCAGATTAACTTTTGATATCATCTAAAAATTTGATGAAGACAAGGCAAGTGTCAAGGATTCAGTATCCGGCATCCAACGTCAATTCAGGGTCCCTCCAACACTAGGCAATCAGCCACCAGCTCCCAAAGGTACTTGACCGTCAAATCCTGCATGTCGTACTTGTCTTTTATGTTGTTCAGCTGTCCATGGCAGCTATGGCAGGGAACAACCACCATGGAGGCACCGATCGTCTTTATCTGTTCCATTTTTCGACGGCCATAGTAAATTCGCTCGTCGTTGTATCCGGTGGTCATGGTACCGCCGCCACCGCCGCAGCAGACCTGTTGTCCGCGGTTGGGCCACAGATCCACCCAGTTTTCGAGGCATTGATCCATGATCCAGCGGGGTTCATCATAAAATCCGTGTCCAAATAGTTTTTCAGCTTTGCGGCAGTAGTTGCACGGATCATGGTAGGTAGCCAGTACATCAAACCGCGATTTGTCCAGTTTGATTTTTCCTTCCCGAATGAATTTGATCATAAGATCAAAGACGGTGTAGGTGCCGATTTTTTCCAGAATTTGAGGGTACCATTTTTTAAGACCCGACCGGGTCGCTAGGTAAGCATGCCCTCATTCGGGCCACATGAGGTTTTTGATTTCGAATTTTTTTATCTGTTCGACGATCCGCGCGGCCATGACCTGCATAGCCTTGTTGTCCCCGGTAAAAAAGCCCCAACTGGTGCCTTCCCAGGCATCCGAGGTAATCGTCCAGTTTTCTCCGGCAGCATAAAATATTTTCCACCAGTATTTTAAATCTTCGGTGTGGGTGTTGATCAGCTTGTTGTGAATGGTCGTGAGGATGTTGGCGCCCTTTTTATCGATCGGAACCTTAAAATCCTCGAAACCCGGCTCTGCGGCAATTTCTTCGGCTACATCTTCAACAATGAAGATAAAATCTTCTTTGGGAAGTCCCAGGTTATTGCCCGTGCGCAGGGCAGCATCGACCCCTTTTTGCAGGATGCCCGGTACCTTGTCACGGTCTCTCAATCCGCGGACGTCACGCATCAGATCTGGGATTTCGATGCCCATGGGGCAAACATATTCACACTTGCCGCACATGGTGCATATCCAGGGCCAGCGAGCCGCGACTAATTCTTCTTCCCGGCCCAACCCGACCAGGCGAACAATGCTGCGCGGATCGAATTCATCGACGCCGGAGACCGGGCAGGTGCTGGCACACAGGCCGCAGGCCTGGCACTCGGCCTGAAGATGAGGCCAGTCTTTAAAGCGGCTGTGGTTGAGTACGGTTATTTCGGTGCGCTTGGGATTTTCGGGCATATTAACCTCGATTTTAAATTGATTCTTATTTTAATGCTTCTTTGAGTTTCTGCTCGAACCGCAGGGTAATGTTTGCAAACTCCCTGGACATGTTGGCCGCCAGGTTGTGGATTTCCAGTCTTTCAGGGGGAACACCCATCTGCGGAAGCTTTCCGGACAACAGTTCTATGCGCCGGCGGGCATGGGTGTTGCCGTTTTCAGAATGACAGTTGTCGGCATGGCATGTCATTACCATGACACCGTCGGCGCCTCCCCTGAAGGCCCCCAGGAGGTGCTGGATCGAAATTCCACCGGCACACGGGACAACGATGGTGGTCAGGCCCTCGGGCAGCTGATATTCAAGACAGGCTGCCAGACTTCCGGCCCGGTAGGCTGAACGACCGCAGCAGAACAACAG